>CANBPJ010000011.1 GCA_947371415.1 Burkholderiaceae bacterium | reverse complement strand
TTTCAGCAGCAGCATCCGGAATGATGATTCCAGAAGCAGTTTTTGATTCTTGATCTAAACGTTTAATGATTACGCGATCATGTAAAGGACGCAGATTCATTCCTTCTCCTATGTAAGTAAGTGTTAACTAATTAAAATAACCATATAAATCAATGATTTGCAACCTCTTCACACGGAAGCTAGGCAAATTAGCCGCATTGCGGGCTACTTTAGCACTCGCGTGTAGGGAGTGCTGATTATATAGGTCTGAATCATGCAATTTCAAGGGCAAAATCCCCTTAAATTTCAAATGGACTTCCCACACTTTCTATAATGGGGGCAGGCTAGTAGGTAGTTTCCTACAGATAAATAAGCCTTAAGCCCTTACTACTCCAATCCGTCATGCCTAGACTGGCTGATCAATGATTGGAGAATGCTGATGAGCCCGAAATCCCGGCTGTACACGCTTGTAAAGGCTTGGAAGAACAAACCCTTCCAAGAGGTGCGCGATGCCTGCGGCCAGCCCTGGCTTGGCCTGAGTAGCGAAGCGCTCGAAGAACACCAATCCTGGTCCCAGCGACAAGCGATTAGTAACGAACCCATTTTTAATAATCAAGGAACCAAGCTGACGAGCTCTTTATTTAGACCATTACTGACCACTGCCGACACCCAGCTTCTGAGATTATTCATGGAGGGCTTAGACACAATCACATACTGGTATCGCAGTGGTCGCTTTATTCCGGGTATCTTGCCCCTTTCCGCAGAGCATCTGGCGTCAACTAGTCTTATAGATGCCTTGAGTGACCTCATCCTGAACTCTCGACTGCCGGTTGGCCTCGTGAGCTTGGGCATTCACAGACTGGAAGATACAGATTCCATCGATCTCTGTATGGAAGGATTATTGCGAATGCGCCGCCTTGGTGTATTAATCCATCTGCTCCAATTTACTGGGACGAGCTCACAAATCCGCTGGATCGAAGCAATACAGCCTGAAGGTATTCATCTAGAGATAGATCGATTTCGAGCTGATGGCTTGCCAATTGAGATGATTTCCCTTGACCAGAAATTCCAAAGTCAAATCTATGCCAGCAATGTCACCCTAGTCAAAGATTTAGAAAACGTCATCGCATTAGGTGCGCATCACAGCTGTGGCGGACTCATGATGGCGCCGGTCAGTCGCCATCAAATGTTACACATTAGCGATAGTCGCATCGCTAAAGCCATTTTTTCGCTGCACCCTCATAAAAACCAAAACGGAGACAAGTAATGAGAAAACGCGTGATGTTGGTAGATGACCATCCGGCTATGCTGATGGCTTTAAAAAGTATGCTGCAGGATCAATTGCTTTTTGAGATAGCAGGACAGGCGCAAAACGGTGAAGAATGCCTGCGCTCCATTAAAGAAGTCAATCCCAATATGGTCATATTAGATTTGGATATGCCAAAGACGGATGGGTTTGATGTCATCCGCCGCATCGGCTTAATGCATCCAGAGGTTCGTATTCTGGTGCTCTCTAGCCTTGATGAGGCAGTGTATGGCGGCAGAGTGCGCTCGTTAGGTGCACATGGCTTTGTCAATAAGACTGCCGGGCAAGATGTCATTCTGGCAGCGTGCGTTGCCATTTCACAGGGATATACGTTTTTCACTCATGGAAAAAATGGGAATACTTCGTTAAGTGACAATGACAAATTGGCACTGATATCTGACCGCGAGCTACAGGTGATGAAGTATCTCGGAAAAGGGAATACCAACCAGCAGATATCAGACTTACTGCACATTAGTAACAAGACAGTGGCAACCTATAAGACTAGAGTCTTTGACAAGCTAGGGATTAACAATATTGCAGACTTGATATTGTTCTGCCGCATGAACAATATTATCGAAAGCTAATACGAGCATGCATCGATTCATATTGAGAAATGCTTTATCAATCTGCTGTCTATGTGGAGGACTGGCCCATGGCGGACCTTTCAGTGCTGTAGAACAATCTTGGATCGATGCCCATCCTATCGTGCGATTTAGTATTCATGAAAAATATGCACCCTACTTAGCTCAATCAAATAAATCACAAAAAGCTGGAGTCTTCAAAAGTCTGCTATCCAAATTTGAAGAATGCACTCGGCAACAATTTGTACCAGTATGGAGAACGTCAGACCCAGAAGGTCTGAGGCAAATCTCTAAAGGAGAGGTAGATTTCATTATTGATCCACCTGGAATGAATAATCAGGTCTTGCAATTTGGCGCCCTCTCAGAAGCCATCTTTTGGGGGCAGGACGCCATCGTCACTAAGACATCAAGCAAACTTGATGTACCAGATCTAAAAATTGGGTACTTCGATCGGGGCTTTGAAAGCTCGCCTCTCAATGCGGATAACAGAAACACTGGGGCCAATTCATCTACCCAGTTAATTCAAGCGCTGGTCAGAAATGATGTCGAGGCACTTGTCATGCCCCTTCGTTTAGCACACCAACTAATACAAAGCTCAAAAAATCCAGATCTCAAGGTGGATGGTTTTTACAGTCGAGATCCCTTTGCTTATCGCTGGTTGATCTCTGACCAAAATGCACCTTTACACGGAGTGCTAGCCCACTTCTTAGATGACCTAGATCCCGTTGCATCACGCAAACTCTTTGCATTTGGCGAGATGCCAATGCCACAAGTACAGGCTCCGAGAGGAGCTATGCTGCCCTGGCTCAGTGCAGCCCTCGTTTTCATTATTGGCGGAGTGATGTTTTATCAACTCCAAAGAAAGTACTTTCATCAAAAGAAGGCCGCACTTGAATTACTTCATTCAAAGGAATTGGCTGAAAAGGCGAATGCTGCAAAATCTGCTTTTCTAGCAACTATGAGTCATGAGATTCGCACGCCCATGAATGCCATTTTAGGAGTACAAGAATTACTTCTAGGAAGTGCGCAATTTCCTAAAAAAGATAAACCTTTACTAAAGAGCGCGCAAGCCTCAGCAGAATCTCTTTTGGGCATGCTAAACCAAGTGCTAGATATCTCGAAAATTGAAGCAGGTAAGCTCACCCTCAATTTAGAGCCCTGCAATCCCCATCAACTAGTGATGGATATTCATGCTGCATTCTCGACGGTAGCTAAGAAACAAAATCTGTTACTCCATACATCGATTGATCCCAGAATCGCTGAAGTCTTAATGATTGATTCATTGCGTCTGCGACAAGTTCTGCAAAATTTGCTCAGCAATGCGATTAAGTTCACGACCCAAGGCGAGGTTTATTTCTCTATCACCGTCCTTGCCGACGATCATGCGGGGCAGCTGATTGAGTTTAGGGTAATTGATACCGGTGTTGGTATGGGTAGTGAGCAAATTGAATTGGCCCTCCAAGCATTTGAGCAGTTACCGGTCGCACAAGACTCCTCGCTGTGTGAGCAAAAAAGAGGAACTGGCCTAGGACTTACCATCACCAATCATTTAGTGAGTTCGATGAACAGTCATCTCTATTTTGAAAGTGCTCCAGGCTTTGGGAGCAACGTCCACTTTTCTGTTGCCTTTCCAAGAACTAGCATTGCTGCAGCAAAGGTTACTTTTTTTGATTCATTAATACCCTCTCCTAGAAGCTGGATTTCCAAAAGGCCAGGTCGGAATGGCAATGTCATTCAAGCCTTGGTGGTTGAAGATCATCCAGCCAGTCGCCAAATTTTGTCACTGCAATTAGAAGCACTCGGTATTCAAACATGCGTTTGTGAAAATGCTAGCAATGCACTTGAGTTGATGCGAGACCGCCACTTTGATCTCATGCTCACCGATCAATCTATGCCGGGCATGCAGGGATCTGAACTGGCTCAACAAATCAGACTCCTTGGTAATCGCGACTTAATTATTATTGGCGTCACGGCAGATATCTATGCTCTTGACTCGCGTCATCAATTCCTATCATCTGGCATGAATGGCATACTCATCAAGCCACTCAGTTTAGGCGCTCTTGAGAATGAGCTCATGCGCTACTTTGACCCTAGCAATTTCACTACCCATGAGGGAGAAGAATATTCTTTCGAGGCCTTCGCGAAGCTCATTAAAGATGATCCCCGGCAGATCATCGTGATCTTGGAAGAAATTGAAAAGGTTCATGAAGAAGTATTGAGTGAACTTTTCTCAGACAACAATCAGGCCTTAGTTAATGAAACCGAATTCCAGAGCTTAGTTCATAAGGTTAAAGGTGGGGCGCAATTACTGGAAGCCTCTCAATTTATTAATGCCTGTAAAAATCTTGAGGGTAGTGGCCCGCTAGCGGATCGAATTGAGCGATTCATAAAACTCCTGAAAGAACAAAACCAAATTATTGGGACTTACAAAAAGCGGCACTGCCAGTAAAGTGCCAGCACTTGGATAAGTGAACCCCAAGGTTTATCCTATGGGGAATGCGCCCACAAAACTCTTCATCCTTTCCTGTGGCACTACTGGCTAGCCTATTAGCCTGCTTATTGCTCGGCCCACAAGCTCATTCTGCTGATCAAGCCTCCCAAGATGCCGCCCCGCAATACATCCCCAAGACTGTCGCCGCCAGCCTTGAGAAGAATCAAATCCCCAAAGAGGCAATCAGTATTTCCGTAGTAGAAATCGAGCCGGGTCGTCCTGGAAAAATTACAGCTAAAACAGAATTAGATTGGCGCTCCCAACAGGCGATGAACCCCGCCTCAACCATGAAGTTGCTTACCACCCTTGGCGGCCTAGATGTTCTGGGACCTAAATATCGTTGGCGTACCAATATTTATACCGACGGATTAATCCGTCAGGGCACTCTCAAAGGTAATTTGTATTTACAAGGCACAGGTGATCCAAAGCTAGTTCCAGAAGAATTAGCCAAAATGATGAAGGCCTTACAAAATCTCGGCATTCAGAAAATTGATGGTAATTTGTTTTTTGATCGAAGTGCCTATGCCCCCAATGTGATGGAACATAACACCATTGATGGCGAATCCTTACGCGCTTATAACGTGCCGCCGGACCCCTTGCTGTATGCCTTTAGAACCCTCTCCTTTCAGCTGGGTAAATCTCGTACCGCAGACTTTATTGATATTAACTATACGCCGCCACTCTCCCAGCTCAAAGTGATCAACCAAATGCAATTGGTTGATCAATCTTGCGATAGCTGGAAAAGTAATATTCGTTTTAACTTAGACCCCGAAGGAGATGGGGCCACTACCAACCAACTCTTAACCGCGCAGTTCTCTGGCAGTTTCCCTAGTGCATGTAAGGGCGTGAACTACAACGTTGTTGCTTTGGATGCTAATACTTTTTTAACTCAAGGATTTGCTGCGGCCTGGGAATTAGCAGGCGGAGCCTGGGTGCACGCGCCAACCGGAAAGTCCGGCACCATTCCTCTAGCATCGCGACTGCTACTACAGTTTGAAGGTATTGCTTTGGCTGATGATGTACAAGACATTAATAAGTACTCAAATAACGTAATGGCTAGACAATTGATGCTGACCTTAGCTTTAGAGAAGATGGGTAAACCAGCGACCACTGAAAATGGCGAACTCGTGATTCAGAGCTGGCTGAAAGGTTTAGGACTGCAGTTTCCAGAACTGGTAATTGAGAACGGTTCCGGCCTATCACGTAATGAGGCAATCTCCGCGGAGCACATGAATCAATTACTCGTTACGGCCCGCAATCTATCTGTAGGTGATATTTTTTACAACAGCCTACCGATTGCGGGAACAGACGGTACGATGAGAAATCGCCTGATGGCGCAGTTACGAAAATTTCTCCATTTGAAGAAAAAGCCTGAAGCCAGAATTAAGACTGGCTCACTCGCAGATGTTAGGGCAATCTCGGGCTATGTGATGAGTAAGTCCGGAAAGATGTACGCTGTGACTTCCTTTATCAACCACCCCAACGCTTGGAGAGGTTTAGAGGCGCACGATCAACTATTGGCGTGGCTGCTAGAAGACGGACCAGAACCAAAACAGGCGCGCTGAAGTCGATCCCGCACGCCATCCCACTCTTCGCCTGCAGGTGGCTCTGGGAACAAAATCAGATCCCAGCCCTGTTGATCCAAATCCCGCAAGGTACGATATAAGCGGCTGGCAAATGCAGCGCTATCACTAGGAACAAGCACTTCCTCAAAATGCACAGATGGATGACCATCCTCGCCCAAGGAAGAATCTGAATCCCACACTGCAACCGCTACTTGCGACTTTATATCCGGAAACTCACTCAGCGCATCCAATACTCTGCCTGATGCATACATTCTTAATGGAGTCGTTGGGGCGTAATGCGCACGTAGACTTCCAGATACTCTCGGCAAAGTAGCCCCCTGCTTGCTTGCATTACCCTCACCAACTAGATACACCTTGATACCCGTCTTGGCAAAAATGTCGCTAGGGGTAATGAGGCCGGGTCGCAACAAAACTGCGTGGTCGCCAGAAGATAAATCAATGATGGTTGATTCAATACCGACTTCGCAATCGCCGCCATCCAAAATCATGAGATCAAGCATGCCCTCAAACTCGCTACGTACATCAGCCGCGCTCGTTGGCGATACTTTTCCGAATCGATTCGCTGAAGGAGCAACAACCCCACCCTTAAATTTACGCAATAACTCTTGTGCAAGAGGATGAGCGGGTGCACGAATTGCTACCGTGTCCTGACCACCCGTAAGTTCATTTAAAACACTCTTATCTTTTTTGAAAACTAAGGTCAGCGGGCCTGGCCAAAAAGCATTAATTAGCTTGAGTGCATCCTCTGATAAATCACGCACCCATGGAGCAAGTACTGGAAGCCAGTCAACTTGATCTTGATCGAATTTATCAGGGGCCGCCAAATGCACAATCAGCGGATGATTGGAGGGTCTGCCTTTAGCAGTAAAAATCTGTTTGATTGCGTCGGGGTTCTTCGCATCTGCCCCCAAACCGTAGACTGTCTCAGTAGGAAAGGCAACCAAACCACCATCGCGCAAAGATTGCACTGCCTCATTAATCACTGCAGATGATTGCAGCGAGCTACTATCGCTGGACATCTCTAGGGCTCGATCCCTAATTCAACTGCAACGGCTGCACAATTTTGGCGGGCTTGATTGAGTGATTCACCCAAACAATTGATATGCCCCATCTTGCGCCCCATGCGTGGATCGGCCTTGCCATATAAATGGAGCTTAGCATCAGGGTGAGAGAGCACTTGATTCCAAGCGGGCTCTCTAGCTTTGTCTTCACTGCCCTCGTACCAAAGATCACCCAATAAATTCAACATGGAAACCGGGGCTAGCAATCGGGTATCACCTAAGGGTAAGCGCGCCATACTTCTGACCTGCTGCTCAAACTGACTACTCACACAGGCGTCCATGGTGTAGTGGCCCGAGTTATGGGGACGTGGCGCAATCTCATTCGCCACAATATCGCCACTCTTAAGCACAAAAAATTCGACGCATAAAACACCTACATAATCGATTTTCCGAATCAGCGCTTTAGCGGCTTCAATAATTTTCTTCTCTTGCGCAGGCTTAAGTGATGGCGCTGGCACGGTTGAGGTGTGCAAGATACCGTCACGATGAATATTCTGAGAAACGGGATAAGCCACTACTGCATCGTCATAGCCACGCACTACTAAAGCAGATACTTCAAAATCCAAATCCATCCGCTTTTCAAGAACACAGGGCACCTTACCCAATTCAGCCCAAGCAGCAACTAGGTTGACAGAGTCATAAATCGTAATTTGACCTTTGCCGTCGTAACCCATACGAGCCGTCTTTAAAATTCCAGGGAAAAGATCTGCGGGCACATGTGCAATATCTGCATCATGCTCAACTACGCAATACGGCGCAGGGCCAATATTGGTTTCCGCCTTCCAGGTGGCCAAGAATTTTTTCTCAGCAACCCGATTTTGAGCTAAAGATACACAGCTGCTCCGGGGCGCCACAAAGACACCCAGGGATTCCAACTCATCGAGAGCTTGAGCGGGTACATTTTCAAACTCAGTACTCACGGATTTACATAATGCCGCCATCTCTTTTAGTGCGGCAGAATCGGTGTAGTCAGCTTGAATGAATTTTTCCGCAATGGAACCGGCAGGACTATCTGAGCCGGGATCAAGAACACAAACCTTGTATCCCATTGCTTGGGCAGCCTGTGTAAACATCCGCCCCAATTGACCGCCACCCAAAATTCCTAAATACGAACCCGGCAAAATGGGTTCCAAACGATCTGCCATCTTGTTAATATCCCGGCAAATTCATTGAGCGAGCTGTATCGGACTGCTTCGCGCGAAAGTCTTCTAACTGCTTTGCTAATGCAGCATCATTGAGTGCTAAATTAGCAATCACGTGCAAAGCTGCATTTGCAGCGCCTGCTTCACCAATGGCAAATGTTGCCACCGGAATACCTTTAGGCATTTGCACGATGGAATAGAGAGAATCTTCACCACGCAAATACTTGCTAGCAACTGGAACACCATAAACCGGCACAATTGTTTTGGAGGCGAGCATGCCTGGCAAATGGGCGGCGCCACCTGCGCCAGCAATAATTGCCTTTAGGCCGTTTTTAGAAGCATTTTCTGCATACTGAAACATATCGTCTGGCATGCGGTGGGCGGAAACCACTTTAGCCTCATGAGCGATGCCAAATTGCTCCAGCATTTGAGCGGCGTGTTGCATGGTGTCCCAATCTGAATTGGAACCCATCACTATTCCGACTATCGGCTTCTGACTCATCTACCTCTCCAAATACCCTAATTCGACGCGGTTAAACAACATGGTGAATCTATTTAAGACCCTATTATCCCAGCCTTTTAGGGTTCCCGGAAATTAGACCTTAGTTAAGCGAGCGAGAGCTTCGCGGTACTTTTCGGCTGTTTTATCAATTACATCGGTCGGCAGGGCGGGTGCAGGCGCTGTTTTTGGCCAAGGCTTACCATCCACCATAGCCGTTTCGAGCCAATCCCGGACAAACTGCTTATCGTAAGAAGGAGGGTTTGCACCCACATAATAGGTTTCAGCAGGCCAAAAGCGCGAGGAGTCGGCAGTTAAGATCTCGTCCATTAACACCAACTGACCAGCGTCATCTAAGCCAAACTCAAACTTAGTATCAGCAATAATAATTCCGCGAGTCGCAGCATAGTCAGAAGCTTCTTTATACAAACGAATGCTGACCTCACGAATCTGATTGGCTAATTTCTCACCAATCATCTCAATCACTTTATCAAAAGAGATATTCTCATCGTGCTCACCCATTTCTGCCTTTGCGGCAGGGGTAAAGATGGGCTCAGGCAACTTCTGCGCATTTTCCAATCCTTCTGGCAATGCAATACCGCAGACTTTCCCGGTTTCCTTGTAATCTTTCCAGCCACTGCCAGCGAGATAGCCGCGTACTACCGCTTCCACTAAAATTGGCTTGAGGCGCTTTGCCACTACTGCACGACCAAGCACTTGATCTACTTCATCAGCAGGCACCACACTGACAGGATCAATACCAGTCAAATGATTTGGAATCACATTCGCCAACTTTTCAAACCAAAAGTTGGCCATTTGATTGAGCACAATGCCCTTCTCGGGAATAGGCTGACCCATCACTACATCAAAAGCAGATAAACGATCAGTCGTGACCATTAATAATTTGTCATCACCGAGTGCGTAGACATCACGCACTTTTCCTTTGGAGAGCAAAGGCAATGACTTGATAGAGGTGGCATACAAAGCTGGCATATTTATCTCACTTAACAATCTGGGCTAATTTGCCACTCTTATACAGCTCAGCCATTTTCTCTAAAGGAATTGGTTTAATTTTGGATGCTTGGCCTGAACTGCCAAAAGCGTTGAAGCGCGCGATACACACCTTCTTAGCGGCTTCACGCGCAGGTTTGAGATAGTCACGGGGATCAAACTTACTTGGGTTCTCAAAGAGATAACGACGAATAGCGCCGGTCATCGCTAAGCGGATATCGGTATCGATATTAATCTTACGCACACCGTTCTTAATGCCCTCTTGAATTTCTTCAACAGGTACACCATAAGTTTCTTTCATATCGCCACCGAACTCACGAATCTCGGCGAGCAATTCCTGAGGAACGCTAGAGGAACCATGCATGACTAAATGCGTGTTTGGAATACGAGTATGTATCTCTTTAATGCGCTCGATTGCCAGGATATCGCCCGTAGGCTTCTTAGTAAATTTGTAAGCACCATGGCTAGTGCCGATAGCAATCGCCAAGGCATCGCACTGAGTTGCCTTAACAAAATCGGCGGCTTGCTCAACGTCAGTCAATAACTGCTCACGTGTCATCTTGCCATCAGCACCATGACCATCTTCCTTATCGCCTTGCATCGTTTCTAATGAACCCAGAACGCCTAACTCAGCCTCAACAGTAACCCCAATAGAGTGGGAGAACTTCACCACTTCCCTAGATACATCGACGTTGTATTCATAGCTGGCGACAGACTTACCATCAGCCTCTAAGGAACCATCCATCATCACGCTGGTAAAGCCACTCTTAATTGCAGCCATACAGACTGCAGGGCTTTGACCATGATCTTGGTGCATCACAACAGGAATATGTGGATATGACTCAACTGCAGCAGAAATGAGGTGGCGCAAGAAGGATTCGCCAGCATACTTCCGAGCGCCAGCAGAAGCTTGCATGATGACTGGAGAATCTGCTTCATGAGCAGCCTCCATAATTGCCGTGACTTGTTCTAAATTATTAACGTTAAATGCTGGCAAGCCATAGCCATTTTCAGCAGCGTGGTCCAAGAGTTGTCGTAAAGATACTAAAGCCATGATGGTCTCTTAATTGAAATGTTAGTAATGAATGATTAAATAAATATTGAAAAAAATGAATTACTTCACTTGAATAATTTTGAGTGAATTCGTACCGCCGGGTTCGCCCATGGGCTCGCCTGAAGTAAGCACAACAACATCGCCCCTCTTCACCGCGCCCAACTGCTTCAAACAATCCTCCACTTCTTGCAAGGCAATGTCCCGCTCCTTGGTGTAATCCAAACCAATCGGGAATACGTTGCGATAGGTGCTCAAGGCGCGCTGCGTTGCAATCTTAGAGGTCAAGGCAAAAATAGGAACATGAATGTTATGACGACTCATCCATACCGCAGTAGATCCAGACTCAGTCAATGCTGCAATCGCATTGGCATTGAGATGATGTGCTGTAAACAAAGCGCCGAGCGCAATAGTCTGATCGATACGTGAGAAGGTTTGATCCAAGAAATCCGTATCGAGCTTTACACGATAAGACTTCTCAGCTTCTACGCAAATTTCTGCCATCGCCTTAATCGTCTGCACTGGATACATACCCGCAGCGGATTCGGCGGAGAGCATGACAGCATCCGTGCCATCTAAAACCGCATTGGCTACATCACTCACTTCAGCACGAGTAGGCACTGGCGCATTAATCATCGACTCCATCATCTGCGTTGCAGTGATTGTGAATTTATCTGCCTCAAGAGCCAGCTTAATCATGCGCTTTTGCAAAGCAGGAACCGCTGGATTGCCCACCTCAATAGCTAAATCACCACGTGCAACCATAATGCCGTCGCTCTCAGCAATGATGCTTTCCAGGGCGCCAGGCAGAATTGCCTCAGCGCGCTCTACCTTAGCAATGGTGCGAACTTTTCCAACACCATACTTTGCGCTAGCAGCATCTGCCAACTTGCGGGCATAGGCCATATCTGCGCCATCTTTTGGAAAACTAATAGCCAGAAAATCTACACCCATCGCAATGGCTGCATCCAAATCAGAAATGTCTTTTTCTGTCAAAGCAGGCGCTGTCAGACCGCCGCCAGCACGATTAATGCCCTTGTTATTGGAGAGTGGGCCACCCTGCTCTACGAGAGTAAATATCTCCCCACCCTGAACGCTTTCAACGCGCAGCACAACCAAACCATCATTCAATAGGAGTCGATCACCGGGCTTTACATCCTGCGGTAGCTCTTTGTAATCTAAGCCCACACGGTCTTGATTGCCCAACTCACAAGCTACATCCAGAATAAATTTTGCACCTTCTTTTAAAAGAATTTTGCTATCAACAAATTTACCAACACGAATTTTGGGACCCTGAAGGTCGGCCATAATGCCAACCTCTTTACCGACTTCAGCTGAAATACTACGAACTAAATCGTGACGTGCTTTGTGGTCAGCAACAGTGCCGTGAGAGAAATTCATCCTCACCACATCTACTCCCGCACGCATCATCTCGCGCAATACTTCAGGCTTCTCTGAAGCAGGGCCTAGTGTGGCAATGATCTTCGTTGCTCTCAGCATAATTAGTCTTTCGCTCTTTCAGCAAGTACCGCAAAGGCTGGCAAGGTCTTACCTTCCAAGAACTCCAGAAAAGCGCCACCACCAGTAGAGATGTAATCCACTTGATTCTCAATACCGTATTTCGCAATTGCCGCTAAGGTGTCACCACCACCAGCAATTGAAAATGCTGGTGAGTGTGCAATCGCTGCCGCCAGCATCTTAGTGCCACCACCAAACTGATCAATTTCAAATACGCCTAGTGGGCCGTTCCATACAATCGTGCCGGCATGCGCCAACATCGTGGATAAACGCGCAGCAGTTTTAGGACCAATATCCAAAATCATGTCGTCTTCAGCCACCTGATCGGCGGAAACACGATTCGCACGTGCCAATGGGGACAGTTCGTTTGCAACCACTACATCTTCAGGAATGGGAACATGCGCGCCGCGCTTTTCCATGATCTCCATAATTTCTCGAGCTTCGTCAACCAAGTCTGGCTCAGCCAAAGATTTACCAATAGGCAACCCTTTGGCCAACATGAAAGTATTAGCAATGCCGCCGCCCACAATCAACTCATCTACCTTGTCAGCCAAAGCTTTCAGGATAGTGAGCTTCGAAGATACTTTAGAGCCGGCCACAATAGCTACTAAAGGGCGCTTTGGGCTTGCTAGAGCACGGCTCAAAGCATCGAGCTCAGCCGCCATCAATGGGCCCGCGCAAGCAATCGGCGCATATTTGGCTACCCCATGAGTCGTTGCCTCAGCACGATGGGCGGTTCCGAAAGCATCGTTGACATACACATCGCACAGAGCGGCAATCTTCTTGGCCAGCGCATCGCTATTTTTTTTCTCACCCACATTGAGACGACAGTTCTCCAGCAAGACCAACTCACCAGGATTGACCTCAAATCCACCATCGACCCAGTCGCTAATTAAGGGGACTTTACGATTTAAGAGGCTTGCAATCCGATCGGCCACTGGCGCCAAACTATCTTCCGGCTTGAATTCGCCCTCAGTCGGACGACCCAAGTGGGAAGTGACCATGACAGCCGCACCAGCATCCAGGCACATTTGCACTGCCGGCATAGAGGCCCTAATGCGGGTGTCTTCAGTAATATTGCCCACATCATCCTGAGGAACATTAAGGTCAGCGCGGATTAAAACCCGTTTTCCCTTGAGAAGTCCTGCTGCAGCTAATTCGCTAAGGCGTTTTACTTTGAAGAGAGATTCCGACATGAGAATAGGTAAATTGAGTGGTTTTAGGGGAATGCTCCATTCTAAATCGTCTGAGCCAAGCACCCCAGAGGAATTGGGGCTGTCTGGCTGCGCTGCCTGCTCTACAATAAAGGTCTGGACGTATTCCAGGCCGTGGGGCACCCCAGTGGCCTGACGCCCCGTTTTACTGAATTGATTCACACAATTTAATAGATACTTTAAAGGTAGAAAAAATGTCGATGTCCGACCGCGATGGCTTTATTTGGTCCGATGGGAAGCTAGTTCCTTGGCGCGAGGCCAATATTCATGTGCTAACCCACAGTCTTCACTACGGAATGGGCGTATTTGAAGGCATTCGCGCCTACAAAACACCCCAAGGTACCGCTATTTTCCGCCTTCCTGAGCACGTTAAGCGCCTATTCAATGGAACCAAGATTTTCCAGATGAATATGCCCTACACCCCAGAAGAAATCACCAGCGGCATCATTGACGTGGTGAACAGTAATAAGTTGGAGGCCTGCTACATCCGCCCGATTATCTTTATTGGGTCACAAAAGCTCGGCATCTCTCCAAAAGGCAACACTATCCATACAGCTATCGCAGCTTGGGAATGGGGTGCGTATTTGGGTGAAGATGGTCTGAACAAGGGCATCCGCGTTAAAACCTCCTCATTTACCCGTCACTTTGTGAACTCCTCACTAGTTCGCGCGAAGGCATCTGGCTACTACATCAACTCCATTCTGGCCAACCAAGAAGTCACTGCCAATGGATATGATGAGGCTCTGTTATTGGATACAGAAGGTTATGTATCCGAAGGCTCTGGCGAAAATATCTTCATTGTTAACAATGGAATTATTTACACCCCAGACCTGGCATCTTGTTTAGATGGCATCACCCGTAATTCCATTATGCAAATCGCCAAAGATCTTGGATACGAATTGCGCGAGAAGCGCATTACTCGCGATGAAGTGTATTCAGCAGATGAGGCTTTCTTCACTGGCACCGCAGCTGAAGTGACGCCCATTCGCGAGTTGGATGACCGCACAATTGGTGATGGCAAGCGTGGTCCGATTACCGAAAAAATTCAGAAGACCTACTTTGATGCAGTTTATGGCAGAGATGATCAGTACAAGTCCTGGCTGACTTACGTTAAGTAATAGGAAATCAGAGAATGAGTGAACCTCAAGTTGTGATGGTAGATGGCAATACAGATTTGCCTTTGCATTGCCCAACCAACAAGACCCCTAGTTGGAATTCGCATCCACGTGTATTTCTAGATGTTGCGAAAACGGGTGAAGCGAAGTGTCCTTACTGTGGCACTGAGTACAAACTCATTCCAGGCACCGAGCCCCACGGGCACTAAGCCTAACAGCACCCCGGTATGGGGTGCTGTATCGGGATACCTCATATGAATCGTATTCTGATCATCGCCCCCAATTGGATAGGTGATGCCGTCATGTCCCAGCCACTGCTGGCGAATCTCAAAACCATTTACCCGCACTGTCAGATAGATGTTTTAGCAAGTCCTTGGGTCGCCCCCATCTATCGGGCCTGCGCAGAAGTGAATCAAGTCATCGAAGCTAAGCTAGAGCACAAGCAATTGCAATGGGGCTTACGCAAGCAACTAGCAAAACGGCTGAAATTGAATCAATACGATGCCTGCTTTGTTCTACCGAATAGCTTGAAGTCAGCCCTCATTCCCTGGCTTGCCAATATTCCTTTACGCATTGGCTATCGCGGAGAGATGCGTTTTGGACTGATTAACTTTGCTCTAGATAATCCCAGCAAAGTAAATCGTCCACCAATGGCGAATCATTACCTTGCACTTGGAAATACGCTGGAGCACTTACAAGAGATTGATACCAGCAATCCAGTAGATCCGAAACTCGAGGTTTCGACTGCAGCCAAACAATCGATCAGCACAAAACTCGAAGAGGCCTGCATCAATCAGAAATCCATCTATGTACTTTGTCCGGGCGCCGAATACGGAGTCACAAAACGTTGGCCTACAGAGCACTTCGCCAATCTTGCACGGCAATTAATCAGCAATGAGCCAGATGCTCATGTGATTCTTTTGGGCAGCAAGGGGGATCATGCCTTGGGAGAGCGCATTCAAGCCCAAGCACTGAGCTCCACTCAGATACATAACTGGTGTGGCAACACTTCGCTTGATGAAGCCATTGCGCTCATTGGGATGAGCAAAGCCTTGATCAGCAACGACTCTGGCTTAATGCATATCGGTGCCGCATTAAAAGTCCCGCAGGTAGCGATTTTTGGCTCAAGCGATCCGCACCATACCCCACCGCTATCCGACAAGGCTAAAGTCATTTGGCTCAATTTGCCGTGCAGTCCATGCCATAAGAGAGAATGCCCTCTTGGACATCTCAAATGTTTACAAGATATCTTGCCAGAAACCGTATTGAGCACCATACAAACACTTCATTAATGTTGTAGTAAATCACCAGAAAGTAAGCCATGTCTAAACTTGCCAGACTCTTTCATAATGCCGATGAAGTAGTGGAAGCATGGCGCGATGCATTAAAGCATCGTGATGTTAAGGGTGCTTTAGCAATCTGGCTGGATGATGATTCTATTACTTGCGTACTGCCTGAAGGTCAACGCCTAAGTGGTCATGCTGAAATTCGTTCGGGCCTTGAGCGCCTCTTAGCCAAGCAGGCACTTTTTCTTGAACCGATTGCCTGCATGAGTCACTCTGTTTTGGGCGCTGCTGTTTATGACACTACTGAAGCAGTCCACCTGAGAGATGATCAAATAGAGGCGGAGTTCTTTCTCAATATCACCCTAGTTCTCCTGCAGGATAGTCAAGGTTGGCGTATTGCCCATTTGCATGCAAGCCACTCTACTGAAGAGACTTTTGATGCGCCCTCAACTCCACATGGATTGCATTAAAAGCTAATAGTGAAAAGAGTGCCACCTCATGGATGAGCAAGTATTACGGTCTCTCATTAAATGGCCTAATGTTCCCGATTGCTTTGGTTGGCTAGCGCTAGATCGTCGGGGCCAATGGCGCATGCGTGATGAGTATGCTCAAGCCAATCAACTGCCTGGTAATACCATTCAACATGTCGCTCTTAATGAATTCATTTCCAGAAATTACGCCCATGACACATTGGGAAGATATTTTTTTCAGAATGGTCCACAAAGGGTATTTGTCACTCTAGACGCCACCCCTTGGATTGCGCGCATGATCCCCAGTCTGGATAGCGCTAATAAGCTTAAGCTACTGACCCAGTGCGGAACCCCAATACATCCACAAGGTGCATTGAGCGATGAAAAAGGTAATATCTACATCACGGGATCTATCCCGCAATCATTGCCCCATCACCCCGATTCCAATACCTTCTCTCAGACAGAATCCCTCACTGTTGCGCTTTTACATGATCATGATTTAGATCTATTCTCGGATCAGTCCAAAGTACAAGAAGATGCCTGCAGCTTCAGAGGCTCTTGGCAATGGGATGGCAAAGCACTACCGATTGAGCCCATTCACTCTACTGAATTAGCCCAGCGCTTTCATTTCATCAAAGCGCCAAGCAATTAATTAACTGGGCATATTCTTGCCCTGCTCCTTAAGCTCCTCCTGATATTGCTTTTGCATTTCACGAAGGCGCGCATCAATACTAGAAGCTTGATAAAAATCAGCGCCACCAGAGGATCTGGCTATTTTGAGCTGCTCAATTGCCGAAGGCCAAGCGCCCTCGAGGGCATATTTTTCACCCAGCGCGTAATGGCGCATAGGCACATTCTTAGCTTGATCATATGCACTAGAAAGCATCGTCCACCAAACTATCTCATTGGGCTGTACCCTAGTGCGCGCCTTTAACCAGGCAATGGCCTCATTGGTGCGACCAAGTTTGAGGTAGGCGCTCATCATTGCCGCACCGGCTGCATAGGACTGCGGATAGGCCTTTAAAGTTGCCTGAGCAATTTGCAAAGCTTCTTCATTCTTTCCTTTTGCTAAAGCCAGTTCAGAGGAAGTTATGTCCAAGGAAAGGCTTTGCCGCTGAATCGGTGATCCGGGTGCGCTAGCGCTATTGGCGAGATTGCGAGCTTGCTGCAAATAAGCTGACGCCTGATCAAGCTTGCCTTGTTTCTGCGCAATGAGAACCAACCCATAAACGCCTTCCATCTGCTTTCCAGGGGTAGATTGTTTACTGAAGCCTTCGAAGGTATTTCTGAGATCGTACATGCCACTCGAACTACCTGATTGCTCCATGCGAGCACGCGCCTTAATGAAGTAAAACTCCACCGCTGTTGGGACATTTCTATTGGCGATATTACGAGCACGATCTTGCATATCTGCAATACGATCGGTGGTTAAGGGGTGAGTACGCACGTAGGAGGGAACACCGCTATCCATAATTCCGGTTGCTTTTTGTAAGCGCTGAAAAAAACCTGGCGCGCCATTGACGTCATAACCACTAGCAGCCAGTATCTGAAAGCCAATACGGTCAGCCTCGCGCTCTGCATCCCTTGAATAAGAGAGCTGGTTATTCACCGCAACGGCTTGACCACCCTGCATCAGACCAGAAGCTGCGCCTGGATTTCGTGAGGCAGCCAAGGCGCCCAATAATATGCCAGCCAAAGCAATCATCGTATTGGTGGCCTGCTTATCCATTTGACGCGCTAAGTGGCGCTGTAAAACGTGCCCCGTCTCGTGACCCATGACTGAAGCTACCTCTGAATCTGTTTCAGCGCTAACCAATAAGCCTGTATGAAAACCAATGAACCCGCCAGGCAATGCAAATGCATTAATGCTACTGTCTTTAACCGCGAACACTTCAAAATTGTAGGCACCACTGCCTTGCTCATTAGCCCCACCCAGTTGCAAACGTTTTGCAGCCTCCAATAAACGTCGCTCCATTTGGTTTAGAAAATCATAGATAGGCAAATCATTTGAGTAATCAGCATCCGGACGAATCTGACGCATGATCATCTCGCCATACTTTTTCTCATCCAAGCGACTTAAGCTATCACCCCCAGGATCACCCATGTCTGGGAGAATAAAACTTTGCTGAGTTTGGGGTGTATTACGGGCAGGCAGATTCGAAGATCGGGCATCAGGGGATTGGACAGCTCTACCTAAATTTTGCAAAGCCGCTGAGTCCCCTTGCACTGATACATCCCCCGTTACCGAGGAAGGCGTAGGTCCAGCAGCATAAACAAAGCCAGCACTTGGCCAAACCAAGGCCAAAATGAGCTGGCCAGCCAAAATCCGCTTAAATAGCGATGATTTTTGTGATGTCTTTATGACTTGCATCCCTATATGGTAAAACTTATCCCATGAACAAACTAACTCATTTTGATGCCAGCGGCCAAGCCCATATGGTCAATGTTGGAGACAAGCCCAATACCCATCGGATTGCGATTGCTACAGGCAAGATCACCATGCTTCCAGAGACCTTTAGAATGATCGAAGCAGGTACCCACAAAAAGGGAGATGTTTTAGGCATCGCCCGAATTGCTGGTATTCAGGCATCCAAAAAAACATCGGACTTAATCCCGCTTTGCCATCCTCTGGCCTTAACACACGTAAGCCTAGAGTTTGATCTAAACAAAGACTCCAGTAGCATTGCCTGCCAAGTTAGAGCCGAGACTACTGGGCCTACTGGCGTAGAAATGGAAGCCCTCACTGCAGTCCAAGTCGCCCTCCTCACAATCTACGATATGGCCAAAGCCGTTGATAGAGGCATGGTGATAGGTGACGTCCATCTACTTGAGAAGAGTGGCGGTAAGTCTGGGGAGTGGAAGGCGTAATCAGTCGCATCCCTGCTCAAAGCAATTAAGCCACCCTAGGGTGGCTTAATCATTTATGGATGCACCATAACCTTATTTAGTAATGCGGCACTCTGAAGGCAAGAGCTGGGGCAGTAAATTTGTTTCAGTGGAACGACAGGACCAACCACCAGCCCAAGTTGATCCCTCTGGCTTAGATAAATCGATTGCCTTTGGAATATTCGCATCGGGGTCATTTGTCGGAATGAGATGCAAAGTATTTTTATTATCTGGCGCAACATTATTCTGAAAGTCGATGGCGATTGCCCCCGAGGGCGTAATCTCAATTAACTTCACACTTCTGGTTGGTACAAAGGTAAATGAACCATGGGTTGCCTCATCCATTGCCACGGTCCCTCTACTTGCAAAAGCCTCAGTGACAGCCAGCTTTGCACTAGAGGAAAGATTCATGCCCTCTACGATACGACTTCGGGCGATGTAGTCTTGATATTGAGGAACGGCAACTGCCACCAAAATACCGATGATGGCAACAACCACCATCACTTCAATTAAGGTAAAGCCTGATTCTTGTTGATGATCATCCCTTGCGGCTGCTTGAGGGATTTGCAGAGTGTTCATGGACATGGTGATTAGCTCCTGAGGTTGAATGCCTCATCATCCAGTCTATACCCATAGGACTCAAGATGTCCGAATGTAAGAAAAGCCAGCTTTAGAGGCTGGCTTTTCTGATTAACGCGGAAGAAAATTAATGCGCTGCTTTAGCAGCATTTCTTTTCTTCATATAAGTACCTAGAAGAATCACAATGGCAACACCAATGATTTCAAACGCTAACTTAGCATCGCCAAGTGCAGATTGAATGCTCTCTTTAATTGCCGGATCATCGACCAACATACCGCCAGCAAGCAAGCCTAATAGACCTGCGCCTAGAGTAATGATGATTGGGAAACGCTCCATTACCTTCAGCAACATTGCGCTACCAAAAATAATCAATGGAATAGACATACCCAAGCCAATAATCAACAATAGAAGTTGAGTCTCTTGAGGACCTTTTTGCGCCGCCGCTGCAACTGCCAAAACATTGTCCAAACTCATGACTAAGTCAGCGATCAAGATAGTGCGAATAGCAGCCCAAATACTGGTCTTACCTTCCAAATGCTCTTCGCCATCGCTATCAGCCAATAACTGCACACCAATATAGAGAAGCAAAATCGCGCCAACAATCTTGAGGTATGGCAGGCTTAATAATGCAACTGCTGTAATAGTGAGTACAACGCGCAAAATAATCGCTGCGGCACTACCCCAAAAAATGGCTTTCTTTTGTTGGGCAGGTGGTAGATTACGAGAAGCCAAAGCAATGACAACCGCGTTATCACCAGATAACAAAATATTCGCTACGATGATTGAGAGCAATGCCGCCCAAAATGCGGCATCTGAAAATGCTGAAAAATCCATAATGTCTCCGTACTTTTATATGTTTTAGTTTTAACTACAAGGCGTTACAAAAAGCATGCCGACGCATCAGCATGCTTTTACTGATTACAACATGGCTTTGAGCAATGCAGCCATTTCTGAAGGATTTCTTGTTACTTTAAAGCCACATTCTTCCATCACCGCAAGCTTAGCATCAGCTGTATCGGCACCACCAGAAATTAATGCGCCAGCATGGCCCATACGCTTTCCAGGAGGGGCTGTTACGCCAGCAATAAAGCCCACAACTGGCTTTTTCATATTGTCTTTGCACCAGCGAGCTGCTTCAGCTTCGTCAGGGCCACCAATTTCACCAATCATAATGACTGCATCAGTATCAGGGTCTTCATTAAACATTCTCATGATGTCAATGTGCTTTAAGCCATTAATTGGATCGCCACCAATACCCACTGCAGTAGATTGACCCAAACCAATGGCTGTCAATTGACCAACTGCCTCATAAGTCAATGTGCCGGAACGGCTAACAACACCGATACGACCTTTTTTATGGATATGACCAGGCATGATGCCGATTTTGATTTCGTCCGGGGTAATGATTCCAGGGCAATTAGGGCCGAGCAACAAGGTCTTCTTGCCACCAGCAGCTTCTTTTGCGGTCATTTTGTTACGCACTTCCAACATATCCTTAACTGGAATGCCTTCAGTAATGCAAATAACGAAATCGAGATCCGCTTCAACAGCTTCCCAAATGGCAGCAGCAGCACCAGGAGGCGGGACATAAATTACAGAAGTAGTAGCGCCAGTTTGCTGAGCGGCTTCTTTTACAGTTCCATAAATTGGAATATTGAAAATAGACTCGCCTGCTTTTTTAGGATTTACACCAGCAACAAAACAGTTTTTACCGTTTGCGTATTCCTGGCACTTCTCAGTGTGGAATTGACCAGTCTTACCAGTAATACCTTGAGTAATTACTTTAGTATTTTTATTTACCAAAATAGACATATTGAAGTTCCTTGATTATTTGTTTTTTGCAACAGCAGCCACTACCTTAGTAGCAGCCTCAGCCATTGAATCGGCACTAATGATTGGCAAACCAGAGTCAGCAAGAATCTTCTTGCCCAATTCCTCGTTGGTACCCTTCATGCGTACAACCAAAGGCACAGTCAAATTCACGGCTTTACATGCTGTAACCACGCCATCGGCAATCACGTCGCAACGCATAATGCCGCCGAAAATATTAACCAAAATTGCTTCAACACTCTTGTTCTTGAGCATGATCTTGAATGCTTCAGTAACCTTCTCTGCAGTAGCACCACCACCAACGTCCAAGAAGTTTGCTGGCTCACCGCCGAACAACTTAATGGTATCCATCGTAGCCATTGCCAAGCCTGCACCATTTACCAAGCAACCAATGTTGCCATCGAGTGAGATGTAAGCCAGATCAAACTTAGAAGCCTCAATCTCAGCAGCATCTTCTTCATCGATATCGCGGTAAGCCACGATTTCTGGATGACGATATAAAGCATTTGGATCGAAATTGAATTTAGCATCAAGGGCCTTGATCTTGCCATTACCTTCAAGAATCAATGGATTGATTTCAACTAATGAAGCATCAGTCTCCCAATAGGTTTTGTACAAGTTCTTGAACACATCACTTGCCATCGGAATGGAAGCATCTGGAACACCAATGCCTTTTGAAATGATCTGGCAATCAGCATCTGTTAATCCAATCAATGGATCAACAAATACTTTAATAATTTTTTCTGGGTGAGATTCTGCAACCTCTTCAATGTCCATGCCACCTTCACTAGAAGCCATGATGACATTCTTCTGTGTGCCACGGTCAGTAACGATACTGAAGTAGTACTCTTTTTTAATATCGGCACCATCTTCAATTAAGAGACGGTTTACCTTTTGACCTTCTGGGCCAGTTTGATGGGTTTTGAGTTGCATGCCCAAAATTTCAGAAGCGTATTTTTTCACTTCATCCATGCTTCTGGCCAATTTCACGCCACCGCCTTTACCGCGACCACCCGCATGAATTTGCGCCTTAACAACCCATACTGGGCCGCCTAGCTTTTCGGCAGCTTTAATTGCCTCATCAACACTAAATGCAGGGATGCCATTTGGAACAGGCACATTAAATTGGCGTAGTAGTTCTTTGCCTTGGTACTCGTGAATTTTCATTATTACTCCCGAAACGGTATCTTTTTTAGCAAGCGATGAGGATTAGTAAAACCGGTTGCGCCTTTATCGCCTACTCACTCTATAGCCAACTTTAAAAGTGAGCTTGAATAAATGGGAAGGGCTTCACCGACTCTGCAAGTCTATCATGCTGCAATGCGGCAAGATAACATCTTGGCTCCGTAGTTGCCCTAGTCTGGACGCCCTGCCACCACCTTTGAAACTACGTCCGAACTAAAACCTTTTGAAGCCAAAAAACGGTACTGGCGGGCGCGCTCTTTTTGATCTGTCGCCAGAGACCCAAACTTCCGGAGCCATAGTTCATGCGCCCTTTGATACTCGGTCGCCTTGAGATTCTTCAGGAGATCCGCAGTCTTTGCGCTATCCACCCCAGCCTGTGCAAGCTCGTCTTGTATTTTCCGGGTGCCAAACCGCTCGCTACGACGTCGTACTAAGGCCTCCGCAAAGCGCTCATCAGAAAGCCAACCGCGAGCCTCAAAATCATCTAAAACCGCTTCAATCTGAACTTCCAAAGTCACTGCTGGCGTTGGCACCCCTGAATCCTCATCAGGTGGGCTCAATTTCAGCATCCGCGCTGCGGATTCTGCAAGTTTGGAGGCTAAGCCTTTTCGGCTGTACTCTCGCATCGACAAAAGGCGCAAAGCCCGAGCTTTCAGACTCGGGCTTTGTTTATTGCCTTTTTTAGCAATGCCACCTAACTCTGACATCGAACGATTACGCTTCCTCTTCTTCGCTCAAAACATCGCTAACTACTGCTGTTCCAGCTTTCACACCTAATTTCGCACGAATCTTAGCTTCAATGTCTTGAGCAATAGCTGGGTTTTCTTTTAGAAACTCGCGGACATTATCTTTACCCTGTCCAATACGATCACCGTTGTAGGCATACCAAGAGCCTGATTTCTCAACGATATCAGCCTCAACACCCATATCGATAATTTCACCTTCTCTGGAGATGCCATGGCCGTACATG
>CANBPJ010000010.1 GCA_947371415.1 Burkholderiaceae bacterium | reverse complement strand
GATACTCAAAAGGTGACAGGTGTGTATGCAGCTGCTTATGACTCAGCAGAAGGCTGGGATAAATTGAAAGTCGAGATCGCGGATTTTGCAAAAGACTTCGGTCGTCGTCCACGCGTCATGATCGCAAAATTGGGTCAAGATGGTCATGATCGTGGTGCCAAGGTGGTTGCTACAGCATTCGCAGATTTAGGTTTTGATGTGGATATTGGCCCCTTATTCCAAACGCCAGAAGAGTGCGCTCGTCAGGCAATTGAGAATGACGTTCACGCCCTTGGAATTTCAACATTAGCTGCAGGACATAAAACTTTGGTTCCTGCCATTATTGCGGAGCTAAAAAAACAGGGTTCTGATGACATCATCGTCTTTGTTGGCGGAGTAATTCCACGCCAAGATTACGACTTTTTGTATGAGTCTGGTGTTAAAGGCATTTATGGGCCGGGCACTCCGATTCCAGCTTCCGCAAAAGATGTGCTTGAGCAGATTCGTAAATCTGCAAAACCGCAGTAACCCAAGATTATTGAAGGGCACATCAGCATGCTAAATGCAGTTGACCAGACTTTAGTCAATGATCTCACTGGCGACCCATCCTCGGCGCAGCGCCGAGCTTTAGCCAAGATCATCACTTTGCTGGAATCCACACGCATGGATCATCGCAAGCGTGCAGATGAAGTGCTTAATACCTTGTTGCCAAAAACAGGTAAATCTTTTCGGCTTGGGATTTCTGGGGTTCCTGGTGTCGGTAAATCAACCTTGATTGAAACCCTTGGCCTGTATCTGATTGATAAAGGCCATCGCGTTGCAGTGCTGGCAATTGATCCCTCCTCAAGTCTATCTGGTGGCTCCATTCTTGGTGACAAAACCCGGATGGAGAAGCTATCAGTATTGGATAACGCATTTATTCGGCCGAGCCCATCATCCTGTACCTTAGGTGGTGTGGCTGAAAAAACCCGCGAAGCCATGTTGGTTGCCGAAGCGGCTGGATTTGACATTGTGATCGTTGAAACAGTTGGTGTTGGTCAAAGCGAGATTGCCGTTGCCGGTATGACGGATATGTTCTTGTTATTGCAATTGCCTAATGCTGGCGATGATCTTCAGGCTATAAAAAAAGGTGTGATGGAAATTGCCGATCTGATTGTGATCAACAAGATAGATATCGATCCCAATGCCGCTATGCGTGCGCAATTATTTATTACGAGCTCTTTACGTCTTTTGGGTTTTCAGGGAAATCCCGATCACGCGGCACATGATCAAGAGTTGTGGCACCCCACTGTGATGACTATGAGCGCCTTAGAGGGTAATGGCGTACCTGAATTATGGGAAAAAATTCTACATTTTCAAACGCTACAAAATAACAATGGTCAATTGCAAGGGCGTCGCAAGCAGCAATCTGGTGCTTGGATGTGGGATCGCATTGATGCAGGTCTTAAAAACGCATTTCAGAATCACCCAGAAGTACAAGCACTTTTACCTGACTTAAGTGCTCAGGTTAATCAAGGAACCATGGCTGCTTCTGTTGCTGCGCGACGATTGCTCGAAGCAATGGGACACGAATTTTTCTAAGGAGTAGTTATGAAGGAAATCATTCAACAGCTTGAAGCAAAGCGTGAACTTGCCAGACTAGGTGGAGGGCAAAAGCGTATTGCTGCTCAGCACTCCAAGGGTAAGCTTACTGCTCGTGAGCGCATTGAGCTCTTGTTGGATGCTGGCACATTCGAAGAATGGGATATGTTTGTAGAGCATCGTTGCCATGACTTTGGAATGGCAGATCAAACCGTCCCAGGCGATGGTGTTGTCACGGGTTACGGCATGATTAATGGTCGTCTAGTGTTTGTATTTTCTCAAGACTTCACCGTCTTAGGAGGCTCACTTTCAGAGGCACATGCTGAAAAGATTTGCAAGATCATGGATCAGGCGCTCAAAGTGGGAGCACCAGTGATTGGGTTGAACGACTCTGGCGGCGCACGTATTCAAGAGGGTGTGGCATCCCTCGGTGGCTATGCAGAAATTTTCCAGCGCAATGTCACTGCTTCCGGAGTCATCCCGCAAATTTCTTTAATCATGGGACCATCAGCTGGTGGTGCCGTTTATTCACCAGCCTTAACTGACTTTATTTTTATGGTGAAAGACAGTTCATACATGTTTGTAACTGGTCCAGAAGTGGTGAAGACCGTGACCCATGAAGATGTGACTGCGGAAGAATTGGGGGGTGCT
The DNA here is from genome assembly GCA_947371415.1 of Burkholderiaceae bacterium. Lineage (GTDB taxonomy): Bacteria > Pseudomonadota > Gammaproteobacteria > Burkholderiales > Burkholderiaceae > Polynucleobacter. The sequence continues at coordinate 22,254 of CANBPJ010000010.1, read as the reverse complement.
GTTACGCACTCTACTATCTCGGGAGTGTGTGATTTAGCTTTTGATAACGACGTTGATGCAATCATGATGCTCCGTCGTTTCTTTAACTATCTACCTTTATCTAATCGCGAAAAGCCACCCATGATCAATGGGGCAATGCGCACTGAAGAACCTGATTTCTCATTAGATACTCTAGTACCAAGCAACCCCAATCAACCTTATGATATGAAAGAGTTGATCGAGAAGATTGTCGATGATGGTGAGTTCTTTGAATTGCAACCAGATTACGCGAAAAATATCTTGATTGGTTTTGCCCGCATGGAAGGTCGTTCGATTGGCATCGTAGCAAACCAGCCATTGGTCTTGGCTGGTTGCTTGGACATCAAGGCGTCAATTAAAGCCGCCCGTTTTGTTCGTTTCTGTGATGCCTTCAATATTCCTGTAGTGACATTAGTGGATGTCCCTGGATTTATGCCTGGAACCTCACAGGAGTACGGCGGCATTATTAAACATGGCGCAAAATTACTGTACGCCTATGCTGATTGCACTGTACCCAAGGTTACACTCATTACTCGTAAAGCCTATGGTGGCGCTTATGATGTGATGGCTTCTAAACATTTGCGTGGTGACGTGAACTTTGCCTGGCCTTCAGCAGAAATTGCTGTAATGGGTCCTAAGGGTGCGGTAGAGATTATCTTCCGCGAAGAGAAATCAGACCCTGAGAAAATTGCCGCTCGCGAAGCAGAGTACAAGGCTAAGTTTGCCAACCCTTTTGTTGCAGGTCGTCGCGGCTATATTGATGATGTGATCTTGCCTCATGAAACTCGCAAACGTATCTCACGTTCTTTAGCAATGCTAAAAGATAAAGAGCTGACAAATCCAGCGCGTAAACACGGCAATATTCCTCTTTAAGGCGCCGATACATCATGACTACGAAAATCTTTAAGAAAATTTTGATTGCTAACCGAGGTGAGATTGCTTGCCGTGTAATGAAAACAGCTCAGAAGATGGGAATTAAGACAGTAGCGGTCTATTCCGAAGCTGATAAAGAGGCTCGTCATGTGCAGATGGCAGATGAAGCAGTTTGCATTGGGCCAGCACCATCGCGTGAATCATATTTGGTAATGGATCGCATTATTCAGGCCTGCAAGGACACTGGCGCTGAAGCGGTTCATCCGGGTTATGGTTTTCTATCTGAGAATGAGCAATTTGCCCGTCGCTGCGAAGAAGAGGGCATTGTATTCATTGGACCTAAGCATCAGTCGATCGCTGCAATGGGTGACAAGATCGCCTCCAAGAAGTTGGCATTAGAAGCTAAAGTCAATACGATTCCCGGTTTTAATGAGGCGATTGAAAAAGCGGATGATGCAGTCAAGATAGCGCAAGGCATTGGCTATCCGGTGATGATTAAGGCTTCTGCTGGCGGTGGTGGCAAAGGCTTGCGTGTGGCGTTCAACGATAAGGAAGCATTCGAAGGGTTTACCGCTTGCCGTACTGAGGCGCTCAATAGCTTTGGTGATGATCGTGTCTTTATTGAAAAGTTTGTTGAAGGTCCGCGTCATATCGAGATTCAGGTCCTAGGAGACTCACAGGGCAATGTCGTGTACTTGGGAGAACGTGATTGCTCTATCCAACGCCGCCATCAAAAGGTAATTGAAGAGGCGCCATCCCCATTCATTGATCCCGTAACTCGCAAGGCAATGGGCGAACAGGCCGTTTCCTTAGCAAAGGCCGTTAATTACCAATCTGCTGGTACCGTGGAGTTTGTAGTCGGCAAAGATAAATCCTTTTATTTTCTTGAAATGAACACGCGATTGCAGGTGGAGCATCCTGTAACTGAAGGCATTACCGGTCTCGACTTAGTGGAGCAGATGATTCGCGTAGCCGCTGGTGAAGAACTGGCATTTAAGCAGGAAGATATCAAACTCGATGGTTGGTCAATGGAATGTCGTATTAATGCGGATGATCCATTTCGTAACTTCCTGCCATCCACCGGGCGCTTGGTTAAATATCGACCACCAGCAGAGGTTGATGGTGTGCGCGTGGATACGGGCGTTTATGAGGGCGGTGAAATTCCGATGTACTACGATTCTATGATTGCGAAGTTGATTGTGCATGGCAAGGATCGTACTGAGGCGATAGAAAAGATGCGCTTCGCACTAAATGATTTTGTGATTCGCGGCATTCACTCCAACATTCCATTTCAGGCGGCCTTATTGCAGCATCCACGTTTTGTATCTGGAGATTTCACCACCGGCTTTATTGCTGAAGAATATCCAGATGGTTTCAAAAAGGATTCTGTTCAACCTGCAGATCCTAAGCGCTTAGCTGCCCTTGCGGCATTTATGCGTTATCGCTACCTTGAGCACATCCAAATGATTGATGGTCAGCTGGCTGGTCATGAGATGACAATTGCGAAGAAGTTTGTCGTTGTTACTGGAACTCGTGTCGGTTCTAGTGACGATATTCAAGAGATTCGAATTCGGATTGAACTGAAAGACGGCGTTTATTCAGTCTACATAGAAGAGGATGATGACGTTAGTCGTTACAACATTGTCAGCAATTGGCGTCCAGGTGAGCTTTGCTTGCGGGCAACTATTAATGGTACTCACAAAATTACCGCTCAAGTAGAGCGTAAAGGTGTTAAATATGCACTCGTTTTGGATGGCGCACATTACGAGTGTATGGTTCTAAGCCCATTGGGCGCAGAACTTCAGCGCCGTATGCTAGTAAAGGTTCCGCCTGACACCTCCAAATTAGTCATGTCACCTATGCCTGGTCTCTTAACGAATGTTTCTGTCAAGGTTGGCGATATAGTCACCGCCGGTCAGAAGTTAGCCGCAATTGAGGCGATGAAAATGGAGAATACACTAGTGGCCGCTCAAGATGGTGTAGTTGCCGAAATTAGCGCCAATGTTGGCGAAAGCTTGGCTGTAGATCAATTGATCATCCGTTTTGAATAAGGTGAATCATGAATAAGCCATTCAAGATATTAGGCATTCAGCAAGTAGCCATTGGCGGCGAGAATAAAGATCGCCTCCGAAAGCTTTGGGTTGATTTATTAGGCTTTGAATATAAGAGCACTTTTGTATCTGAGCGTGAAAACGTGGACGAAGATATTTGCGCCATTGGTCAAGGCGCTCATGAGATTGAATTGGATCTCATGCAGCCATTTGATATTGAAAAGAAGCCCGCTGTTCATCAGACCCCCCTGAATCATATTGGTTTATGGGTTGATGATTTGCCAAGGGCCGTAGAATGGCTATCGGCTCAAGGCCTGCGTTTTGCACCGGGCGGCATCCGGAAGGGTGCTGCTGGGCATGACATTACATTTGTACATCCCAAGGGAAATGATGAATTTCCATTTTGCGGGGAAGGTGTCTTGATTGAACTTGTTCAGGCTCCACCAGCTATCATTGCGGGTCTGAGTTCATAAGTCCCTAAGAGAGTCCAAATTGACCCGTATATTGGCCATCGACACCTCCTCAGCGTGGTGTTCGGTGGCTTTATCTTTAAATGATGAAGCGCCTTTAGTTCGCCACCAAAAAGTGTCGGCTGGCGCTAGTCAACTCCTTTTGCCTTGGATTGAGGAGTTATTCGCCGAAACATCCAGCAAACTCTCTTCGCTTGATGCTATCGCAGTCGGTGTTGGCCCTGGAGCCTTTACAGGTGTTCGCTTAGGTGTTGCGGCTGCCCAGGGCTTGGCAACCGCAGCAAGGCTCCCAGTAATTCCTGTAGCTAGTCTTGATGCCATAGCAAGCCAGCTAAGACTAAAACCCTCATTCATTAGTGTCGGAGCTAGGTCATTTGTTGTTGCTGCTGATGCTCGCATGGGAGAGGTCTATTGGGCAACTTATAGATCAGTCCCAAATCAACTACCGCAGCGCCAGGGTGAGATTCATTTAACTACCCCTGAATTGGTGGAGCTGAAGAACATTGAATTTCTCGCGGGTAGTGCTATTGCGGAGTTTGAGGACCGCTTATTTACTTCAATACACAGCCCATTCCCCAGTAGCCGGTTAGATCCAGAGATTAGCGTTAATGCTCAGGGCGTTTTGGCCTGTGCGCAGAATATGTGGCACCAGGGATTGCAGCAAGACATTCATTTGCTAGAGCCACTGTATATCCGCAATAAAGTTGCATTTACCTCTGCAGAGCGGAGTCAACAACATGGCTGATAACTTCAATTCAGTGGAATCGGGCACTGAAGGTGTTTCAGAGCTTTCTTTTTTACCGATGACCACTGTTGACTTGGATTCCGTCCTTGAAATTGAGTCTGTCTCACACATTCATCCATGGACTAAGGGTAATTTCTCTGACTCGCTGGCAGCCGGTCATTGGGCTTATTGCGTTAGGCCCCAATTAGAGGATTCAATCAAGGGGAGCTATCTTGACCCTGAAGTGCTTTGGGCGTATTGCATATTGTTTCCAGCGGTAGACGAGTTACACCTCTTAAATATCACTGTGTCTCCAAAATTACGTCGCTTAGGTATTGGCGCCAAAATGATGTATGCGATTGAAGGAGTGGCAGCTCAGCAAAAAATGTCTCGGATTATTTTAGAGGTCAGACCCAGCAATGTCGGCGCTCTCCTGCTTTATCAAAGCTTGGGGTATGAGCAGATCGGCTTACGCAAAAATTATTACCCCGTAGATATCGCCAGTGGATTGCGTGAGGATGCATGGGTTCTTGCTAAATCGATTAAGCTTGAGGCATGAATATGAGTACAAATTCCGCTTTTCTTAAAGAGATGGGTATCACCGAGTGGACTTCACGTGACTCGCTCCTTGAGGCCACTCAAACTGAAGCTGTTAAAGCGGTAGTGACTCAGCACAGCTTAGATGAAATCACCGCAACCCCTCTGGCAACAGCGCCTCAAGAAAGGTCTGCTTCAGGCATCTGGTGGTTTTTTGGTAATAAACCTCAGGGCGATGCAGACACTCTTTTTCAGAATATGATTCGCGTACTTGGCCTGACTCCTCAGGAGTGGTTCTGGAAAAATCCCGCAGAAAAATTCAACCCAGATCAGTTACCTCAAGATGGTTCACCAATAGTTGCGCTAGCATTTGGCGGCGCAGCGGCGCAGAAGTTATCGGGTGAGCGTGATGGACTACCAGAGCTTCGCGAAACGGTATTGGCTATCAATGCTGATGGGGCAGAGGATCTACCTCTCATTGCTACTTTTGAGCTAAATCAGCTGATTGCAAGACCCAAGGACAAGGCTTTATTTTGGCAAGATCTACTACTCGCTAAATCAGTATTGCAAAATACCTAAAGGTCAAAAGCCTAGTGCTTGTGCTCGCCAATCAAGTGCATTGAGTCGTATTCAGCTTGGTTAGCAGCATGGCGTCTTATAACCAGCCACATGATTACGCTGACCACAATGCCAAAGCCGACTATCACCGCTTGAACTGGCGCATCAAGCCATATCAATCCTGAGTAGATGGACAACATCATCAATACGGAAATATTCTCGTTGAAATTTTGTACTGCTATGGAGTGACCAGCAGACATGAGGACATGCCCGCGATGCTGCAAGAGCGCGTTCATCGGCACTACAAAATACCCGGCCAGCCAGCCAACTAAGATCAGTAAAAAATAAGCTGGCAATAAATTGAGCGAGATCTCAAATTTGGCGATCGTGAAGATAGTTGTATTAGGCAGCATGTCTGAGTTATAGATAGCCATAATGCAGACGACTAGACCCATGGCGATACCGTAGGGTAAGACCTTGAGCGAGCTACGAAGGGGTACTCGCCAAGCCGCCCAAACCGCCCCTCCAGCTACCCCAACTGCGGAGATTGCCTGGAGAATGGCGCCTTGGGATAAGGTCATATGGAGTGCGACTTGAGCCCACTTGATCACGATAAATTGCAAAGTGGCCCCGGCGCCCCAAAAAAGGGTGGTTACTGCCAATGAGATCTGGCCAAGCCGGTCATCCCAAAGGGTTTTAAAGCAGATCGCGAAGTCCTTGACCAATTCAATGGGGTTGGTTTTTTGTGACATATAGCGCGCCCCAGTATCTGGAATGCGTAAATTAATCAGGGCCGCCAGCACATAAATCATCATGATGATAAGAATGGCTGATTCTGCAGCTGTATCAATGCCGGTATCAAATATGGGCATATCGAGTCCAAGTAGGCTCTGGGAGACGGTTTTGCTAATAAGTACACCACCAAGGACGGTACCCATGATGATGGAGCCCACCGTGAGACCTTCAATCCACCCATTGGCTGCTACCAGCTTTTCCGGGGGGAGTAATTCAGTCAAGATGCCGTATTTAGCAGGAGAATATGCGGCGGCACCTAAACCAACGATAGCGTAAGCTAGCAAAGGGTGGCTGCCAAAGAGCATCACTACGCAGCCAACGAATTTAATCGTATTGGTAATGAACATGACATTGCCCTTAGGCCGGGAGTCTGCAAAGGCTCCTACAAAGGCTGCCAACACAACATAAGAAAGAACGAAGAATAATTTGAGTAAAGGAGTCATCCAGGCCGGAGCATCAAGCTGGACCAAGAGGGCAATTGCTGCAATCAGCAAAGCGTTATCAGCAAGCGACGAAAAAAATTGCGCCGCCATAATGATGTAAAAACTGCGGTTCATTCGTACAATCTAGTCATTAACGTAATTAAAACATGAAAGGAGGGGTGGATATGAGCTCATCAGCTAATCGCTTGATTAATAGGCCAATTTTGGCAACTATACACACTAGCGCCTTTCATCATAATTTAAGTCGAATTCGTGAGCTTGCCCCAGAGTCCAAAATTTGGTCTGTTGTGAAGGCCAAGGCCTATGGCCACTCCCTAGAGGCTGCGCTTAAAGGGCTTGAATCTACAGATGGTTTTGCTCTATTAGATATTGCCGATGCGCAATGGTTGAGGGACCATGGGTGGGGTGGACGCATTCTTTTGTTGGAGGGTCTCTTTAGTCATGAAGAGCTTGAGTTCGCGTCTCAGCTCAAATGTGATTTAGTTGTTCATCATCAGCAACAGGTTGAGTGGCTTGAATCCTATCAAAACCATACCGGTCATCCAATTAACATTTTCTTGAAATTAAACTCAGGAATGAACCGTCTTGGGTTTAAGTCTGATCAATACCGAACTGCTTTCCATCGCTTGCATGCGGCTGGATATCATATGCATCACATGACCCATTTTGCAAATGCCGATCAAGTCGATCGCTCGCCATCCGTCGGTCAGCAGTTAGAGTGTTTTGAGGAGACTATTGAAGGTTTAGATGCGCCCATCTCCCTGGCTAATTCAGCAGCAATCCTCTGGCATCGGAATGCGCTGGGTGATTGGATTCGCCCCGGAATTATGTTGTACGGAGTTTCACCTACCGGATTTCATGCCGACATTGTTCGATCTGAACTTCAGGCCGTCATGCAACTACACAGTGAAATTATTGACATTCAGGAACTAAAGCAAGGTGATCATGTAGGTTACGGCGGTCGCTATCAGGCGCCAGAGGACATGCGTATTGGGGTGGTTGCTTGTGGCTATGCTGACGGTTACCCCCGTCATGCTGAAGATGGTACGCCAGTGTGGGTTGTTGCTGGCGATGAACAGGGTAATGGCGTCATTTGTCCTATTGTTGGTCAGGTGTCCATGGATATGTTGACTATTGATTTACGCGCAGCAACCAATGCAAAAATTGGTAGCACAGTGGAGCTCTGGGGCGGTGAAGTGCCGGTAGATGATGTAGCGCAGATGAGCGGTACGATTGGCTATGAGCTGATTTGTGCTTTGGCGCCAAGGGTGCCAGTCGTCATTAAGTAACGAGTCCCATCTCTTGGATGCACTACTTAATGGCCCTCAACGGTGTTACTTATTCCAGATCTGCCACCAACGACGCTCTTTTTGAACGCGCTGACCAGTTAAAAGCATTTGGCTATCCGGAAAGTTCAGTTTAAAAACACGCGCTGCATCATTGCTTAAATCAGTCATGCCGAGTTTTTCGTACGACTTCACAAGAATGTATAGAGCCTCCTCAACTGCTGGCGCGCGATCGTAATCTCGAATGACTAGTTGTGCTCTATTGGCAGAGGCTAGATAGGCTCCGCGTTGAAAGTAGAAGCGAGCCACAATCACATCCGCCTCAGCTAAAGAGTTCACGATGTAGCGCATGCGGTCCAATGCATCTGGCGCGTACTTACTATCAGGAAAACGCTCAACGACTACCTTGAACGATTCAAAAGCTTCTTTGGCTGCCTTTGGATCGCGTTCACTCAGATCCTGGCCTGTAAATTTACCAAGCCAGCCTAAATCGTCGTTAAAGCTAATGAGGCCTTTGAGGTAGTAGCCGTAATCTAAGTTAGGGCTACCTTGATGGAGTTTAATAAAGCGATCAATGGCAACTAAAGCTTGCGCTTGTTCTTGGGCCTTCCAGTAGCAGTAAGCCGCATTGATCTGTGCTTGTTGTGAATACGGGCCGAAAGGGAAGCGACCCTCTAACTTATCAAAGTATTTGCCACACTTTGCAAAATCAGCGTCTTTCAGTTTGTCAGTTGCCTCTGAATACAGTTTGGTTTCAGACCAAATATCAGTATCGTCTTTTTGGCCATCACTACCAGCACATCCACTGAGTAATAGGCAGGCAGCAGTTGCGCCAAGAAATAATGAAAGAAGGGATTTTCTAGAAGATGACCCAACAATGGCAGCAAGCCTTAAACTGGCGTCTGTAATAACGTCCGACATAACTAAAAGGCTCTTTAAGCGTGGCATTGCCGCATACTCCCGATTCGAATCCCATTGATTATATCGATGAAGAGGATTTCATAGCCCTAGAAGTTCCCCATGATGTGAGCGGGGAGCGTTTGGATAAATTTCTTGGTGGTGCTTTACCGGACTATTCGCGAAACCGACTCAAGGCTTGGGTGGAGGCCGGAGCCGTCACGGTGGATGGAAAAGTGACTAAAGTCCGCCATTTGCTCCGGGGAAGTGAAAGCATTAAGGTGTTTCCACAAGAAATGCCAGAACAGTTCGCTTTTGCCCCCGAAAACATCCTTTTAGAGGTGGTTTACGAGGATGACGCCATTATTGTCGTTAATAAGCCCGCTGGATTGGTGGTTCACCCCGCAGCTGGCAATTGGACTGGAACACTACTTAATGGCTTGTTATATCGCTATCCAGAGCTCAAACAGTTGCCTAGAGCAGGGATTGTGCATCGTTTGGATAAAGACACCTCTGGATTAATGGTGGTTGCACGAACCGATATTGCTCAAACATCCCTAGTAAGACAGTTGCAAGAGCGCACAGTGGGCCGGCGCTACCTTTCATGGGTTTGGGGTGATGCCCCATCCCAGGGCAAAGTTTTGGCGACTGTTGGTCGCGATCAGCGTGATCGGCTAAAAATGGCGGCTGGATCTGCTCAAGGCAAACCTGCCGCCACCTTATTCCGTCGCCTAGCAAAGGGTCTATTTGCTGAAAGTCCCGTGGCCTTACTGGAGTGCCGCTTAGAAACTGGTCGCACACATCAAATTCGCGTGCACCTGGAGTCTTTGGGCTTCCCTTTGCTGGGAGACCCGGTCTATCGCAAAAGGACACCCGGCGTTGCCAAAACCCTTCCTTTTCAGCGCCAAGCCTTGCACGCCTATGCCTTGAGCTTGCAACATCCAGCCACCCAAGAAATCATGACCTGGTTTAGATTGCCTCCTCAAGATTTAATCGACTTACTGCCATTGGTAGGGATGAGCGAGTTGGATCTCCCCAAGGAGGAGACTTTGCTGGCTTCCATTAAAAATGATCAGCGCCAATAAAAAGATTTCGCCTAACTGGGTAGTGCCTCAGTCTATTCAAGCCTTCTGTAGCACAAGGGTAGGCGGCGTTAGTAAACCCCCATTTAATGGCTTTAATCTTGGTCTGAATGCTGGCGATGATCCTGCTGATGTCATGCAAAACAGGGCCTTCTTGCGATCAACCCTTCCGTCTGAGCCAATCTGGCTAAAGCAGATTCATGGTGTGTCGGTGAGCACTCCCGCCCTGAGGCAGTCTTTTGGCGCAGGGCCATTTGAAGCGGATGCCTCGGTGACCAATATCCCTAATGAGGTATTGGCCGTGCTTACTGCAGATTGCATGCCAGTATTGTTTGCAAGTAAGGTCGGAGATGTCATCGGCGCAGCCCATGCTGGCTGGCGCGGTCTCAGCAGTGGAGTTTTAGAAAGCACTGTCCAAGCCATGTGCGATTTATCTTCTAGCCTGAGCCCTCAAGATATTTCAGTGTGGATGGGTCCCGCAATTGGGCCTACCGTATTCGAGGTTGGGGAGGATGTCTTGCAGGCTTTTTCGGGCCAGAGCCAAACCACCTTATCCAATGCATTCAGACCTATCATCGGCCGTCCAGGCAAGTATTTGGCAGACCTATATAGCCTGGCTCGAGAGCGCTTGAGCTCCTTGGGTATCTTGCAAATTGAAGGTGGTGGTTTTTGCACCTTCACCGATCAAGGGCGGTTTTTCTCCTACCGCCGGGATAAATCAACTGGGCGTTTTGCTTCTCTCATTTGGATTTCTAAAGATTCATAATCATGGGGTTATCACTAGCCCGACTCTAGTGCTAGGGTTAGTGCGTATAACCCTTCCTGCCTTATAGATGGAGAATGGTCTCAATAACTTTACGAGATCATTATGTTTGCAGGCATGAATACGGGTGTTGCGCCATCTTTGGCACCGCACCACATGGCATTAATTCCCCCAGAGCGTTTGTCGGAAATTCAAAAAGAATATTTCAGTGAGTTCGCACATCTTGCAACCAATCCTGAAGCAATTGAAGTAAAAGATCGTCGCTTCTCCGGCAAGGCTTGGCATTCGTCTTGGAGCAAGATGATTGCAGCAACCTACTTGCTGAATTCAAAACATTTGCTATCACTAGCCAAAGCTGTAGATGCAGATGAAAAAACTAAAGTCAAAATTCTGTTTACTACAGAGCAAATGATTGACGCACTATCGCCGTCGAACTTTATAGCGACTAATCCAGAAGTTCTTGAAAATATTATTAGCTCTCAGGGTCAATCCATTCAAAATGGCATTGTCAATTTATTAGGCGATTTGAAAAAAGGTAAGGTATCTCAAACGGATGAGAGTGCTTTTGAGGTTGGCAAAAACATTGCCACTACTGAAGGTCAAGTAGTGTTTCGTAATGATCTCTTTGAGTTAATTCAATACACGCCTTTAACGGATACTGTTTATGAGCGTCCTTACTTGATGGTGCCCCCTTGTATTAACAAATACTATATTTTAGATTTACAGCCAGATAACTCAGTTGTCCGTTATATGGTCGAGCAGGGTCATACTGTTTTCTTAGTGTCCTGGAGAAATCCAGATGCCACCATGTCGAAGGTAACCTGGGATGACTATGTGGGTGATGGCGTTATCAAGGCTATCGAGGTTGTTAAAGATATCGGCGGTACAGAGCAAATTAACGTACTGGGTTTTTGTGTTGGTGGTACTTTAACTTCTACCGCATTGGCTGTATTGGCGGCACGTAAAAAAAATGATGTTGCTAGCTTAACCCTGCTCACAACACTTTTAGACTTTAGTGACAGCGGTATCTTGGATGTCTTTATTGATGAAGGCATGGTGAAGTTGCGCGAGAGCACTATTGGTGGAGAGGGTGGGAATTACGGAATGATGTCGGGTCTTGATCTAGGCAATACCTTCTCTTTCTTGCGCCCCAATGATTTAGTGTGGAATTATGTTGTTGAGAATTACCTAAAGGGAAATTCACCACCACCATTTGATCTTCTCTATTGGAATGGTGACTCAACCAATCTACCTGGCCCGATGTATTGCTGGTATCTACGTCACACCTATTTGCAGAATGAGCTTATAAAACCAGGCAAGCTCACTGTTTGTGGCGAGAAGGTTGATCTTGGCAAGATCACTGTGCCATCCTATATCTACGCCTCACACGACGATCACATTGTTCCCTGGAAATCAGCGTACGAGTCCACCCATCTTCTGAAGGGTAAGAACCGTTTTGTCTTGGGAGCTTCAGGGCACATTGCTGGTGTGATTAATCCGCCCGTAAAAAATAAGCGCCACTATTTTGCAAATGATAAGTTGGCAAAAACTGCTGACGAGTGGTTGGCAGCTGCTAAAGATATCAAGGGTAGTTGGTGGCCAAACTACGCTCAATGGCTGGAACAATTTGGTGGCAAGAAAATCAAGTCTAGCAAAACGTTTGGTAATGCACGTTACAAAAAACTAGAGGCAGCGCCTGGTAAGTACGTGAAAGAAAAAGTAAGCGCAGCTGCTCAATAATATTTACATAAGGGGAACTACATGTCTCAAAAGATTGCATACGTAACTGGTGGTATGGGTGGAATTGGTACCGCTATTTGTCAGCGTCTAGCTAAAGATGGCTTTAAGGTCATCGCTGGTTGTGGCCCCAATTCCCCGCGAAAGGATCGCTGGATTGGTGAGCAAAAAGTCTTAGGGTATGACTTCATTGCTTCTGAGGGGAATGTCTCTGATTGGGATAGCACCGTTGCTGCATTTGATAAGGTGAAGGCTGAAGTAGGGCGGGTTGATGTGCTAGTGAACAACGCGGGCATTACTAAAGACAGCGTATTCCGCAAAATGACTCCGGATGCCTGGAAAGCCGTAATTGATACCAACCTTAACTCATTATTTAATGTGACCAAGCAGGTGGTTGATGGCATGGCCGATAACGGCTGGGGCCGCATTATCAATATCTCCTCAGTAAATGGCCAAAAGGGTCAGTTTGGCCAATCTAACTACTCAACAGCAAAAGCAGGTTTGCATGGGTTTACGATGGCCTTGTCCCAAGAGCTGGCTTCTAAAGGTGTTACGGTTAACACCGTATCTCCTGGCTACATAGGCACCGACATGGTTAAAGCTATACGCGAGGATGTTCTTGAGAAGATTGTTTCTGGCATCCCTGTCAAGCGCCTTGGAACTCCGGAAGAAATCGCCTCTATTTGTTGCTGGATTGCTTCTGATGATGGTGGTTATGCCACTGGCGCAGACTTTTCATTAAATGGCGGTCTTCATACAGGCTAATTCGCCTTTAAATAGCTGTTTTTGTAGCGCCCTCATCGGCATATTTACCTTTAGGTCAAACTAGAGATAAACTATGCCGATGTTGCATTGCAGTATCAAGAGTTAGGAAAAAATACATGGCCACACGTTCCAAGAAAGCCGGCGAGCGCCGCTTGATCAAGAAGTACCCAAATCGTCGTTTATATGACACGCAAACTAGCGCCTATGTCACGCTGGTTGATATCAAAAATTTAGTGATGGCTGGCGATGCATTCAGTGTCGTGGATGCAAAAACTGAAGATGATCTGACTCGCAATATTTTGCTGCAGATTATTCTGGAGGAAGAGGCGGGCGGAGCGCCTGTATTTTCTACTCAAATGCTTTCTCAGATTATCCGCTTTTATGGCAACTCAATGCAGGGCCTTATGGGTAGCTATTTAGAAAAGACTATGCAATCCTTTGTAGATATTCATAACAAGCTCGGTGATCAAACCCAAGGTTTGGGTGCAGGAAGTACTCCTGAGGCGTGGGCCAAAATGCTCAATCTTCAAAATCCGATGATGCAGGGTTTGATGGGCAACTATATGGAGCAAAGCAAAGATTTGTTTGTGAAGATGCAAGAACAAATGCAAAACTCACCAGCCATATTTAGTGGCTTCCCATTTCCGGCGCAGGCCAATAAAACAGAAAAAGAATAGTTGTGGGCGCAAAAGTAGGTTTTGTTTCCTTGGGATGCCCCAAGGCATTGGTTGATTCTGAGTTAATTCTGACGCAGTTAAGCGCTGAAGGCTATGAGACGGCGAAAGATTATTCAGGCGCAGATCTCGTGGTGGTTAATACGTGTGGATTTATTGATTCTGCGGTCGAAGAGAGTCTAGCGGCGATCGGTGAGGCGCTTTCAGCAAACGGCAAGGTGATTGTTACTGGTTGTCTTGGTGCTCGTAAAAACGCCGACGGTAGCGATCTCATTCAAAGCATTCACCCTAAAGTCCTCGCTGTTACTGGCCCGCATGCCACTGAAGAAGTAATGCAGGCCATTCACCTGCACTTGCCTAAGCCGCATGATCCCTTTACGGATTTACTACCGCCGATTGGTGTAAAACTCACACCAAAACATTATGCCTATTTAAAGATCTCTGAGGGTTGTAATCACCGCTGCACTTTCTGCATCATCCCGAGCTTGCGTGGCGATTTGGTTTCTCGCCCTATTGGCGAAGTGCTGATTGAGGCCAAGCGATTATTTGAATCGGGTGTGAAGGAATTGCTGGTTGTGTCACAAGATACCAGTGCCTATGGTGTTGATATTCAATATCGCACTGGCTTTTGGGATGGTAAGCCAGTGAAGACTCGTATGTTTGATTTGGTTAACGCTCTCAATCAAATTGCTAGAGAGCACCAGGCATGGGTGCGTCTGCATTATGTTTACCCCTACCCGCATGTGGATAACATCCTGCCTTTGATGGCGGAGTTCTCTGAGCACGGGTATGGAGTGCTCCCTTATTTAGACATTCCATTGCAGCATGCTCATCCTGATGTGCTGAAACGTATGAAGCGTCCAGCAAGTGGTGAGAAGAATCTGGAGCGCATTCAGGCGTGGCGTAAAGCATGCCCGGACCTTGTGATTCGCAGCACCTTTATTGCAGGTTTTCCTGGTGAGACTGAGGAAGAGTTTGAATATTTATTGAATTTCCTCGACGAAGCCCAAATCGATCGCGCCGGTTGTTTTGCCTATTCGCCTGTAGATGGCGCCACTGCGAATGCACTGGACAATCCAGTTCCAGACGAGATTCGCGAAGAGCGCCGAGCACGTTTCATGGCTAAAGCAGAGCAAATCTCTATTAAGCGACTTGCAAAAAAGGTGGGTAAACGTATTCAGGTGCTCATTGACAGAGTCGACGAGTCTGGTGGAATAGGCAGAACCACCGGTGATGCCCCTGAAATCGATGGTCTAGTGCGGGTTTTACCTCCAAGCAAGCCGTCTAAGCGCTACCGCGCGGGCGAGATCATCAAAGTGACAGTGATCAGCTCACAAGGGCATGACCTAATAGCCGAAACTTGACTATTGGAATAAAAATACAATTTGGACCAGCAGTCGGGGTCATTAATTAGCCTAAAAGGCACAGCAAAGGGGATTGTTATGAGTCGTGATGTCGTCGTTTTAAGTGCTGTACGTTCAGCAATTGGTGCATTCAATGGATCATTAAGCAGCCTAGAGCCTTCTGAGCTAGGCGGCATCGTTATGAAAGAGGCAGTTGCTCGCTCTGGTGTAGATCCTGCGCTAATTAATTACGTCACTGTTGGCAACACGATTCCTACAGACAACCGTTATGCCTATGTTGCTCGAGTAGCCTCCATTCAAGCGGGTCTACCAATGGAATCTGTGGCAATGGCACTGAACCGCTTATGCAGTTCTGGCTTGCAGGCAATTGTTACTACGGCACAGGCCATTATGTTGGGCGACTGCGATTACGGCGTTGGTGGTGGTGTCGAAGTGATGTCACGCGGCATGTATGGTTCACCAGCAATGCGCACTGGCGCACGCATGGGCGATACCAAAATGATCGATTTAATGGTTTCAGTTTTGACGGACCCATTTGGAGTAGGTCATATGGGTGTTACGGCAGAGAACCTCGTTGAGAAATGGAAGCTCACGCGTGAAGAGCAAGATGCTCTTGCGGTGGAATCTCATCGTCGTGCAGCACATGCTATTAAAGAAGGTCGATTCAAGTCGCAAATTGTTCCCATCACAATCAAAACTCGCAAGGGTGACGTGGTGTTTGATACTGACGAACATTGCAAACCAGAAACCACTATGGAAACTTTGGCGAAGATGAAGGCGGTCTTCAAAAAAGAAGGCGGTAGTGTGACTGCGGGCAATGCATCTGGTATCAATGACGGTGCAGCTTTCTTTGTATTGGCCGATGCGGAAGCGGCCAAGAAGGCTGGTCTTAAACCAATCGCGCGCTTAGTGTCTTATGCGATTGCCGGCGTACCAAATCACATTATGGGTGAAGGTCCAATCCCGGCAACCAAGATTGCGCTTGAGCGCGCTGGTCTGAAATTAGATCAAATCGATGTGATTGAGTCCAACGAAGCATTTGCTGCTCAAGCATTGGCTGTTACCAAAGGTTTGGGTCTTGATCCAGCTAAGACTAACGTTAACGGCGGTGCCATTGCATTGGGTCACCCAATTGGTTGCTCCGGTGCAGCAATTGCTACCAAAGCGATCCACGAGCTACATCGTGTTCAAGGAAAATATGCTTTGGTTACTATGTGCATTGGTGGTGGACAAGGTATCGCTACGATTTTCGAACGCCTCTAATAAGCATTCTTTTACTGCTCAAATCTAAGGATAAGAAAGTTAGGAGATGAGCAGTAAGGCAGCATCTAAGCCGACTCGGTCAAAAGCCGCATCGGCTTTTTCTTTGACGATAGGTTTTGCTTTATAGGCAATGCTGATACCAGAACCACGCATCATCGGTAGATCATTTGATCCATCACCCATGGTGATGGCATTGCCTTTATGACAATTCATAATAGCGCAGGCACTCTCCAAATAAGCTGCCTTAGCGGCACCATCCACAATCTCACCAATCACTTTGCCAGTGAGTTTGCCATCAATAATCTCCAAAGTGTTCGCTTGCGTTTGCTTAAAGCCTAACTCATGCTGCAACTTCTCGGTGAAGAAAGTAAAGCCACCAGAAACGAGTAGTGTGTAGAGGCCTCTGCCATTTGCTCCAGCAAGCAGTTCTGATGCGCCGGGATTGGGTCGCAAGCGTTCGCGATACACGGACTCCAATACCTCAGCAGATACACCCGCCAAGAGCGCTACACGACGTCGTAGACTTTCCTTAAAATCCTTTATCTCGCCTCGCATTGTGGCTTCAGTAATTTCCGAAACTGCAGCCCTCTTGCCGGAGAAGTCCGCAATCTCATCGATACACTCGATATTAATCAAGGTAGAGTCCATATCCATAGCCAAGACCCTCACTTCACTTGGCTTAAATCCTGAAGATAGAAAAACCAAATCAGCATCATGCGCAGCGGCGATATCACGCATCGCAACGCGAGCCTCAGGCATTAATGCTTTATTGCTAGTCCATCGAGTGCTGAAGTATTTTGAGTGCGCATCTTCCTTAATGTCCTTACTAATTTCAATGCCTAAGACTTTTGCATGATCGATCAATGCGGCATTTATCTCTGTAGGCATCGGCTTATTAGAAAGGGCTACAAGAGTAAGGTGGCTAGACATAGGTAGTAGGTGGTCGCGAATTAATTGGCTTGAGCGGTATTGAGCATGGCAGATTCGTTGAGACTTCTGAGTATCTTTCGGATATGGTCTAGGCGTTGCTCTAGTTTCTCAAAGTCCCTCTCCTTTTGGGGGAGGATCTTCAGCTTATCTTGGCCGTTCAGTTGGATATATTTTGAAGATTGAATCAGTTGAATAATCTTCATCGGATCAATTGGTGGGTTGGGGATGAACTGAATCTGAATGGATGCCGGGGTTGCATCAATCTTTTTAATGCCAAAGCCAGCCATCTCTAAGCGCAAACGGTGTGTTTCATAAAGCGATTTAGCTTGGTCTGGCAAGTCTCCATAACGATCTACCAACTCCTCTCGTAAGCCCATTAGTTCTGAGAAGTCATTTGTGCCGGCAAAGCGCTTGTACATGGAGAGTCGCTCATGGACATCGGGGCAATATTCATTTGGGAAAAGAGCTGGAACACCAAGGCTGACATCGGTTGTTGCCTGCAAAGGTGAGAGAAGATCCGGCTCTTTGCCGCTACGTAAGGATTTAACGGCACGATTGAGCATCTCGGTATAAAGCTGAAACCCAATCTCATGAATTTCACCGGACTGCTTATCGCCCAATACTTCACCAGCACCACGAATCTCTAAATCATGCATGGCCAAGTAAAAACCAGAGCCCAGTTCTTCCATCGCCTGAATCGCATTTAAACGCAATTGTGCTTGTTTGCTCAACGCTTCTGGGTCGGGTACCAGTAAGTAGGCATAGGCCTGATGGTGCGAGCGACCAACGCGGCCGCGTAATTGGTGAAGCTGAGCCAAGCCAAACTTATCGGCACGATGCATGATGATGGTATTAGCTGTTGGTACATCGATCCCGGTTTCAATAATGGTGGTGCATAGCAAAATATTGGTACGTTGCGTTACAAACTCACGCATAACTGATTCGAGTTCACGTTCATGCATTTGACCGTGAGCAACGCTGATGCTTGCTTCGGGAATGAGCTCTTGTAATGCATGCTTGCGGTTCTGAATAGTTTCCACTTCGTTGTGCAAGAAATAGACTTGGCCACCACGTTTAATTTCTCGCAAGACGGCCTCACGAATCACGCCGTCGCCTTCGCGTCGCACAAAGGTTTTGATGGCTAAGCGTTTCTGAGGTGCGGTAGCGATGATGGAGAACTCGCGCAAACCTTCCATTGCCATTCCTAGCGTCCTTGGAATGGGAGTGGCAGTCAAAGTCAAGATATCGACTTCAGCACGCAATGCTTTGAGGGCATCCTTTTGGCGAACACCAAAGCGATGTTCCTCATCTACGATGACTAAACCTAAGTTGGCAAAGTGGGTTTCCTTGGAGAGTAGTTTGTGTGTACCAATAATGATGTCTGCCTCACCTTTGGCGATGGCCTCGAGTGCGGCATTAATTTCTTTGGTAGTCTTGAAACGGGAAAGCTCCACAATTCGGACCGGCCAGTCAGCAAAGCGATCCTTCCAGGTTGCGACATGTTGCTCAGCTAGTAGGGTAGTTGGCGCTAAGATGGCAACCTGTTTACCGCCCATTACGGCAACAAAGCTGGCGCGCAGAGCAACTTCCGTCTTGCCAAATCCTACATCACCACACACTAGTCGATCCATGGGTGTACCGCTAGTCATGTCACCAATAACTGCTGCGATTGCATTGGCTTGATCTGGGGTTTCCTCGAATCCAAAGCTTTCTGCAAATGCAGCGTAATCATGGGCCGAGAATTCAAAGGCATGGCCTTTGCGTATTGCTCTTGCGGCATACAGGTTTAACAACTCAGCAGCAGTATCTCGTATTTGTTGAGCAGCTTTACGTCTTGCCTTATCCCACTGACCTGATCCCAGTTGATGCAATGGTGCTGAGTCAGGATCAGACCCCGCATACCGCGTAACCATTTGTAATTGCTGCACAGGTACATAAAGAGTGGCATCTTTGGCGTAAACCAAATGCAAGAATTCCTCAAAAATAGGCTCTTCTTTGGGTGGCGCTAAATTCAGTAGCACTAAACCTTGGTAACGGCCAATACCATGGTCTGAATGTACGACTGGGTCACCGATTTTGAGCTCAGATAAATCCTTGAACAACATATCTGGATCAGCGCTCTCGCTCTCTTTACCCTTGCGCCTCTGACGTGCTGTTGTGGTGAAGAGTTCAGCCTCAGTAACGACGATTAGATTTTCAGAGGGCCAAGTAAAGCCATTGAATAGTTGGGCTGTGACGAGACCAAAAAGAGCATCGCTCTTAATAAAGTCAGCAATACCTTCAAAGCCTTCGGGCTTTAGAGGGTAGAGTGGTTTCCCGTGTTGCCCTGCAACAGAGTTGCTTTCTTCAAATAATTGGCGAATAGATTCTTTGCGACCATTGCTATCGCTACATATCAGTACTCGTACTTTTTCCTGCGAAACCAATGCACGCAATCGATTGATTGGGTCAGCATCACGACGATGAACCGCAAGATCGGGTACTGCTAAAAATTGCGGCGCCTCATTTATTTCCTTTTCCAGAACCAAGCGCGCATTGGGTTTGGCTGCAGTGAAGAATTGATCGACATCAAGAAATAATTCAGATGGGGGAAGGATGGGGCGATCTAGATCATGCTTTAAGAATTCATATCTAGAAAGTGTATCTTTCCAAAAATGCTTGATGGAGTCTTCAACATCTCCAATGCTCACTATCCATACTGGATCGCCTGTGCGCGGGAAGTAGTCAAAGACGCTAGAGCTGTCTTCAAAGAAGAGCGGGAGATAGGATTCAATACCAGCACTAGGGATTCCTAAGTTGGCATCCTTGTAAATCGAACAACGCGTAGGGTCGCCCTCAAAGACCTCGCGCCAGCGACCACGGAAGGCGGTTCGCGAAGCATCATCAAATGGAAATTCGTGACCAGGCAATAGGCGCACTTCTTTAACGGGATACAGGCTGCGCTGGGTATCTGGATCGAAGGCTCGGATTTGTTCAATCTCGTCCCCAAAGAGATCTAGACGATAGGGCAAGCTTGAACCCATTGGAAAGAGATCAATCAAACCACCTCGAATACTGTACTCACCTGGGCGCATCACGGCACTAACTGGATCGTAACCAGCTTGCTGTAATTGCAGCTTCAGTGCCGCCTCATTAAGCTTGTCGCCTTGTCGAAAGAAAAAGGTATGGCCCGATAGAAAGTTTGGCGGACCCAGTCTTTGGAGTGCCGTAGTGATTGGCACCAAGACAATATCGCAACTACCGTTTAGCAACTCATAAAGGGTTGCTAAACGCTCCGAGACTAAATCTTGGTGCGGAGAAAAATGGTCATACGGCAGAATTTCCCAATCGGGCAAAAGGCGCGTTTTGAGTTGTGGTGCAAAAGCGGGGATTTCCTCTAGAAGACGCTGTGCCTCCTGTGCCTGGGCACAGAAAATGACCATAACCGAGAATTCAGATCGATAACGAAGGGCGGATTGGGCTATTAATGCCGCATCAGAAGAGCCGACTAGGCCTGAAAAGGTAAAGCGCTGCCCAGCCCGCGGCGCAGGTATGGGGGGTGCTAGTTTTAATGCATCAGACATCTTCGCTCATTATAGAATCAGGTATGCCTGCTGGAATTCAATTTTTGCCACGATGCCATGCCTTGCTGCCTACAGCCGGCACAGGGTCAAGGCTTGGCGGGGTTTTGCCAAAACAGTTTCAGGAGCTGGCAGGTAAGCCCATGCTGGCCTATGCCCTTAAGGCCTTTGCTGCTGCCCCGGAGATTGCTTCTATTTGGGTGGGTGTGAGTCCCGGCTTTATTGATCACCCCATCCTCAGCAGCCTTTCAGGTAACTCAGAATTAATTCGATTTCTTCCAAGCGGCGGGCCTACTCGCCAAGAAACTGTGAGAAATACCTTGGCTGCCATGCTAAAAGCAGGCATTTCTGAGAATGATTGGGTGCTAGTTCACGACGCCGCCCGACCAGGGATCTCCCCAGCCCTAATTCAAAGACTGATCGACAGGGTTAGCCATTCAGGCGAGGGCGGCTTATTGGCAATGCCCTTGGCAGATACCTTGAAAATGGCGGATGCCAATTCCGCTATAGCTGGCAATCCCGCGAGAGCGTTGAAGACCATTCCCCGCGAACATCTTTGGCAAGCTCAAACACCTCAGATGTTTGGTTTAAAGCGTCTATTTGACGCGATTGAGGAGGGCATCCGCTTGGAGGCGGATATCACTGATGAAGCCAGTGCTATGGAGCTTGCTGGGACAAGTCCGTTGCTAGTAGAGGGGGCGACACGCAACTTTAAAGTAACCCACCCAGCTGATTGGGATCTGATGCAAGCAATTTTGCAGGCTTCAGCTTAATAATCCCCCTTAGCAAAAAAAACTATAAGAACCCAATGATCCCAAGCGCCCCCCATATTCCTCAGTTCAGAATCGGCCAAGGCTATGACGTTCATGCCTTAGTGGCCGATCGCAAGTTAATTTTGGGTGGAGTTCATGTACCTAATGAAAAAGGCTTGCTTGGTCACTCGGACGCCGATGCCCTTTTACACGCTTTAACGGATGCCTTGCTAGGGGCTGCGGGCTTAAATGACATTGGCCAGTTATTTCCAGATACCGATTCCCAATACAAAGACATGGATAGCCGCATTTTGCTTAGAACCGCGCTGCAGAAAGTTCAAGCTGCTGGATTTCAGGTGGGTAATGTGGATGCCACGATTATTTGCCAAGCGCCCAAATTGGCCGCCTTCTTGCCAGATATGGTCCGTAATATTGCGGCTGATTTGGCTGTTACACCCAGTCATATCAACCTGAAAGCCAAGACAAATGAATCCTTGGGGCACCTTGGGCGAGGCGAGGGCATTGCCGTCCACGCTGTAGCTTTAGTGTACAAGGCCTAAATATCCTCCAAAACCGCTAAGCATTGTAGAATTACGGTCTTTAGAGTGAAGTTCTAGCTCGGTAGCGTTTGCGGAATTCGCGCGAGGATGGCGAAATTGGTAGACGCACCAGGTTTAGGTCCTGACGCCAGCAATGGTGTGGGGGTTCGAGT
>CANBPJ010000009.1 GCA_947371415.1 Burkholderiaceae bacterium | reverse complement strand
ATTATTTTGCAGGTGATGGACGATACGCCCAGCATCACACATACCGCTTGCTGAAATAATGATGGCTCCACCCTTAATTTTATTGAGCGCCTTAGATTCTTCTACATCAGCAATAAAACGCAGATCAACTGCACTAGAATTATTTTTAAACCACTCAAAAGTAGATTGTGACTCTTTGTCCAGCTGCGCAAAGAAATGTTGCGTTAAATGCGTGGCTGCAGTGGCCATCGGGGAATCCACCCAAATGCTGAGATGAGACAACAAATTTCTCCTCACCAAATCAATGAGCAAAAAAAGAATTTCTTGTGTGCGCCCCACAGCAAAGGCAGGGATCACAATATTTCCATGGGCATTCATGGTGCTAGTAACAACTTGGATTAATTCAGCCTCCGTATCGGCTAAAGTTTTATGCAAGCGATCACCATAAGTTGACTCCACCACCACAATATCGGCTTGAGAGATGATGGCGGGATCAGGCATCAACAGCTTACCCTTCATACCAATATCTCCAGAAAAAACACAGCGCTTTTTCTTAGATTGATCTTCGGTAATATCAAGAATGGCAATCGCAGAACCCAGAATATGTCCCGCATTCTGGAACTCCAACTCAATACCTTTGCACAGTTCTATCCGCCTCCCGTAGTCAAGCACTTCGCATTGCCCAAGAGCGAGCTCAGCCTCCTCCATGGAGTACAGCGCAACGGGGAGATCTCCTCGCCACTTGCCTGCCTTTTGTCGACGTACCGCTCGATCTACATCAGAGCGTTGCAAATGGGCGCTATCAGGCAGCATGATTTTTAACAACTCAAAGCTAGCATCGGTGCAATAGATAGGCCCCGAAAATCCTTGAGCACAGAGTCGCGGCAATAAACCGCTATGGTCAATATGGGCGTGAGTCAATACAACGAAATCAATTTCTTTAGGGGGAAAAGGTAAAGGTTCCAAATTTTTTGACGTGGCCTCGCGCCCGCCTTGGAACATCCCAAAATCGACCATAAACCGCGCTTCGCGTCCACCCACGGAAACCTCTACTGAATGCCTAGACCCAGTGACCTCTCCAGCCGCCCCAAGAAATTGTATTTTCATCAATACAGAATACTCTCGATAAAATAGATTGTTAAGACCATCATTGGGGCGATACTATTTATATGAACACCCTGACCAAGCTGCACGCGCTGGAACTGATTCATCGCCTCAAGCGCGCACCCTCGGAACATAAAGGTAGCGCCGGCAAGGTATTACTGATTGGTGGTGCACCCGGAATGTCTGGCGCCCTCCTGTTGGCAGGTAGCGCCGCCCTTCATTTAGGTGCCGGCTGGACTATCTTAGAGATGCTTGACCCCACCGCTGCTCACGCCTTACCTGAGCAAGCAGAGCTGATGGTGCGCCTGGCTAGCTTCAATGCCCAAGAACAACTGGAAACGACCAACCCCGATGTCATTGCAATTGGCCCAGGCTTAGGGTTTTCTGCTCTTGCTAGAGATTGGCTGGCCGCAGCGTTGCACTACCCCAAAGCGCCGCTAGTGATCGATGCGGATGCTCTCAACTTAATCGCAGATACCCCTGAATTTCTTGATCTTCTGAAACAACGTAATCAGGCATTCCCCGGCATGACCGTTCTCACTCCACACCCAGGAGAAGCCGCACATCTTCTCAACACAAGCGCAGCAGTAGTGCAAAAAGATCGCACCACCACCCTATCGAACTTAGTCAAGCTCACTGACTCCATTGTAGTTTTGAAGGGTCAACATACTCTAATCGCTGCACCCACTAATGCAGCAGTGCAATGCGATCAAGGCAACCCAGGCATGGCTGTTGGCGGAATGGGTGATACCCTAACCGGAAGTATTGCTGCAATCGCCGCCCAAGGTATACGCCACAACATCAACCTATGGGAGGCTAGTTGTATTGGGGTGCAGTTACATGCCACCGCAGCAGATAGTCTAGTTGCCCAGCAGGTGGGCCCTATTGGACTTACTCCAACAGAGGTCATTTTGGAAATGCGAAGACTGCTCAATAAGCTGTTATAAAACAGCATGCAATCAGCAAGCGGAATCCTTCTTCATCGTCGTTACGTGTACGGCCTCTTTATGGCCGGCCTAGGCTCTGTACTATTTTCTGGAAAAGCGATTCTGGTCAAACTGGCATTTACCTATGGCGCAAACGCTGAAACTCTCATTGCCTTACGGATGTTGATGGCACTTCCTCTTTTCTGGGGAATTTATTGGTGGCAAGCGCGCAAACACACAATGAGTTCCCTAACAGGACTTGATCAAGTAAAGATATTTGCCCTGGGATTTATGGGCTATTTCTTTTCTAGCTACCTAGACTTTCTGGGTCTCCAATATATCTCCGTTGGATTGGAGCGCATTGTTCTCTACCTCACGCCAACCATCGTCTTATTGATCTCGTACTTTGTTTTAAATAAATCCATTAGCCGTCTGCAATGGTATGCCCTCGTTGTGGGCTATCTTGGGGTAATCGTGGTATTTATTCAGGATGCCAGCTCGACCGGCTCATTGGCTTTACTTGGCATGTTGCTGGTCTTTGCTAGCGCCTGCTCGTACGGAATCTACATGATTGGCTCTGGCGAAATGGTGCGAAGAGTAGGTAGCGTGCGCCTTGTGGTGTATGCCAGCTCTGCCTCAGCACTGCTTAGCGTTATTCAAATTCTGATTTACGATCCGGCAGCCGTATTTACTCAAGTGCATCAGATCTATTGGCTGAGCTTGATCAATGCAAGCCTGTGCACCGTAATCCCTATGTTACTAATCATGATTGCCATTAATCGCATTGGTTCACCACTGGTGGCTCAAGCTGGAATTCTAGGGCCAGTCTCAACACTCTTTATGGGCTGGATAGTTTTATCTGAACCCGTTAGCTGGATTCAGATTGGTGGAATGGGTTTGGTAATTGGGGCGATGTGGTTACTAGTGCGCAACGATGCACCGAACAAGCAAAAAGAGTTGAGTGCCATAAAGTCCACAGAACTTGGGGTATCCGACCCCTTGAATTAATGAACTTAGTGCATCGCTAAGTTCATTGCTAGAAGTTTACTGCTGAGCTGCTGCTGTCTCTTGAGCTGCTTTTGCTTTCTTCTTGGCTTTCTTCTTAGCTTTTTTCTCTGCTTTTTTATCCTTCTTGGCTTTCTTCTTGGCCTTTTTCTCAGCGGCTTTTTCGGTTTGAGCGGCAGGAGCTGGAGTCGCAGGCGCTACTGCTGGCGCAGCCGACGGTGCACTAGCAGGCACAGGATCGGCAGCCATCACCGAGAGAGGTGACAAACCAATGGCAGCGGAAATGAGGGTGACTATACTGAGTTTTACAAAGCGAGAAAGCATTTAGGACTCCAAAAGATTTGTGGATAATTTAATCATACTCAATTATTTGTCATAAATGCTTCATTTAACAAAGGTTTTGCATGAATCCATTTCCAACTGACATTTACACCGAGCCCCAGGGATACTCAGTAAATACCTTAGAAAATCTTGGCCCCCTCTCCCGCATGGCGGGAATCTGGGAAGGGCAACGGGGTTTAGACATCAAGCCCAAGGCGGAAGGTCCGAAGAAGCAGGTCTATACCGAGCGGATTGAGATGCAACCGATTGACCCTCAAACAAATGGGCCACAGCTGTTTTATGGTTTACGGTATCACCTGCATATTACTAAGCCCGACCAAGTGAAAACTTATCACGATCAAGTGGGTTATTGGCTTTGGGAGCCCGCTACTGGATTGATTGTGCATACGCTGACCATTCCACGCGGCATGGTGACCATGGCAACAGGCAAGGCGACTGCACATACAACACAATTTGAGTGCGTAGCCAAGATTGATGATCCGACCGCCGGCATCTCATCTAGTCCATTTTTAGACTACGCTTTCAAAACGATTGAGTACCGCATTATGGTGACTATCTTGGAAGATGGTACCTGGTCTTATGAGCAAGATACGGTCATGATGATTCAGGGGCAAGCCGAACCCTTTCATCATCTCGATACCAATGTGCTGACAAAGGTGGGTGAAGCAACTCCCAATCCGCTAGCCCTGGAGGCAATGAAAAAGCCGTCCTAAGACGGCCTTTCAGAATGAATCAATTTCCGTTGCTTAGGCTGGCTGTGCTTCAGTCTCGGTAATTTTTTCTAACGCGGCCTCAAGATGACCGACAGTGCGATCCACATGAGCCAACTTCTCTAAACCAAATAAGCCAAGACGGAATGTACGGAAGTCTGGACGCTCATCGCATTGCAAAGGTACACCAGCAGCAGTTTGCAAGCCAAGAGCAATAAACTTCTTACCGGATTGAATGTCAGGATCCTTGGTAAAGCTCACCACTACACCAGGAGACTGAAAGCCTTTTGCTGAAACTGAGTGGTAGCCTTTAGATACCAATAAGGCGCGAACCTTATCACCCAATTCTTGCTGCTTTTCTTTAAGAGCTGCAAAGCCTAGAGTCTGAGTTTCTTGCATCACATTGCGCAAGATTTTAAGAGCATCAGTCGGCATAGTGGTGTGATACACATGACCACCCTTTTCATAGGCCTCCATAATTTGGAGCCACTTCTTGAGGTCCATGGAGAAGCTACTGCTTTGAGTGGAGTCAATACGCTCGCGCGCTCTATCACCCATGGCAATCAATGCGCAGCAAGGTGAACTACTCCAACCTTTTTGCGGCGCTGTAATGAGAACATCCACATTACAAGCCTTCATATCTACCCACATAGCGCCTGATGCGATGCAATCCAGAACAAACAAACCATTAACGGAGCGCACCGCTTCTCCAACTGCCTTGAGATAGTGATCCGGCAAAATGATGCCTGCAGAGGTTTCTACGTGCGGAGCAAAAACTACTGCTGGCTTTTCTTTCTTAATGAAAGCAACCACCTCTTCGATTGGTGCAGGTGCAAACATGCCTTGCGCGGAATCTTCTAATTGCTTGCCTTTTAGAACAGTAACGTCCTGCGTGATGTTTGCCAAATCAAAAATCTGGGTCCAGCGATAGCTAAACCAACCATTGCGCAATACGAGACATTTTTCATTATTGGCAAATTGACGGGCAACCGCCTCCATGCCGAAGGTGCCACTACCGGGAACAATCACTGCAGAACTAGCGTTATAAGCATTCTTGAGGACGCTGGAGATATCCACCATGACCTTCTTGAATTCTTCGGACATGTGGTTCAGTGAGCGGTCGGTATAGACAACTGAGAACTCTAATAGACCATCTGGATCAACATTCGGGAGTAAGCCTGGCATAGTAATTTCCTAGTAAATCGGGTGATTAGCCCTAAATGATAACGAATTGGGGTTTTATTGCACTGCAACCCGATTTTCTTTGATCAACTTAGCCCACTTAGCCTGATCTATGCGCAAAAATGCAGCAAAATCCTCAGCACTTCCGCTCGCTGGGTCGATTCCCCGCTCCAGCATGGCTTTACGCACTCTCTCCTGACTCAGGGCGGCTGTAACCCCCTGATTGAGCTTTTGGACAATAGACTTAGGGGTCCCAGTAGGTACAAATAAACCAAACCAACCAACTGCGGTATAGCCCGGTAATCCAGACTCCGCGACAGTAAGAATGCCCGGCAAAGCTTCAGAACGCTTTGATCCCGTTTGTGCCAAGGCCAATAATTTACCAGCCTCAATTTGAGGCATCACAGTTTGGGCAGGTGCAAACATGAGATCAATATGACCAGCCATTAAATCTGTAAGCGCTTGACCCGTCCCTTTATAAGCAACATGAAGTAAATCAATGCCTGCCATTGATGCAAATAATTCGCCGGCCAAATGAGAGGCTGAGCCAGTACCGGATGAGCCAAAACGAATCTTTCCAGGATTGGCTTTGGCATAAGAAATTAAGCCGCGAATGGAGTTCACATTCAAGCTTGGGTTAACGGTAACGAGATAAGGCGAAGCGGAAACTAGGGCAACCGGTGAAAATGACGAGATATTTTTATCAGTAACAGCAGCAGTAGATCCCATCAACAAGGTGTAACCATCCGCAGGAGATTGGGCTACAAGCTCAGCTCCAATAGATCCGCTTGCCCCAGGCCGATTCTCAACGACTAAGGATTGCTTCCACGACTCCAGCAACGTTGGGGACATCAAACGAATTAATGTATCCGCCCCTCCACCAGGAGGAAATGGAACAATAACTCTGATAGATTTTGAGGGGAAGTTATTGGCAACTTGAGCATATGTGGATGCACAGGAAAACATGCAGGCTATGCCAAGCCAATAGACTGCATAGCGCCTTAGCATATTCATTTCAAGCCTCATCAATAATAGTAGTTCTTAACGTAGAGATGCCATCAATAGAGCACTCAACCACATCGCCCGGTTTGAGGTAGAGGTCCTCCGCGTTCTCCTTTCCAACTGCGACACCACCAGGGGCACCAGTTGAAAACATATCACCAGCTTCGATGGGAATAAAGCGGGAGAAGTGCTCCAAGATATCTGAAATTTTCCAAATCTGATCCTTTGTGTTGACGCGCATACGCTCTTGACCGTTGACGGAGCAAGTCATCCACAAATCATACACATCCGGAATTTCATCAATGGTAATAATCTCAGGTCCAAGAGGACCAAAGCCAGGAATATTTTTTCCAGTCCAAAAACGTGATCCGGAGGCAACCTCTCGCAATTGCAAATCTCGACACGTCAGGTCGTTCAGAATCGTGACGCCAGCAACATAACTCATTGCCTCATCCTTTTTGGCACCCAGCGCTCTTTTGCCCATTACGAATACAAGCTCGGGCTCGTAATCAAGTCGTGAGATTCCTTTTGGGCGAACTATTTTTGCGTTGTGACCAGAAAGGCATGAATTTAGCTTTATAAAGGAAGTGGGCTCCTGCGGAATCTCTTTGATGAGGTTGGTTCGTTTGAGCTCTTCCAAATGGGTGCGGTAGTTCTTACCAACACATAAAAACTTTTCAGCGTCTGTGATGGGTGGCAAATACGTGATTTCGTCAGCAGGCATTAGTAATTCGGGGGCGGCCTTAGGAAGACTTTGTACCCAATATTTGGCCTGCGTCATCAATGTATCGCCAGCACGCAGAAATTCTCTCATCGTTACAGGAAAGTCTTTAACGCCTTGTAACTTTGCCGCATCAGCAAAAGGCAGAATACGATCCCCTGCTACATTAGGAATTCGAGCGCCAATTTCTGGAGTTGATAATTTGCCGCGGGTAAACGTTATTAGTCTCATGCTGATCTCTTTTGGATTTAATTAAATTGAATACAGTTCTTTGGCTGAAGCTGCGCCATACTCTAGCAAAAATCTAATATTAAGCCAGTATAGGTAGTGAGCTCTCTTGATAGAAAATAGGAGCAACTTAGACCCCAGCCTGACTTCGCCTTGATGAAACCAAAATACCAATGACAATCAGGGCAAAAGCGAGTCCATGAAAAAGCTGGGGTGGGTCTCCCAAAATTGCAGCCGACAGCAAGGCCGTAAAGAGTGGAATTAAGTTAGCAAAAAATGCAGCCACCGTTGGCCCAGCCCCATTGACCCCCAAGCCCCAACAGCGGTAAGCAATCAAAGATGGCCCGATCGCCACGAAAAGAATCAATGCACCAGTCCAGTAATTCAGATGAATGAATGCATTCCCAGTAGCAATCTCCATCCCATCGAATAGCATTGTCCACAGGAAACCAATCATGACCTGAGCCATCAAAAACTCTGCCCATGGCCACTGCCGCTCTGAACTCCTCCCAGGGCGGCTAATCATCCAGCTATAGAAGGCCCAGAGAATAGTGGCCAACATAATAAGTAAATCACCAATCACCAATTGCATAGTCAGCAAGCTAGTGGGATCGCCACGCGTTAAAACAATGGTGACGCCTACCAAGGAAACAATCGCCCCTACAAGCTGAAGCAGTGTCGGCTTTACCCGATAGAAAACAGCCCCAATAAAGAGCATCCAAATGGGCATGCTAGCGCCAATGAGGGTGACATTAATTGCCGTCGAAGTCTGCAAGGCAAGGTAAAGCAACACGTTGTAACTTCCCACCCCCAACAGCCCTAAGACCAAGAAGCGAACCTTGTTTTGCCACAGGGCGCTGCTTGGCCTGAAAACTCGCCACCCCAAGGGGAACAAGATCAAAGCTGCAAGACCCCAACGAACTGCACTTAAGGTAACGGGTGAAATGCTC
The DNA here is from genome assembly GCA_947371415.1 of Burkholderiaceae bacterium. Taxonomy (GTDB): domain Bacteria; phylum Pseudomonadota; class Gammaproteobacteria; order Burkholderiales; family Burkholderiaceae; genus Polynucleobacter. The sequence continues at coordinate 17,151 of CANBPJ010000009.1, read as the reverse complement.
CCAACCAGCACTCGTCCAGCTATCGCATTACCAGCCCACAAGATAGTGGCTAGCGATAAATAAAAGACGGTTGATAGGGCTAGATGGGGCATTAAAGGAGATTTTGGCTAATAAGTGGCGAATTTGGCCCCTAAGAAGGGCTTTGCCTACGCATTGTAGAAACAAATGGCTGGTGTTGCTAAGATAGAGCTTAAATTAGCGAAAGCTATCAGGTAATAGCAATATACAAAGGGACTTTAGTGGCAATCATCACCAATATTGAAGATTTACGAGTTTTACACCAAAAACGTACACCCAAGATGTTCTATGACTATGCAGATTCTGGGTCATGGACTGAATCTACCTACCGAGCAAATGAGTCTGATTTTCAAAAGATCAAACTACGCCAGCGGGTAGCCGTAGACATGACCAATCGCACCACCAAGACAATGATGGTAGGTCAAGAAGTTGCCATGCCAGTGGCGCTAGCGCCTACTGGATTAACGGGCATGCAATGTGCCGATGGTGAAATTTTGGCCGCTCGGGCTGCTGAAAAATTCGGTGTGCCCTTCTGCCTATCCACCATGAGTATTTGCTCTATTGAGGATGTAGCGGAGCGTACTACCAAGCCTTTTTGGTTTCAGCTCTACGTCATGAAAGACCGTGGCTTTATTGAGCGCCTTATTGAGCGCGCTAAAGCTGCCAAGTGCTCTGCCTTGGTGTTAACTTTGGATTTACAGATTCTGGGACAGCGCCATAAAGATTTAAAGAATGGATTATCCGCGCCTCCGAAGTTGACTATTGCCAATATGATCAACATGATGACCAAGCCTCGCTGGTGCATGGGCATGGCAATGACTCCCCGCAGAACCTTTCGCAATATTGTTGGTCACGCCACTGGCGTGGGCAATATGTCCTCCCTATCCTCTTGGACTGCTGAGCAGTTTGATCCAGGCTTAAGTTGGGATGATGTGGAGTGGATTAAAAAACTGTGGGGTGGGAAGTTAATCATTAAGGGTATCTTGGATGAGGAAGACGCTCGTCATGCTGCCAACTCTGGTGCGGATGCTTTGATTGTCTCCAATCATGGTGGCCGACAACTCGATGGCGCTATCTCTAGCATCAAGGCACTTCCAGGTATTGTGAATGCGGTGGGCAAAGATATTGAAGTGTGGATGGATGGCGGCATTCGCTCAGGGCAAGATGTTCTTAAGGCCTGGGCACTGGGTGCACGCGGTACGATGATTGGCCGCCCCTTCCTTTATGGCTTGGGCGCAATGGGTGAAGCTGGTGTTACTAAATGTCTCGATATTATTCATAATGAATTGGATATCACGATGGCCTTTACTGGACACCGCGACATTCAAAATGTGACTAAAGATATTTTGTACCCAGGAACTTTTTAATATTCCAAACTTAGCCAACTCCCCCGAACTAGTATTTGCCATTTCCGCTGTAGCCCTTGCAGGCTCAGTGTGGTTTGGTAATGCTGTTTTAAGCAAGTACCGCACGAAAGATACTGAGACATCGGCAGACTTGGGAATTATTCAGACGGCAACACTGACACTGCTTGGCTTGATCATCGGCTTTACCTTCTCGATGGCAATTGCCCGGTATGACTTGAGACAGACCTATGAAGAGGCCGAAGCGAATGCGATTGGCACTGAATTTTTAAGGGCAGATCTCCTGCCCAGTAAAACTGCGGAAACAATCAAAGGACTTCTGAACGAATACCTTGATCAGCGCATCTTGTTTTACTCCAAGCAAGATCAAGAAACGGCTCAGCAAATTACTCAGCGTACTAATGCCTTAGAGAGTGCCCTATGGAATGAATTGCTGCCCATTGCACGAACTCAACCAACCCCCACTACTGCGCTAGCAATCTCTGGCATGAATGATGTAATCAACTCCCGCGGCTTCACGCAATCAGCCTGGTGGAATCGCATCCCAGCAGCTGCCTGGTGGCTGATGGCTGCCATCGCCATTGGAGCCAATATTTTGGTCGGCTTTGGGGCGAGGAACTTTAGCCGTAATGTCGGTTTATTTATGATATTCCCGGCAATGGTGGCAGTTTCTTTCTTTTTAATTGCTGACATTGATAGCCCCAGAGGTGGGGTCATTCGTATAGACCCACGCAATCTCATTGACCTCAAACAGAACATCGCTCCGAAAAATAGCGCTACTCACTCCATAGGCGATAAAAAATGAAACGAGTTGTAGACGTATACAAAGATAGAGGTCGTGAATTGGTATGGACTTATGTCATTCATCTGGGCAATATTGAATTTCATCCAGCTCAAATTGACTTTGAACAAGAAGCCCTGAGGCTTTCTCAATTGGATAAGCGCGGAACCCCTAGCGAGCTGAGCGCAAAAGCTCGGCTGGCCATTAAATAATATTTACATAAGAATCTACCTACATGAAAGCACTCAGCAAAAAAGCCAAGATGGCAATCGGATGGACCATCTTGATGACAGTGGTCGGAACTGCAATGTTGCATCAATGGCAATTCTTTGCCATGGGTTGCGCTTCGGTTGCGATGCTCTTAGTTGCCAATCACTACGGCCTTCTCAAAGATCCAGGCGATAAATAATAAGGCCCCCTTCTTGCGAAAGAGGCCTTATTTGCCTTGCGCTGCTTCAGGTTTTGCTTAAAACTTACAGCGCTGGGTAGTCGGTATACCCAACCTCAGCTCCACCATAGAATGTAGCGCGATCATACGGATTCAGAGGTGCACCCTGCTCAAAGCGTTCCGCTAGATCTGGATTGGAAATATATAAACGTCCATAAGCTACAGCGTCAGCCAAGCCAGCCTCTAATACCGCCTCGCCCATAGCCTGGTCGTACCCGCCAGCGCTAATAAATTGACCTTGGTAGGCCGCGCGGAAGATCTCAGAAGTAATGGGTGCCCCTGCATCAACTTGATCATTACCACCTGCACTCGTAGAGCGTGGCTCAATCATGTGAACATAAGCAAGTTGATAGCCATTCAATTTTTGAATAACCGCATTAAACAAGGCAACTGGATCACTGTCACCCATGTCGTTAAAGCTGCCGTATGGTGATAGGCGAACACCAATGCGATCACTTGGGTAGACCTTGGCAATGGATTCGATCACTTCACCCAATAAGCGCATGCGATTTTCTATAGAGCCGCCATATCCATCGGTACGTTGATTGGTTTTATCTTGCAAAAACTGATCCAACAAATAACCGTTAGCGGAGTGAATTTCAATGCCATCAAAACCGGCAGCTTGAGCATTTTTCGCAGCCAATTCAAAATCCGATAAGAGGCGAGCAATATCTTCACCGGTCATGGCTTTTGGAGTTTCATAGTCATGCAACTTCCAATCGGCACCATAAGTCTGACCAGCCGGCACGATCGCAGATGGCGCCTCAGGCAAGCCCTGCTCAGGATGCAGAGATGAATGAGAAATGCGCCCAACGTGCCATAACTGGGCAACAATCTTGCCACCCTTTGCGTGTACAGCCGCAACAATTTCTTTCCACTCTGCCGTTTGCGCTGCCGAGTAAATCCCCGGAGTTGCTGGATAGCCTTGACCGATAGGAGAAATTTGAGTTGCCTCGCTAATAATCAATCCAGCCCCTGCTCTTTGACTGTAGTAGATTTTGGCTAGGGGGCTGGGAACTTCGCCCGCAATAGCGCGCATTCTAGTCAAAGGCGCCATGACTAAACGATTCTTTAATTCAATCGCGCCCAACTTAACTGGCGTAAACATTATTTCTTTTCCGGACATAAGACTCTTTCTTTTTTACTAATCAATATTTAGTGGTCGACTGTAGCAAGAAAAATAGGTTCTTGCTGAATATGACTTAATCCTTGCGTAAGCCCTTGACTGCTCCACGACTGCTCTTGGCATCTCTTTTGAAGCGCTCCTGAATACAATCAGAAAATACCCGAAACTCCTCTAAGTGAGCAGTTGAAGATCGAGCGACTAAGGCAATGATTCGCTTAGGTGCAGGAGGCGCCAAGGGTCGTGCCACCAAACTTGTGCCATTCAACAAACCACCTCTCACCGCCATCTCTGGCAACAATGCAATCCCCATTCCGGAGTCCACCATCTGCAGGAGTGTTAATAGGCTAGTGGCCTCCATACCATCAGCTTTGCGAATATCGGAACGCTTACATGCCTGCAGGGTGTGCTCCCTCAGACAGTGCCCCTCCTCTAAAAGCAATAAGCGTTCAGCCATTTTGGCCGGCAAATGAATTTCTTTTCCCTTGAGAGCCGGGTCATCCTCCCTGGCCACCAACCAAAACTCATCGTCAAATAATTCTTGAACCAGCAGTCCCGAAGTCTCATAAGGCAATGCAATGAGAATGAAGTCCAGCTGGTGTTCAGCCAATCTAGTTAACAGATTTGCCGTTAAGTCTTCACGTAAGGCAATTTTTAAACTAGGAAAGCGTGTACGAATATCGGGCAATACATTCGGCAACAAAAATGGTGCAATGGTTGGAATTACACCCAGTCGAATCGTCCCAGCCATCGGCTTACCTGCCGCATCAGCGTATTCGACCAAATCTTCCGAGGCAGCCAAGATGCCCTTAGCCCTCTCTAGAATCTCCTGCCCGATCGGGGTAATGGCTACATTTTGTCGATCTCGCTCCACTAAGCGCACACCTAAACCATCCTCAAGCTCTTTTAGGCCTGCGCTAAGGGTGGATTGGCCTACGAAACACACTTCGGCAGCCCGAGTGAAGTTGAGTTCTTGTGCAATGGCTACAAAATAGCGGAGCTGACGCAAGGAAGGAAGTGCAGTCATAATTTACCCATATCCTTTTGATCAATTTATTAGATAAATAATATCATTATTATTTATTAGACTGATTATCAGTTTAGGTTCAGAATTCATTCCATGGTGCTTACACACCGCTAAATCACCAACCCACAAGGAATGAAAATGGCCCGTCCAGAAATCAAAACCATCCAAAACTTGGAATCCGCCTTTGCAGGTGAATCTATGGCGCATATTAAGTATCGCTATTTTGCCAAATTGGCCCGCGCCGCTGGAGATATTGAAACCGCTGAAATCTTCGAGGCTACTGCAGACCAAGAAGTGATGCATGCTTTTGGCCACCTCGACTTGCTCTATCCCGCCAACTCCATTACACCGACTCGCGCCTTAGAAATTGCGATTGAGGGAGAAACTTACGAGTACACCGAAATGTACCCCTCTTTCCGGAAAACAGCGGTAGATGAAGGTAATGCGGCAGCTGTAGCGGAAATTGATGAGCAAATTGCAGAGTCAAAAGAGCATGCTGAGCAATTTCAGGCAATGTTAGCAAAAGCAGCGAAACGCTTTGCAGCCTTGGCTAATGTAGAGGAGCGTCATGCAAATCACTATAAGAAAGTCTTGGAAAAAGCTAAAGCATTCGCTACCGCTTGAGCAAGCTCAGAAATAAAACGAAATTAAATTTAAACTAGTCGGATTATCCTTAAGGAAATATCATGAAATCTTGGCAATGTATTGTGTGCGGCTTCATCTATGACGAAGCAAAAGGCTTACCAGAAGACGGCATCCCTGCCGGCACGGCTTGGGCCGATATCCCAGAGGACTGGGAATGTCCGGACTGCGGCGTAGCTAAATCTGACTTTGAAATGGTTCAAGTAGATTAAGTCAGCTAAACATGATTTAGCCTCTGCAATACATTACATCAACGCATTATTAGGGAGCCCAGCTTTGGATCATCAGAATCAATCTTCTCAATCGGGCATCGTCATTATTGGCAGTGGATTAGCCGGATATACCGTCATTCGCGAACTTCGCAAACTCGACAAGGCCATTCCGATTACTTTGGTGACCCGCGAGCCAGGCTACTTTTATTCAAAACCAATGCTCTCGACAGCGCTGGCTAGCAAAAAGACCGCAGAACAATTGCTATCTACGAATGCGGAAGGCATGGCAGCTCAACTAGAAATTACCATTCTGGGAGATGCCGATGTATTAGCTATTGATACCGCCTCACACACCATTGAAACCTCCAAAGGAATGGTTTCATATGGAAAGCTAGTGCTGGGTTTGGGTGCCGATCAAATTCGCCTACCCTTGCAAGGCAGTGCGGCCAATGAAGTGATCACAGTAAATGACCTTGAAGAGTATGCTCAATTTCGTCAGGCAATTGAAGGCAAAAAGCGGGTTGCAATTTTAGGCGCTGGCCTGATTGGTTGTGAATTTGCAAATGATTTGGTTTTAGGTTCTTACGAAGTAGATGTGATTGATCTGGCCCCACAAGCTTTGGGTCGCCTCCTTCCCGAAGCGGCAGCGCAAGCGCTTCAATCCAAATTAAGCGAAGCTGGGGTGCGCTGGCACTTTGCTACCACCGTGCAATCAATTGATCGCAATGGTGAGTTGCTCTCTATCACTCTTGAAAATGGGTCGGTCATTACAAGTGATATCTTTTTGTCGGCAGTAGGTCTCAGACCCCGACTGGATTTAGCGAAGGCCGCCGGAATTGCAACAGGTGTAGGCATCACGGTTAATCGCCAACTGGAAACTAGCGCCAAGAATGTATATGCAATTGGTGACTGTGCTGAAGTTGATGGCTTGGTTTTGCCTTATGTCATGCCAATCATGCAAGCGGCACGCGCTTTAGCACCAAACCTACTAGGGCAAGAAGTTGCTCTGAGTTATCCCGCTATGCCTGTTATGGTGAAGACTCCCGCACTCCCGACGATCGTCTCGCCACCAGCCAAAGGCTCTGCAGGTGATTGGAAAATTAATTCCCTAGAAGGCGGACTTGAGGCGCGCTTTGAATCAAGCGATGGCAAACTGCTAGGCTTCGCACTACTAGGCTCTGCAACCGCTCAGCGTGGAGCACTCACCAAAGAGCTCCCGCCGATACTGCAATAAGGAAGGTCAATTACTAGCTGCCTAGTATTTGTTGCATAAGAAAGGCCCGCAATTGCGGGCCTTTTGCATAATCTACAGTGGTTTGATTATGAAACGATCACAAACCAGGTTGTGTTGTGTGACTGAGCAACCATCAAGAACAACATTGGTATTGACAGCATGGTGTTAAAGCGTGAGGTCAACATTGCAATACGAGCGGACTTGGCTTTGACATCCGGCTCAACAGCAACCATACCAAGGGCACGTTTTTGATTTGGCCAAATAATGAACCAAACGTTGAAAGCCATGACCAAGGCAATCCACATACCTAGTCCGATTGCGCGGAAAGGAGCTTGCAAAGTAAATGCTTGATGCGCATAACCATTCAATACAGACAAGATTAAGCCGCTAACAACCGTAAATAAGGCCGCCCAACGGAACCAAAACAATGCTGCCGGAGCAATGACTTTTCCAATAGCAGGCTTTTGCTCATCGGGGATTTTTGGCATGGAAGGAATCTGCACAAAATTGAAATACCAAAGTAAACCGATCCACATAACGCCAACCATGACGTGAATCCAGCGGAACAAGAAAGGTAGTTCAATTGAGCTTAGATTGGCACCTAGAGCCAAGACAATTAAAGCGAGGAGCACAAAACCAGCTAAAACTGTGCGCCCTAATGAGGTAAAGATAGAGGACATAAATACTTTCTTAATGGAAGTGAATATATAGATAGATATTAGGCAAAGTTCTTACTTGCAAAATCCCAATTCGCAACATTCCAGAAATTTTCTAGGTATTTTGGGCGGGCATTGCGAGTATCGATGTAATAAGCGTGCTCCCAAACGTCACAAGTCATTAGTGGTTTTGCATCCGAAGTCAGTGGGGTTGCTGCGTTGCTTGTCGACACCAAATCCAAAGTGCCATCAGCCTTCTTTACTAACCATGCCCAGCCAGATCCAAATGTGCCTACTGCGCACTTTGTAAACTCTTCTTTAAATTTATCAAAAGAGCCCCACTTTGCATTAATAGCATCAGCCAATGCGCCAGTAGGAGCAGCACCGCCATTTGGCTTCATGCTATTCCAGTAAAAAGTATGGTTCCATACTTGAGCTGCATTATTGAAAACACCGCCAGTAGATTTTTTAACAACGTCTTCTAGAGAGGCATTCTCAAACTCAGTGCCCTTGATTAAATTATTTAAATTTGTAACGTAAGTTTGGTGATGCTTGCCATAGTGAAACTCAAGAGTTTCTTTTGAGATGAATGGTGAGAGCGCATCTAATGCGTAAGGTAACTGAGGTAATGTGTGTTCCATCATTTTTTCCTTGTAAAACATGTCAATAGGTGGCTTCAGCAGCCATATTTTCCCTAACTATAGACGATTCTGGCGTTTTTGTTTGGGCGTGAGCATTGGGGGTGAGGACGAATTAACCGACTTGAGATTACTGGGCTGTCCAGCCACCATCCATATTCCAAGCCACTCCACGCACTTCAGATGCATCAGGACCACACAAGAAAACCGCTAAGGCAGCTAACTGCTCTGGCGCCACAAACTCACCTGATGGCTGCTTTTCAGAAACCAAGGCATTCTTAGCCGCTTCATTCGAAACCCCGTCACGCTCTGCGCGTGCATCTACCTGTTTTTGGACTAGCGGGGTTAAAACCCAGCCTGGGCAAATCGCATTACAAGTAATTCCTGTTTTAGCATTCTCTAGAGCGGTTACTTTTGTTAGGCCAACAATGCCATGTTTGGCAGCAACATAAGCAGACTTTTGGGTAGACCCAACCAAGCCATGAACAGAGGCAATATTAATAATGCGTCCCCAGTTACGTTTTTTCATACCGGGGAGTGCATGATGCGAGGTATAAAAGGCAGAGCTCAAATTGATTGCAATAATGGATTCCCACTTATCCGCAGGGAAGTCTTCCACATTCGCTGTGTACTGAATTCCAGCATTGTTCACCAAAATATCCAGTGTGCCAAAGCGCTTTTCAGTTTGCTCAATCAAGTCTTGGATTTCAGCAGGCTTACTCATATCAGCACCATGGTATTCAACCTCGACACCGCATGCTTTGATTGCAGCAATAGCAGCATCTTTCTCACCAAAGCCATTCACCATAATATTGGCGCCCTGCTTTGCCAGTGCAATCGCCATTGCTAAACCAATGCCGCTAGTCGAGCCAGTGACGAGAGCTGTTTTGCCTTTTAATTGATTCATGATTTCCCTCTCAAGATTTTTACAAGAAAAATATAGGATACATTGGAAGAATTTAGATTACGTGGAGCCATTGCCCCAATTGGTGCCAAAACGTATTTGGCACCAAGGTTAGGAGCCAAGTCATGGTGAGGTAGCGCAGTAGCTTACCAACCGCCATATAGATCATGCATGGAAGCCAGGGTAGCCTGAGCCATCCCGCCGCTAAGCAAAGTGGGTCACCGAATCCAGGTAGCCAAGAAAGAAGTAGCATCTTAGGGCCCCGCTCTTCAAGCCAACGTTGCATCCTGCCATTGGTTGGCCCCTTGAGGGATTCGAAGCTATTGCGGCTAATTAATCCAAGCCACCAATCGAGCATGCCCCCCATAGTATTGCCAAGCGTAGCAACCCCTATTGCCACCCAATATAAGTGAGGGTTCAGCGAAACATATCCAAAAAGGATCGGCTCGGAACCCACAGGCAGCAGAGTTGCAGAGATAAAGGCGCTGATAAATACAGCAGGCAAACCAATCGATGGCATTCCAAAGAAGTCAAAGAATTGGCTTAGCATTTGCTCCATTAAGCAAGGGCTCCAAGTAGGCTGGGGGTCAATGATGTAGACATGCTCTTAGTATGCTCCATCAGCAATCAAGGGCAAAAATGAGGGTCAGGTGTAATGTGGATAACTGGTCGCCCTCAATTCTGAAATCTTGCTTAAACTGTAGGTATTGTCATATTTCCCAACATTATTTAAGCACTCATACACATGAATCACCCCATTCCAAAGCCAGACCAGTACCAAGATATGCGCGAAGCCTTACGTGACCTCTGCGGGAGTTTCGATTCCGCCTATTGGCAAAAGGTTGACCATGAACGCGCTTACCCTGAAGCGTTTGTCGATGCTATGGCCCAAGCTGGCTGGTTAGCGGCCTTAATTCCGGAAGAATATGGTGGCTCTGGTTTAGGTCTTGCGGAAGCCTCTGTCATCATGGAAGAGATTAACTTTGCCGGCGGTAATGCGGGTTCTTGTCATGGTCAAATGTACAACATGGGTACTTTGCTACGCCACGGCTCTGATGCCCAGAAAAAGCTCTACCTACCCAAAATCGCCACTGGCGAATTGCGCCTGCAGACGATGGCGGTTACCGAGCCAACAACGGGCACAGATACCACCAAACTCAAAACCACTGCCGTTAAAAAAGGCGATAAGTACGTTGTGAATGGTCAAAAGGTTTGGATCTCCCGCATTCAACATTCTGATTTGATGATTCTGCTAGCTCGCACCACTCCGCTAGCAGAGGTCAAGAAAAAATCAGAAGGTATGTCCATTTTTATCGTCAACTTAAAAGATGCAATCGGCAAAGGCATGAGTATCCAGCCCATCGCTAATATGGTGAATCATGAAACCAATGAAGTCTTTTTTGATAACCTAGAAATCCCCGCTGAAAATTTGATCGGCGAAGAAGGCCAAGGATTTAAGTACATCCTGGATGGCCTAAATGCAGAGCGTACCCTGATCGCCGCAGAGTGTATTGGTGATGCTTATTGGTTTATAGACAAGGCGCGGCGTTACGCCAATGAACGTGTAGTGTTTGATCGTCCGATTGGCAAGAATCAAGGCATTCAGTTTCCAATTGCAGATGCTTTTATCGAGACTGAGGCAGCCAATCTGATGCGCTTTAAGGCATGTGAGCTCTTTGATGCTAAACAGGCCTGTGGTGCCGAATCGAATATGGCGAAGTACCTCGCTGCAAAAGCCTCTTGGGAGGCGGCCAACGTTTGCCTGCAGACTCATGGTGGCTTTGGTTTTGCCAATGAATACGATGTGGAGCGCAAGTTCCGTGAAACCCGCCTCTATCAAGTGGCGCCGATTTCAACCAACTTAATTTATTCGTATGTAGCCGAGCATGTCCTCGGCCTCCCACGCTCTTTCTGATAGGCATCAATATGAGCATTCGTCCACTAGATGGCATTACCGTTATCGCACTTGAGCATGTCATTGCTGCGCCATTCTGCACCCGTCAGCTAGCGGACTTGGGGGCGCGCATCATCAAGATCGAGCGTCCTGGGGATGGAGATTTTGCCCGAGGCTATGACACGCAAGTAGAAGGACTCTCCTCCCACTTTGTTTGGGTAAATCGATCAAAGGAGAGTCTCACACTCGACCTTAAACAAGATGCCGCTTTATCCGTACTGAAGAGTCTAATAAAAACCGCCGATGTCTTTATACAAAATCTGGCTCCAGGTGCGGCAGCTCGCATGGGACTGACTGCTGAAGCATTGCAAAAGGATAATCCTGGGTTGATCCTTTGCTCAATCTCTGGTTACGGTAACGATGGTCCCTATCGCGATAAAAAAGCCTATGACCTTTTAATTCAGAGCGAGGCTGGCTTTCTTTCCATTACAGGCACACCGGAGACGCCAAGTAAGGCGGGTAACTCCATTGCCGATATTGCCGCTGGTATGTATGCCTATACCAATATTTTGGCTGCACTCTTGCAAAGAGGGAAAACTGGCAAAGGTACTGTCATCGATATTTCAATGCTCGAAGCCTTAAGCGAATGGATGAGCTTTCCAATGTATTACGCATACAAAGGCGCAAACCCACCATCCAGAAATGGCGCCTCCCATGCCACCATTTATCCCTACGGCCCGTTCAAAGCTGGCGACGGTAAAACAGTGATGCTGGGACTGCAAAATGAACGCGAATGGGCACAGTTTTGCGAGCTTGTCTTAGAAAACCCTGCTCTCGCACAAGATGATCGCTTTGATCGAAACTTCAAGCGCAATGAAAAACGCGCGGAACTCCTGGAAATCATTGATGCTTGCTTTAGTCAAATTACGTCAGAGCAATTAATTGCACGCTTAGAAAAAGCCCAGATTGCTAATGCCCACCTGAATGACATGGAAGGCCTTTGGAAACATGAGCAACTAAAAGCGCGCAATCGATTTACAGAGGTGAATACACCGAACGGCACTATTGCCGCATTGTTGCCGCCAGGGCTAAATGATAGCTACGACTATCGCATGGATCCCGTTCCAGCGGTAGGAGAGCATACCAAGGCTATTCTTGGCGAACTGGGCATGTCCTCTTCTGAAATTGAGGCGCTGCGAGCCCAGGGTGCAATTTAAAGTAAAGGTGATACTAGGTGCGCTGCGTTCTCGAGCAGAACACGCCAGCGTGGCCGCTTAGTCCAAGCTTCTGCATCCACCATATCGGATTGAGCCAGGTAGGACTCAATCAAGGTCTCGAGTTTGGCGCAGAACTCGGGGTTGTACACAATCAAACTAATCTCAAAATTCAATCTCAAGCTGCGTTGATCAAAGTTCACCGAACCAAAAATGGCTACCCGCTTATCTATCAATAAACTCTTTGTATGCAAGAGACCGCCATGAAATTCAGCGATATTGACGCCTGCGCCCATCAGGTCGGCATAAAAACTACGGCTACTCCAAGCTACTAAAGCTGAATCATTTAACTTAGGGACAATTAAAGTTACCTTCACACCACGTCCTGCCGCCGCCATCAGCGCCTGAATCAAGCCATCATCCGGACCAAAGTAAGGCGTGGTGATTGTGAGCTCCTCGCGTGCATCCATGATCGCAGAAAGCAGCACTTGATACAGAATATCGTCTCGATACACTGGGCCAGAAGAAAACTCTTGCGCCAATACCCGTCCCTCAACTGGAGTTGCGATGGGTGCCACATCATTGAAATGCGTAATCTTGGGGTTATCAACACTCCAGTCAAAGGAGAATGTCAGCTCAAACTGAGAGGCGACCGGGCCTTCAATTCTGACCATAGCATCAACCCACTCGCCCACACCTGAATCCTGCTTAAAGGTACGTGGATCAACCAAATTCATACTTCCAGTCCAAACAATCGAGTTATCAATCACGAATATTTTGCGATGAAGTCTTAAGTCAGCGCGGCGAAATTGAAAGCGGCCAATTTGAATAGGTAAGGCCTCTGTCACCTCAATTCCAGCACTTCTAAAACGTGTCGGCCAGGTCGATTTAAACCAGTCTTTACTGCCCAAGGAGTCAAGCAGTACTCGACAAGCCACTCCTCGTTTAGCTGCTGCAATCAAGGCCTCACCAACGCGATCGGAATCTCCCCCCAAAGCCCAAATATAGAACTCTAGATGTAGCGTATTTTTGGCTTGATTAATCTCATCAATGAAATCTTGCAAGATCTCTAGCGAGCTTGTGAACAATTCAATCTTGTTACCAGCAATCACCGGGGAACCATTCTTAGACTCGGCCAATAAGCTGAGTGCCCTTCCCTCTATTGGCAGTAGTTGTTTATCCGCCAAATAGCGTGTGCGCATCCCTTCGGTGATGGCGGCATATTCTTTATCCATGCGAATGATTTTGCGTGTGAGTCTGCGGCCAACAGGGCGCTCTCCAATCAAAATATAGAGGCTAACACCAACCAATGGAAATAAGACAACTATTAAAAACCAGGCGATTGCAACTGCTACCGGCCTCCTCACTGAAATCATGCGAAATCCAAATAGGATCACGATTACGGCATGAAAAATTGGAACCCAAATTAAAGAGAACCCAAAAAGAGAGCCCAAAATGTAATTCAATATGCTCATAAGATTTCCAGTTCCGCAGTAATGCCTAAGTGATCAGATAATTTCAACCATTCATGCAGAATTTCTGCAGAATGTATTTTCAAGCCCCGCACATAGATGCGATCCATCGGCAGCATCGGCTTCACGCTGGGAAAAGTTTTTGCAGGAGCGCCAGTTAGCACTTCAAAAACCTCATTAAACCCGGCAGCTAGCATTGGTGCGCTCACGCGATTACGCCAGTCGTTAAAGTCGCCAGCAACAATTGTTGGGCCACCTTCCGCAAGCGAATCAATGTAGCGAATAATCTCATCCAATTGACGCTCCCTGCCCCTTTCAAATAGAGCCAAATGAACACAAAAACAATGAATCGGCGTTGCTACACCCTCCAACTGGGTGATGCTATGGAGCAAGCCGCGCTTTTCAAATCGATAGGCAGATATATCGTAATTTTCGCCTTTATGCAATGGCCTTTTAGAAAGAATGGCATTGCCATGATGCCCATCCGGATACTCAACATTTTTTCCATAATGCCAGTCATGCCAAAAATCTTCAGATAAGAAATGGGTTAACTCTGTAAGTGGCCATTGGCCAAATCGTCTAATTCGCCCCCGATGTTCCTGCTGCAGTTCTTGCAAAAATAGTAAGTCTGGGTGGTGGCTACGCATTTTCTGGCGTAGCTCGTAAATAGTTGACCTTCTATGCAGAGGTGAAATACCCTTATGCATATTCATGGTCATCACGCTAAAACGCCCCACTTTATTTTGTGTCATTGCAACTGCCCTGTAGCGCGTTGTCGACGCACTCGAGCTAGATAGATCTCACCCTCAACCAAATCTTGGCATTGCATACATTTATTACAAATGGATGCCTGATCGCGTAACTCCTCAATAGACCCAATTGGATGACTATCGAGGTATTCGCGAAGATCAATATCGAGGACCTCATTACAGAGGCAAATGACTTCAGCCATGGGTCAAAGTAGGGAAATTGTTTGCATTTATCCTATTTTGCCATCCCCTTGCTAGAATCAAGCCCATGTTTACGACCTTTCAGGATGCCTTTAGACTCCTCGTGCATTTAGATGCCGGCGTTATTGGCATCGTGCTCGTCTCACTGCAGGTAAGCCTCAGCGCCTTGCTACTTGGAACCTTGCTGGGACTGCCGATTGGGGCGCTCTTAGCTACAGAAGAATTTAAGGGTAAAAAGGCAATTACCATTACCCTCAATACCCTGATGGGCGTACCAACCGTGATTGTTGGCGTTGTAGTGTACCTACTGCTTTCGCGCACAGGACCACTGGGAGTGTGGGGCTGGCTTTTCACCCCCAAGGGGATGATCCTGGCTCAAACGCTTCTCACAACCCCCTTAATTGCAGCTTTAAGCCGACAGATTCTGGAAGACTCCTGGAGAATTCACCGGGATTCGTTTATGGCGCTGCGTTTACCTAGAATTTCTGCCCTTAAATGGCTTGTTTGGGATTGCCGCTTCTCCCTGACAATTGCCATTTTGGCCGGCCTAGCCAGAGCCATATCTGAAGTCGGTGCAGTCATGATCGTAGGTGGCAATATTGATCATTCCACGCGTACGATGACCACTGCAATTGCCCTGGAAACTAGCAAAGGTGATCTCCCCTTGGCTCTTGCTTTGGGCATCATTCTTTTAGGTATTGTGTTGTTGGCCAACCTATTTACATTCGCAGTTCGTCAAATTGCAGAGCGTCGCTATGGTTAACTCAACTGAAGAATTTAAACGGTTTATCGAACTCAAAGATGTGATCGTGAAAAGCGATGGGCGAATCATCTTAGATATACCTCATGCAGTTATTCCCGCTGATCGCATTTGTGCCTTCATTGGTCCGAACGGCGCTGGAAAAACTACTCTTCTGAAATTGCTGGATGGCTTACTCAAGCCAGACTCCGGAAGTATCACCCACTCTAACGGTACCATTAAATCTTCATTAGTACTTCACCATACGCCAATGATCAAAGCATCAGCTAGAGTCAATATTTCCATGGTGAGAGATGCAGATTCATCGATTGGTTCGGCGCAGATTGATGTGGTAATGGGGCAAATTGGCTTAAGTCATCTTGCCAATAGTCCCGCACATAAACTCTCAGCAGGTGAAAGACAAAAACTCTGCTTAGGGCGAGCTATTTTGCAACAGCCCGGTTTAGTTCTCCTGGATGAACCCACCGCCAACCTAGATCCCAACACAACCGAACAGGTAGAAGAAATCATTCGACAATTTAAGCTTCAAGGCTCGGATGTGATCTTCACTTCCCATCAGCTTGCACAAGTGCAAAGACTGGCTGAGTTCGTCGTCTTTATTGATCAAGGCGAGATCAAAGAAAAAGGGCCCGTAGGCCCTTTCTTTTCCAATCCCCAGACACAAGCAGCTCAGCACTACTTATATCAAGAGTTGGTAGCAGGCTAATTACTTCGCTGCTGGTGCGGCAGCAGGTGCTGGCGCCGGAACTGCAACAGCGGCTACTGGAGCAACAAACGGTGGCGGAGCTACGCAAGCTGCTGGCGCTGGTGTACCAGACACCCTGAATTGATCGGCTACTTTATTTTGAGCTTGGCATAACTTAAATGCACCAACCTTATCGCCATAAGCAGTCTTGGCTTTTGCCAAATTAGCAGCTTCCTGAGCTTCAGGTGTCAACGGGGGCAATGCAGCAAAAGCAAGCGCGCTTGCAAACGAGCATAGCGTAAAAGCGATGAGTTTGTTCATGGCTTTGTCCTTATTTATTAATCTTGTTGTACCAAATTTCATGGTGTTCTTTTGCCCAGGTTGCATCGACGTAGCCATCCTTCATGCCATCGATAGAGCCTTGCATACCAATCGTACCAATGTAGATATGGCCCATTGCCATTGCCATCATCAAGATAGCGGCTGAGCTGTGAATGATATTAGCTAGTTGCATAGTGCCACGTAAATATTGAACGTCCATAAATGGGACGATCATGTCGAGCACAAAGCCTGAAGCTGAAATCGTGAGTCCCAAAATAACCATACCAAACCAGAACCAGATTTTTTCACCCATATTGAAGAATCCTGCAGGAGGATGCTTACCAGTTAATGCTCCACCAAGCGTCATCAACCAGGTGAGATCGCCCTTACCTGGGATGTTGCGAGTAGCAAAGAGCAAGAAGAAGATCACCACGCTCAGAGTGAATAATGGTCCAGAGTAATTGTGAATATTCTTACAAACCATCAAGAATGAGCCATAAGCGGCGCCGCCCATCAAAGGCATTGCAAAATACTTGCCCCACAGTATCAACGTGCCGGTTAAAGCAAGGCCAATAAAGCTGGCAGCCATAACCCAGTGTGTAAAGCGCTCAAAGCCATTAAAACGTTTGATCTTTACACCAGACATTGGGGCATGCAGCTTAATTGGGCCCTTAATCATGAAAAGAGCAGCAATACCAAAGAAAGCAATTGCCAGCACCCAAGCGCCGTATACCGTGATGATGCCATTGCGAATCAAGCGCCACTGCTGACCAGATCGCTGGATCAATACGCTTGCCTCTTTGTCCGG
>CANBPJ010000008.1 GCA_947371415.1 Burkholderiaceae bacterium | reverse complement strand
TAATACCCTTCAGCCTCATCCGGAAAAAGACTCAGCTCATACCCCGTAAATAACCAGGATTCACCCTGATCATCGCGACCAAGAAACCGCCCAGAGATCTTATCGTCCGAGATGGAGGTACTGCTAAATTGACCAAAATCAGGCAACACCTCCTGAGGCGCCCACCGAAATGAAATCCAGGGGTTATCAATAAACTGCTTGCGCATGATTACAGCAAAACGCATAAGGCCTTAGGTGTTCTGAACCACGATATTAGGAAATTTACTGCTCATATCTTTTGAGAGGGTGGCTACCTTAATGGCCACTCTTCTAGCAATCGTCTTGTAAATGGCGCTAATCGCACCATCTGGATCGGCCACTACAGTAGGACGACCTGCATCTGCATGTTCACGGATCGATAAATTCAATGGTAAGTCACCCAAGAAATCCACGCCATATTCTTTACACATCCTCTGACCACCACCCGTGCCAAAGACATGCTCTTCATGCCCGCAACTAGGACATACATAAGTGCTCATATTTTCGATAATGCCAACAATCGGCACGCCGACCTTCTCAAACATTTTGAGACCCTTACGAGCATCTAATAATGCAATGTCTTGCGGCGTTGTCACGATGACTGCGCCCGTGACCGGCACCTTTTGCGCAAGCGTTAACTGAATATCGCCAGTACCAGGAGGCATGTCCACAATTAAATAATCTAGATCGCGCCAACGGGTTTGACGAAGCAGCTGCTCTAATGCGGAGGTGACCATTGGGCCACGCCACACCATCGGCGCATCATCATCAATCAAGAAACCAATCGAGCTCGCCTGAAGGCCATGACCTTCCATCGGCTCCATGGTGTTTTCTTCAATCGATTCTGGTCGGCCAGTAATACCTAACATCATGGGCTGACTCGGGCCGTAGATATCCGCATCCAACATGCCAACTTGCGCGCCCTCTGCAGATAGAGCCAATGCGAGATTGACCGCAGTCGTGGATTTTCCGACTCCACCCTTACCGCTGGCTACTGCAATAATATTTTTTACGCCCGGCAATAATTTAACGCCGCGTTGAACTGCATGTGCCACGATTTGACTGCTGACATTCACGCTCACATTCTTGACATCGGGCAACTCACGCAGGACGCCAATCACTGATTTACGAATGGAATCAAACTGGCTTTTAGCGGGATAACCGAGCACGATGTCGAGGCTAATATCGCCGCCATCCACCCGTAAGTTTTTAACGCTCTTTGCCGAAACAAAATCAATTTGGGTATTTGGGTCAATTAAACCCTTTAATGCTGTTTGCACAGCCTCTACAGTAAGCGACACAACTTTCTCCTATAAAGAGCAATCTTTTTCTGGGATGCTCAATCTGTTTTATTCAGTGTTATTGCCAAAAATGGAATAGCGGGTAGGTTAACCGCACATGCAAAAAATTGCTAAAGCCAAATTTAGGGTTATTGAGAAACTGGAAATCCTGCATCCGTGATCAGCTGTGAAGCGAGTTCTGGGGATAGGCTAGTTTCAAGGCTAACTACCTGGGTTGGTAGATCCGCCTGCACTTTGGCTTGTGGATCCTGAGCCTGAATTGCACGAGTCACTGCGTTAATACAGCCACCACAAGTCATTCCTGAGACCTTGAGAGTAAACATAAGAACCCCTTTTAAACTGTCAAAATACGATTGTTAATGGTCTTTTTTCACCTTACAGTAGATTATCTTCTACATGACACCTAAAGATCCGACCAATTCTGAGTTTTTCACCCTAGATATCGGTGGAATGACCTGCGCCTCATGCGTCAGTCGGGTGGAAAAGGCTTTAGACAAGATTCCCGGGGTTGAGGCCGCCAGCGTCAATTTAGCAACTGAACAGGCCAAAATTCGCATTAAGAAGGGGTCAATCAGTCTTGCGGACATTATCAGCCAGGTTAAGAAGACGGGTTATGAGGCTCAAGAAAGCTCTGCTCGCGGCAAGCTTGACCAGCATATTGCCAAGTCATTTTGGGCTGCGGATGGCTTAGGTCGCGTCATTCTTGGCTTTCTGTTGTCTGCCCCACTGTTTTTACCTATGTTCTTTATGCCATTTGGCATTCACTGGTCTTTGTCGGGGTGGTGGCAACTGGCTTTAGCCACTCCAGTGCAATTTGTTTTGGGATGGCGTTTTTATAAGGCGGGCTACAAGTCTCTTATGGCCGGTGCTGGCAATATGGATTTATTGGTAGCGCTGGGAACTAGTGCCGCATACGGCCTCAGTCTGTACCTCTTGCTCACCTCGACCCACACACATGAACTGTACTTTGAGGGCTCGGCCGTCATCATCTGCATGGTCTTACTGGGCAAATGGCTAGAGGCCCGTGCCAAGCAACAAACTAGCGAGGCTATTCGCGCTCTGCAAAAACTCTGGCCAGAGCATGCAAAGGTATTGAATGATGGCCTTGAACTCCAAGGTCATACTGGGGTGAGTACTGAGCAATACCGCGACCTACCTTTAGATCAAGTGCTCCCAGGGGATCGAGTCTTAGCTCTCCCCGGGGAACGCATTCCGGTGGATGGCGTCATTATTTTGGGCGCTAGCCATGTCGATGAATCCTTACTCACCGGTGAAAGCGAGCCTGTGAAAAAAATGTTGGGCTCCAAAGTGATCGGAGGTGCCTTAAATGGTGAGGGTGCGCTAGTGATCATGGCGGAGGCCGTCGGTGTTGAAAGCGTTCTATCGCAAATTATTCATTTAGTTGAAGATGCTCAAACTCAAAAAGCGCCCATTCAAAAACTAGTTGACCAAGTCAGCGCCATCTTTGTGCCCACTGTCATTTTGTTGGCACTGATTACTGGCATCAGTAATTGGCTTTACTTTGATTCGACCTCCATTGCGATCTTGCGCGCTGTCTCCGTTCTAGTGATCGCCTGCCCTTGCGCATTAGGCTTAGCCACTCCGGCCGCAATCATGGCTGGTACTGGCGTAGCTGCACGCTTTGGCATTCTGATTAAGGATCCACAAGTACTAGAGCTAGCGCACAAACTCGATATCGTTGCCTTTGATAAGACGGGTACATTAACCATTGGCAAACCACGCATGCTCGCCCTACTGCCTTTTGAGGAATCGGTAACAGATATCAATCCAATACTCGCCACCGTAGCCGGCTTGCAACTGGGAAGCGAACATCCCTTGGCTAAAGCGCTGATCGACTCAGCCAAAGAAAAGAATATTTCACCCATTGCGACGTCGGCCAGTAAGGCGCTGCCAGGGGTTGGCATTGAAGGTATTCCCAGCGAGGGTATTTTTGCAGGTCAAACCTTACGCTTGCAAAGCGTGGCATCTCTGGAGGACTCCACTCACTACCCCCTCATCCTAGAAAAAGCACGGGCCTACTTTGATCAAGGTCAAACGGTTTCCATACTCATGAATACGGGTGTAGGAGGTGGTGTGATAGCCACTCCGATTGCCATCATTACGTTTGGGGATGAGCTCAAGCCGAATGCACAAGAAGCAGTCCAGGCATTAAATGGGTTGCATATTCGGACGGTGATATTGTCTGGTGATAATTTAGCTGCCGCTACGCGCGTAGGTAAGGCGATCGGAATAAATGAAGTCTTTGCACAAATCATGCCAGGCAATAAAGCAGAAATAATTCAAAAACTGCAAAGTGCGCGAGAAGGTAAAAAACATGTTGTAGCCATGGTTGGTGATGGCGTAAATGATGCACCCGCATTGGCGATTGCCGATGTTGGTATGGCAATGTCCACCGGTACTGATGTTGCTATGCAGGCAGCTGGCATTACTCTTATGCGTGGTGACCCCACCGTAGTAGTGGATGCAATTGATATCTCTAAGAAAACATGGAACAAAATTCGTCAAAATCTATTTTGGGCATTTGCATTTAATACCATCGGCATACCAATGGCAGCGCTGGGTTATTTATCCCCGATGCTGGCGGGTAGCGCCATGGCGCTCTCTAGTTTCTGCGTGTTGAGCAATGCCCTACTCTTAAAGCGTTGGCGGCCTAGTCATCACTAAAAAGTGGGGCTTAGAGCGGGCGCCTTACTTTGATTGCTTACGCAATAGCTCAATATCCCCATAGAGGGCGCGTACTTCTGATTTAGTGTTATCGGTATCAGTCAGCAATGCGATACCAATCACATTTCCGGGTGTCTCTCCATAGGCTAGCTTGTAGTCTGCCGCAAGGTCACGCTCATGTTTACGCCACTCACCCAAGTTATCCCAACCAGAATCCACCACAATCATTTTCAATCTAGAGGTGTGCGCATTATTTAAAACAGTATTGACAGTATTTTTACCAGACCAGATATACATCACCGTGGCATAAGGCATCTCTTGGCTGCTAATTAAATTAGCCATCTCAAAAGTGAGTTTCTCTTTAAGGGAAAGTTTTGATTTATTGCCGTCAAAGGCGACAAGCAGTCGTAATGGTGCATCGTCGCGCTGACTATCGGCATTATCAGCTTGCGGCAATGCCCCTATTGCCTTCCACTCCCACTGTAGCCATAAGTTTTGCGCTGAGCGCGGGCGAAGTTTTACTGCAAGGCCTGAAGCCGAGGTTTGAGAGTTGGCAGCAAGAACAGTTCGACCTTGATAATTCTCAAGGCGATAAACCGTATTTTTTTTATAAGGTGCTATCCGATAAAAGTGCCACCCCTCCGGCATGCCGTCTCGAGCCTTCTCTGCAGAGAATTTTGGCAAATCCTCCTGAGCAGGCAATTGATCTGTATTAAATGCTTGGCCAGCTTCATTCTCGATAGACTTGCCAGTAAAGCCCGCACAAGCTCCCAAAAGGACGGTGGTGGCAATTAGCAGCAATAGGTTTCTGAATGAAATTCGTTTGGACATACCCCTTATTGTCCCAAAGAATGTGGGGAGTAAGTCTAAAATCATTGCATGCGACATCAATCACCTTCAAGCTGGGCTGCCATTAGCATCTGTATTGCTGCGCTAGTACATTTTGCTCTCGGGTTCTCGGTTGAATTTTCTGTTGATGAAGCCCATTACGCTTTGTATGCAAAACATCTCGCCTGGAGTTATTTTGATCATCCACCGCTAGTGGGTTGGATACAGTGGCCGCTAGTTTCCCTAACCTCTTCCGAGGGCGTCATTCGACTGATCCCTGAATTACTGTGGGCGCTTTCAGCCTATTTGGTTTATCAAGTCACCTTAGAGATTCATAGCCTGATGCGGGGACGTAATGCAGGCTATTTAACTACCGCACTTCCTTCGGCTAACTTATGTGGCTTGATGGCGGTATTGGCGATTATCGCAGCACCCCTTCCTCACGTTCTGGCAATTGGACTTCTTCCAGATACCCTGCTGACCCCCTTGAGTCTTGGACTGATGTTGATGGCTTTACGCTGGACCCGCAAGGATCACTTTTCTATTGTTGATTGGATTGTTACAGGCTTACTGCTAGGCCTAGCGGGTCTTAGTAAGTACACCGCAGCATTTACTGCTTTTGCATTGCTCTTGGTTCTTTTGGCTTCACCCAAAAAAGCGTGGATAACAAAATCAGGTTTTTGGCTGGCTGTAGCGATCGCCTTCGTTGTCATTAGCCCAGTGCTTTACTGGAATTGGATCAATGACTGGATCTCATTCAAGTATCAAATTGCTCATGGCAGTGGTGGTACTTGGGCATGGCGCAGGGTTGCCGCTTTTCTTGGGATTCAGATTGCATGCTTTGGACCGCTACTACTCTTAGGCGCCTTTGGGTTCCTGAAGCATTGCCTGAACGCTCACAAGCTTGTTCTCATGGCCTTACTGAGCTTCTTTGCGATTCCCTTCGTCATTTTTGCTCTGCTCTCGGGTGGTGGCAGCCTGCCGCACTGGACTACTCCCGCCTGGTTTTGCCTTGCTCCTTTTGCGGGAATTGGCCTAGCCAAGGCATGGGCTATGCAACATCGCTTGGCGATTCGCACTCTATTGGCCGGCCAATTGTTAATTTGCCTGCTCGGATTTAGCTTTGTTCTTTCGGGAGGCATCAACTCCGCAGCGGTGAAATCGAACCCGATTGCCGATCTCTACGGCTGGAAGCTGGCCGGACAAAAAGCAGCCCAATTAGCAGAGGCCGCCAATGTAAATGGTATCGCTGTTCAAAACTGGACACTCGGCAGCAGAGCAGCTTGGTATGCCCAGCCTCTCCCTGTCTTTGTTCTAGACCAACGACAGGATCAATTTGATCTGTGGTTTGGGCAACTACCCGCTGGCGCAAGCGTGTTGCTCATTAACTGGTCAGGGATGGCGTTTAATCCGCCAATAGGGGGTAAATTGGCTTTTGAGCGTTGCGAGCCTCTGGATAGCCTAGAGATCATCCGCTTTGGGCAGGTTTTATCCAAATTTGACTACAGCCTATGCCATAACTGGCGGGATGCTAGCGCAGCGCGTTAATTCTCTAAATTCAGGACCTTAGACTCTCAAGGCATTATCCTTACGCCTATGAGTTCACAACCCCAATCCACCCCCAAAGCTCCATCTGGGTGGAAAGCAATCTTAAAGCGGGCTTGGCCAACGATTCGCATTTTGCTATCCGTCGCCCTGCTCTGGAAAGCCACCAGTGGAATTGATTGGCATGCGCTGTTAGATTCCCAGATTCAAATGCAAGCTTGGTGGTTTTTGGCGGCCGGCTTAACCATGCTCAGCGCCTTTATTTGTGGCGGACTGCGCTGGGGCTTTCTCATGCGCAAGGTCGGATTTCAGGGGAGTCTCATCGACTTTATCGCCTTGTATTTTGCGGGTGGACTCATCAACCAAGGATTGCCCAGTACGCTTGGTGGCGACAGTTATCGCGCCATTACCGCCACACATTTAAATAGCAGTGGCAAATTGACTGAAGAAAAAGAGTTAGATGAAGAGCTGCATCACTCAGTTGACCTGGGGCATGCCACCCCTAAATTACGCCTGAGCTTTTCTATGGTCTTGGTGGACCGACTACTCGGCTTAGCTGGCAACAATCTATTGGGCGGAATTGGCCTCATTTTGGGCGGCGCTACTTTAGCCACCTGGGGTAAGGATCTAGGCTATGCCGTCACCGGCATCATGATTTTCTCAGGCTTAATCATTGCGGTCATTTTGGCCTGGGGTCCAAGCTGCAATCTCTTGCAAAAGCTCCTAGACCGCCTCCAAATGAATCACGCTTTGCCTGGTATCAAGTTGGCATTCTCTTGGCCTATGAACGTAGTTCAAGCCGCATTTGCGATTGGCATTCATTCTTTGACAATTTTGACGCTCTTATTTTGTTTGAAGGCTTATGGAGTGGATGCTCCGATTGAGGCCTTGATGATTGGTTTACCTGCGCTGAGTCTACTACTGATGCTACCCATCAGCATTTCTGGCTGGGGCTTGCGTGAGGCCACACTCTCCTCTGTGCTGGCACTATGGGGTGTGAATCCATCTATGACAGTACTGGCATCAATTAGTTACGGCGCCATCACCGTGCTTTCGGTATTACCTGGCGCTTACTTTTTATTAAAACGGAAATAATTCTTTTAAAGTCCCACTATGAGTATTAGCGTCAACACCATGCGCGCCATCGACCACTGGGTCGGTGTGCCGCTCTGCGCAGTAGCCAGCCCCATAGTTGCCCTGATTGATGGGATTAAGAACCTGCTTAATCGAGGTCCAGAAATACCACGCAAGCTACTCTTTATTGAGTTATCTGAAATGGGTAGCGCTATTTTGGTTGACCCCGCTATGCGCAACGCGCAAGCCCGCGGCGCTGAACTATTTTTTCTTATCTTCAAAAGCAATCGCGCCAGCTTAACTTTATTAAACACCGTTAAGCCAGAGAATATTTTCACTATTGATTCTTCTAGTTTGGGTGGCTTAATCAAAGACACTATCAAGTTCTTAATCGTGGCACGTCAACATCGCATCGATACCGTGATTGATTTGGAGTTGTTCTCACGCTTTACCGCTCTATTGACCGGTCTATGCGGTGCACGTCGCCGTGTTGGCTACCATATCTTTCATGGTGAAGGATTGTGGCGTGGCTTTATGCTCACCCGCAAGGTTCATTACAACCCGCATATTCACATCACCAAGAATTTTCTTTCCCTGATTCATGCAGCGTTTGCTAAAGAGATTGAAGTCCCGTTTAGCAAAATCCACATTGCAGATTCTGAAGTGCGCTTGGAGCAAGCAATCATTGACCCTTCAGCCCTGAGCAATGTTCGTGGACGCATTGAAAAACTTGCTGTAGATGCTGGCATTGAATTTACTCAAGGTAAACAACGCCTGATTTTGGTAAACCCGAATGCAAGTGATTTGTTGCCTCAAAGACGTTGGGCGCAGCAGCGTTTCTCGGAGCTCATCCAAGGGCTGAACCAACGCTACCCGAATGATCTCATCTTGATTACTGGTTCACCTGCTGAATTTGAATATGTAGAAAAAGTACGGGCTGTAGCCAATGTCAAGAATGCCCTCAACTTTGCCGGCCAAGTGAGCTTTGCAGAGTTGCCCCCGCTTTACACGCTATCCGATGTCATGGTGACCAATGACTCTGGCCCTGGCCACTTCTCTGCAGTCACTCCGTTAAGAACTGTTGTTCTGTTCGGGCCCGAAACTCCAGCTCTGTATGGGTCCGTTGGTAAGTCCATTTCTATTACGGCCAATTTGGCCTGCTCTCCCTGCGTTAGCGCAGCGAATCATCGTAAGACACCTTGCCATGACAACGTTTGCATGCAAGCCATTACCGTCGCGCAAGTACTAGAGAAGATGGTGCATCAATTAAATGAAGCTGACCAAGAGCGGGCACTCTAATTCGCATGGCTGAGCAGCAAAAATCGGCTGTTGCCATTACGTCGCCTTGGGTCTGGTGCATTCCACTAATACCGCTTGGCTTGGCAATCGCTATTTACTTTGGCGAGTTACAGACCCCTACGTTTTTATTGATTAATCGCTATACCCAGATACTTCCAGATACTTTATGGACTTGGCTCACCTTCCTCGGAAATGGCTGGGGCATCTTCGCAATATGCTTCCCATTGCTACTGCTAGCCCCTCGACTGCTTATCGCTGGATTATTCGCCTCATCATTAGGTGGAATAGTGAGCCTCATCATTAAACCTTTTCTTGAGATGCCTAGACCAGCCAACGTACTAGCGCTGGAAGACTTTTACATTGTTGGAGAGCCCTTGCTACACCGCGCAATGCCATCAGGTCACACGCTGACTGCTTTTGCAGTGGCTTCCGGAATGTACTTTGCTAGTAGTAAAGATAAAAGATCCTCACTTTGGTGGATATTTATCCTGGCGGGTTTTGCTGGAATCTCACGCAACGCTCTTGGCGCCCACTGGCTCACTGATGTCCTGGCAGGTTGCGCTATTGGATTGTGGTCAGGCATGCTTGGCGCCATATTGGTTAACCTCATTCCTGAAGCCCAACTATTACCCAGTAAAACCGGCCCCCGCTTACTAGCGCTTGGTGGACTAGGGGTTATCTACGTTATGCTGACTCAAACTTTAGACTCTGAATTAAATCAATCCTTACAATACGCTTGCGCGGCATTGATCAGCATCACTCTAGCTTTATTTATTAAAGCGCAAAAACCTAAGGCTATTTAAAGATGTTTAGTTATCGCCATGCTTTTCATGCGGGTAGTCATGCGGATATTCTGAAGCATCTGATTTTGATTCATTTGGTGGAATATCTTCAAGAGAAACCTGGCGCACTCACTATTGTAGATACCCATGCAGGCGCTGGAATCTATAGCCTGATCGATGGATTTGCAACTGTTAGTAAAGAAGCTGACGAAGGTATTTATCGCCTAGCGGAATTTGCGAAGACCCATTCTTTGAGTCCGGGAATCGCTCATTATCTTGAGTGTATCCGTGCTGAGAATACCGGAGATGAAGTCACGATTTATCCTGGCTCCCCATTTATCTTGGCGCGCCTATTAAGACCCCAAGATCGCCTGAAGCTCTTTGAGCTACACCCCAAAGAAATTGATATTTTGCGTCACAACATCAGTGAGCTCAAGCAAGCAAAGCAAATTGATATTTATGCGGAGGACAGCTTTGCAAGACTCAAAGGATTATTGCCACCGCCAAGTAGGCGCGGACTAGTTTTGATTGATCCTTCCTATGAAGATAAACAAGACTACCGTTATCTTGAGACCGCTATGGAAGAAGCCCTGCACCGATTCGCAACAGGGTGTTATGCCATTTGGTACCCAGCCCTATCTAGAAGAGAAGCTGCAGCCTTGCCCGACCGTATGAAAAAGATTGCAACAGCTCATAAACGCTCTTGGCTTCATACTGAACTGCGAGTGGAGAATGCGCCTAAGGAGCGTCGCCTTCAGGCCAGCGGGATGTTCATCATCAACCCACCATGGACGCTAGAAAAGCAGCTGGCAGAAAGTTTACCCGTCCTTATTAAAGCCCTAGGACAAGATAGCGGCGCAGGATTTGTATTAAAGAGTTTTGAGGCTTAGTCCAAGACCTGGATCATTACCTCGTTGCGCCGCATAAAGGGCAAGGTCCAGGGCGGGTTGTAGCGCGCAAACTGAGGTTCACCAATTGCCTTCAAATTCTTGGATCTCATCCAATCTCGAAGTGCCTCAGTTTTTTCTTGTACTTTATTTTCATTGTAAAAACCAGAAAAAGTAATTACTGCCCGCTTTTCTGAAGGCACTTCCCTGATCTTCACTTGAGAATCTAATGGTTTGGGCAGGGTATCTAGAGTGTACTCAGCTGGCATTACAAACGATAGCGTCCATTGATGATTTGTATTCTTATCGGGTGACTTGTTGCCCTCAATCATGACTGGAGCCGTCATCGCAATCTTTGCGCCCTTACTTTGATCGCCCGATTCGATTCCAACGGGAGCGGTCATGGCAATTTTTTCGTTGACCTGATTTTTTCCAAAGATATAAGCAGCAATCACACGAAAGCCCTGCTTGGAGGCTGCATCTAAATCCCCATCTACCTTTACTTCTGCCACGATACGCGGTGCATAAGAACGCAACTCAAATGGTTCCGATTTTTCAAGAAGGACGTACCTAGGCTCTTCAGTTGCCATTGCAACGCTCGCAATCAATATGCTGGTTAGAAATAAGAAAATTCGCAAGGGGGCGCCCTGAATAATCAACGCGTTACCACTGAGAGTTGATCGTAAAGCCTGCTTCATCATATTGAATGTGCGCTTTCGCACCCACCGGCAAAGTAAGTTTCTCAGCTTGATGCCCAAATGGTAGGCCCGTTAATACCGGAATATTGTCGGGAAGGCGCTTGCTAATAGCTTCGATAGCATTTTCCAAGGTATAACCACGATCATTATCGTAAAGACGATATGCCGAAAATCCACCCAAGACAATAGCGCTTTGATTATTTAATATGCCTGCATCCAACAATTGCATCAACATGCGCTCGATGCGGTAAGGATGTTCATTCACATCCTCTAAAAACAAAATACCGCCTTGGGTTTGTTGATTGTTAGGCAGGTAAGAGGTGCCAACTAAACCCGCCAGAACTGTTAAGTTTCCACCCCACAGCATCCCTGAGGCTTGGCCTGTGGCAGGCTTTCTTAAATATGACTGTGGTGTTTTGACGCCGTAATCCACTTTTCGTTCGTTCACTGCCGTTTGAAAGTGATCCCACATAAATGCATTAGGAGCAATGTCCTCCCCCTGCTCGCCTTGGCAAGCAAAGTCAAAATTGAGCATGGGTCCAGCCAAGGTAATAGCGCCAGTCTTTGCCAATAGACCCAACTGAAAGACTGTGAAATCACTATGGCCACAAATTTGCAGGCCATTCTTAATCGCTTTAGCAATAGCATCCCACTCAATTCCAGGCAGCAGACGATGCAAGCCATAGCCGCCTCGCATTGCCACTACTGCAATCTCAGGAGGTAAATTAGCAAGTTGATTGATTTCAGCCAAGCGTTCAATATCAGTTCCAGCAAATCGTTGCTCAACCCGCCTTACGCAATCGGTGTTTAGAACTTCAAGGCCCCGTTGTTTGAGCCACTCAATACCAGCCAATGGACTGCGAGTATCTAAGCTAGCCCCCGAAGGAGCAATCAAATGAATTTTCTTCAACGCCGCTCCCTAAAAAAATCACGTAGCACCTGGCCGCATTCATCGCCCATGATGCCACCATCCACCTGGGTTTGATGGTTAATCTGCTTTTCTGAGAATACGTTCAGCACGCTTCCTGCGGCACCCGTTTTAGGGTCAGCAGCACCAAATACAACGCGCTCTACTCTCGCATGCAACATTGCTCCTGCACACATGGTGCAGGGCTCTAGAGTGACATAAAGAGTAGTGCCAGGGAGCCGATAATTAGATTCGTCTTGCGCAGCCGCTCTAATTGCCATCATCTCGGCGTGCGCACTGGGATCGCTATTGGTAATGGGTTTATTAAAGCCTTTAGAAATGATCTGTCCATCACGAACTAAAACAGCCCCCACAGGAACTTCGCCAGCAATCGCAGCGAGCTTAGCTTGTTCCAAGGCCTGCTGCATAAATTGGCGATCAAGCTCAGCTTGCATATTGTTTCTTATGAATGAGAAATATCTGCCCAGCAATTGGGAGTTTCATAAAGACGAATGGATGCCAGCTTGAGTCGCCCCTCAAAGGCTTTTTCAAATACGGGTTGCAGCAAGTTAAAGGCGGCGCTAGCTAAGTTCTCAACAGTAGGAACATGCTCCATCACTACTGTCTTGTGATTGGGGATGGAATTGAGATACTCTACCAATCCTGCATCTTCCTTGGCCACCAAGAATGCATGATCCCAAGGCTCAACCACATGCTGATTAGTGAGGCGTTTGATGTCGCCAAAATCCAAGACCATGCCATCGTCGGCTTTGCCAGGATGGTCAGCAATCACGCCAGTCAAGGTAACTTCAATTGCATAACGATGACCATGCAAATGCCGACACTGTCCACCATGATTCGGGATACGATGCCCTGAATCAAACTCAAGTCTGCGGGTAATGGAAATGGCTTCTTGCTTGGTGGTCATTTTACTTTTCTGATTACTTAAAATTACTTGGTAAGACTGTTATCGAATACCGATTATTTTATGGGTCTGAACACTCAAACGCCATAACGGTCTTTTTTGACATAGGCGCACAGCCAACGCCATATTCTCTTGAAGATTGGGGCCATCCATCGCCTGCAAAAATCGATTTCGATAATCCATCTTCTCAAATCGGGCCAACAAGGTCTCAATCGAACCATGACCCAGCTGCGGAATCACCAGCTTAATCTCATCGGCTTGTAACACAATCAGATCCGAGCCTGCTTTAGGGCTAACACAGATCCAATCAACTCCTTTGGGCACTTTGATCGTGCCATTCGTCTCAATTGCAACAACAAAGCCTTTCGCATGCAAAGCATCAATCAAGTCGGTGTCGAGTTGCAGTAGTGGCTCGCCGCCAGTAAATACAACATAACGTTGCTGAGGCCCAGCTGAGGTGCTATTCCAGACATCTTCAATGGTGTCAGCAAGCAAAGCGGCGGTTTCGAACTTGCCGCCCCCAGCACCATCACTGCCAACAAAGTCAGTATCACAAAATTGGCAAACTGCTGAAGCGCGATCTTCTTCTCGACCGCTCCAGAGATTGCAGCCAGCAAAACGACAAAATACGGCCGCACGACCAGCGTGGGCGCCCTCACCCTGGAGGGTTGGAAAGAGTTCTTTTACGGTATACATAGGTAAGTATGTATTTTAAGCGCTTTGCTTACTTCCAGGACACAAGCTCCCACTCGAGGTAATCCTCCCAGAGAGCTCCCGCCCAAGACATGCCGCCCCACAAGTACCTTCCAGAGCTCCTTCTGATGACCCAGCGGCCAATTTCTGGGGAAAACCAGACATCTTCTTGACGATAGTTAGCCACTCTCGAAAAATCGTTGCTCGTGAAGTAAGGGGCCTCGTTTTGGTACTTCAAAACTGGGAATTGCCCGGCTGGGACGCTGACACCCTCCCAAGCTACTGCCGACATACTTAATCCCCAGTAGTAATCATTGTCGGGGTATCCCACTACCTGATAGCGGTTACGATAAAAACCAGACCAACCAGGAAGCAGTTGCTCGGGCCACAAAGGGATTGGCTGCAAAAACTTTTGCGGAGGATTCCAGTGTGGATCCTGAAGGACATAACCCCAAGGCTCCTGAATTTCATCGGGGAGTGGCCCCGCTTTTAGCCCGCTGCGCTGAATGCGAATCTGTGGTCCAACTGAAACGACCCTCTCGGTCACAATATCCAGCAACTCTTGGTTAAAAACATTGCGAACGTTATAGACCCACTGCTGACCTACTTGTGGCGCCCTCACTTGGGGTGCAATTACCGGCTGAGACAAAGGGGTTGATAGCGGATAAGGTTGCGCAGCAATGCAGGCCGCCAACAATGCTGGCGACAACAGCATAAAAACTCTGCGTACTAGGTTTATTTGTAAGAGCTGAGTTGCCATTGATAGCTGCCCTCTAAAATCGCCAGTCCAGTCTGCCCTTGAATTTGATAGGAGCCAGATGCTTCACGCGCAACCCAGCGACCAATCTGTGGAGCAAACCAAACTGTTTCTTTACGGATGCAATCCACCTTACTCGGATCATCACTTTCATAGTTAATTAAGGTCTGAAAGCGGAGAGCAATAAACTCACCCGCTGGAACGCTCATTTTTTCCCAGCCTTGCACACTCATATATTCCTGCCAATTCAATCGTGACTCAGGATAGCCAGCAATGCTGTACTTGGTATTGAACTGCTTTGCCCAAGTGGTGGATAGCTGCTCCGGCCAGAGTGGTAATGATGGATTGAAATTCAATAAACGTGACCACTGAGTATCTGTAGAGACCATGCCCCAAGCAGTCTGAATCTCACTAGGCAATCTAGCGCCATCAGTTGTCATGCGCTCAATCACAATAGTAGAGCCGATGCTGGCAACACGCTCATTGATTACATCGAGCGTTTTTCCATCGAAGATATTTTTCTTGATATAGGTCCACTCTTGCCCCACTTGAGGGGGGCGCACTACAGGCAGCGGCTTTGGTTGAGCTACCGGTATACCGCGCTCATAAGAAAGGCTACCGCAGGCAACAGGGGCTAAGGCGGCCGATGCGATGAAAGTACGACGAGATAAATTCATATTTCTATCCAGGGTGATTGAATAAAACGCGTTGGTGAATCAAGTTTATACGCGGCTCAATGCTTTGGCTATTTTGTTGCGCCCCACTGAGGTTTTTGGAATGCCAGGCATATCAAACCATTGATGGGCATCCTCCTCAAAACCTACACCATGCATAAAGTTATAAATCGCTTTTTTGAGACCAACACCAAGATGATCGTGATCCACTCCTGTAGGGTCGATAAAGCCGACATCATTCTTAGCAAAACTAATAGGAGGTAATGGTACGAGTTCAATGCCATAGGCTGCCGGGTCAAGACCTACCGGGGAATGCACTGTGCAAGTAAAGCGATGGAAGAAACCACTCTGGATACAACCATTTTCAAAAAGCTGGCGAACGTACTCCAAGGCATCCACAGTCTCTTGGGTAGTTTGCGTAGGGAATCCATACATAAGGTAGGCGTGCACCAAAATCCCAGCATCAGAGAAGCCCTTAGTGACTTGAGCGACTTGCTCTACGGAAACCCCTTTTTTCATGAGATCGAGCAGTCTGTCAGAAGCCACCTCCAAGCCACCCGACATAGCTATACATCCACTTTGCGCCAATAACTCAGATAACTCAGGGGTAAAGGTCTTTTCAAAGCGAATATTGCCCCACCAAGAAATAACTACCTTGCGACGTATTAACTCCTCAGCAAGGGCTTTCAAGATCTTGGGTGGTGCAGCCTCATCTACAAAATGAAAGCCGGTCTGACCAGTTTCCGCAACAATGGTTTCGATGCGATCAACTAAAAGGCTAGCTGAAGCAGTCTCATAGCGAGAAATATAATCAAGACTAACGTCACAAAAGCTGCATTTTTTCCAATAACAGCCATGAGCGACAGTCAACTTATTCCAACGTCCATCGCTCCAGAGACGATGCATGGGATTGAGCATATCAAGCAAAGACAAATAAGAATTCAGCGGCAGACCATCCCACGTAGCAGTTCCCACACCTTCAAACGGAACATCAGGCTCTTGCCAATGCAGGTAGCGAACTTCGTTATTGGCGTTACGGATAAAGGTGCGCACCAATCTTTCCGCTGAGCGCTTGCCATTTAAATGCTCAATAAGAGCAAGCAAGGGTCGCTCCCCAGAATCTAGGGTGATGTAGTCCACAAAATCAAATATGCGGGGATCTGTAAGCTCTCGCAATTCAGTATTGACATACCCACCACCCAAACCAATCTTGATTTGTGGATAAGATGTTTTGATAGTTTGCGCAATTCTCAAGGCGGCATACATGGCCCCAGGAAATGGCACCGACAACAACACCAAAGTCGGCTGATGCTTTTCTATGGAGGACTTTGTCAGCGCTTGTAGATGCAAATCCATCAATGTGGGGCTTGCATCTAAGGCATCTGCCAACGGGGTAAAGGTGGGCTGGCTACCCGCTAATGACTCTGCATAGCGGACGAACTCAAAGCGCTCATCCACAGCATCGCGCAGCACATCCGATAAGTCGTTGAGATAAAGAGTGGCCAGATGGCGCGCCCGATCCTGAGAACCCAGTGCGCCAAAAGCCCATGCTAACGAATCCCCGCCCTCTTCCTCATCGTAAGCATCTAGAGATGCAAAACGGGGGCCTTCTGGCAATAAGGCGCGACTGTTAATGCGATGGGCCAAAGTGCTATCGCGCCCCTGCAAAAATGCAATCGCTAATGCGATAGTGCTTTGGTAATCCGAAAAATAATCCAGGAAGAAGTTAACGCTCGCACTACGATTTTCTTCAGACAGCTTTAATGCCGCCTCTTTAATCTCTGCCAAGCCTTCCGGAGTAAAGAATCCAAGCACTAAGGCTAGGGCTAAATCTTCTTGAACCGAGTCAACACCTTGAGAGCGCAAAAATCCGGTGAGGTAAGCCGTCGAAGGATACGGCGTATTGAGCTGCGTCATCGGGGGAATAAGACTCAGAATCTTCATGCCGCTTGCGTCCGTTGCTCGCTGAGCGATTCCAGCAAACTCAATTCCTCAGAAGTAAAGCCAGCTTGCTCGCGGGCTTCAAAATTAAACGGCCCCCTCAAAGTGGGTGCGCGATATTGTTTAGCCAATTCTCGATAGGTGACGATTGGGGATAAGCCCTCATTCGCACATAAGAAATTAAACCAACGATTGCCAATCAGCACGTGACCAATTTCATCATTCAGAATAATCTCTAGAATTTCTACGGAGCGGTCATCTTTGATTTGCCTGAATCGATCGCGAATTTCCGGAACCGCATCAAGACCTCTCGCTTCCATGGTTCTAGGAACTAGCGCCATTCGAGCAATCACTGAATCAGAGGTCCTCTCAACCATCTCCCACAGGCTATTGTGGGCCGGAAAATCACCATAAGCATATCCAAAGGACTGTAAATGGGCATTGATCAAACTGAAGTGGTATGACTCTTCCTTAGCAACCTTTAACCAGTCCTCGTAATAGGCCATGGGCATATTTGGAAAACGCCAAATGGCATCTAAAGCGAGATTCATGGCATTAAATTCAATATGGGCCAAGGAGTGCCAAAGAATGGCTCTACCCCCCACTGTATCCATTTTTCTTTTGGGAACAAACTTCGGCGCCACCAAGTCTGGCTTAGTAGGTCGGCCTGGAAGACTGAGATCCCGACTATCGAAGTTGCAAGAAGGATTTATAGCAACGTGATCGGCCTGATACTCATTGAACAAGTTGAGTAGCTGATTAACCTTGTATTGCACATCGATACTTGCCAGTATTGCGAGGGCAGTTTCTCTTAACTCAAGCATGGAAATAGGAGCAGGGAAACGGCAGACTAAAGCTGCCTATTCCCACTCAATAGTTGCCGGAGGTTTTCCGCTAATGTCGTAGACCACACGATTGATACCACGCACTTCATTAATGATGCGATTCGATACCTTGCCAAGCAATTCATGTGGCAAGTGAGCCCAATGGGCGGTCATAAAGTCTTGCGTTTGAACTGCTCGCAAGGCTACAACATATTCATAGGTTCTACCATCGCCCATGACGCCAACAGACTTCACTGGCAAGAACACAGCAAAAGCTTGGCTAGTCAGGTCATACCAAGACTTTTGACTCGCCTCATCAATCGTATTACGCAACTCTTCAATGAAAATGGCATCAGCACGTTGCAAAAGACTGGCGAATTCTGCTTTAACCTCACCCAAAATGCGAACACCAAGGCCAGGCCCTGGGAATGGATGGCGATAGACCATCTCACGTGGCAAACCTAAAGCAACGCCAAGTTCACGCACCTCATCTTTAAATAATTCACGCAATGGCTCAAGCAGCTTGAGATGCATATCTTCAGGTAGACCACCAACGTTATGGTGACTCTTAATCGTATGCGCGCCCTTTTTACCTTTACCAGCAGACTCAATCACATCGGGATAAATAGTCCCTTGAGCAAGCCACTTGGCGTTTGCAATCTTGCCGGACTCAGCTTGGAAAATCTCAACGAATTCCTTACCGATGATTTTGCGCTTGGCTTCAGGATCGGCGACGCCTGCGAGCTCAGACATAAACTGCTCTTTCGCATCTACACGAATCACTTTAACGCCGAGATTACGTGCAAACATCTCCATCACCATATCGCCTTCGTTTAAACGAAGCAAGCCATGATCTACAAATACACAAGTGAGTTGATCACCAATGGCACGATGAATTAATGCCGCAGCGACACTGGAATCCACGCCGCCCGACAAGCCCAGAATGACCTCATCATCCCCGACTTGCTTGCGAATGCTTTCAACTGCTTCACTAATGTAATCGCCCATGACCCAGTCTGGCTTACAGCCACAGATCTCGTGCACAAAGCGACCCAATATAGCCTCGCCCTGCAGGGTATGAGTTACTTCAGGGTGGAACTGGAATGCGTAGAAACGGCGCTCTTCATCAGCCATGCCTGCAATTGGGCAAGACTCTGTTGAGGCCATTAACTTAAATGCGGGCGGCAATATAGTTACTGAATCACCATGACTCATCCACACCTTCAGAATGCCGTGGCCTTCACTAGTAGAAAAGTCTTGAATACCCTTAAGCAAATTGGTGTGGCCATGAGCACGCACTTCAGAGTAGCCAAACTCGCGAGCTTTACCCAGAGACTCAGCAGAAGCAACGGCACCACCCAATTGGGTTGCCATGGTTTGCATGCCGTAGCAAATACCAAGAACAGGAACACCTAATTCAAAAACGATTTGCGGCGCACGAGGACTGCCATCCTCTGTGACAGAACTTGGTCCACCGGAAAGAATAATTCCCTTACCGCCCTGCTCTTGAATAAATTTGCGGATGAATTCTGGATCGCAATCATAAGGATGGATTTCAGAATAAACGCGTGCATCACGCACACGCCTAGCAATGAGTTGGGTGACTTGTGAACCAAAGTCGAGAATCAGTATTTTGTCGTGCACGAAAGAATCAGTCTTAAATTCAGCCTTAATTTCAGCTTTTGTTTACTTATTAATCAATATGGTAATTCGGCGCTTCCTTCGTGATCTTCACATCATGAACATGCGACTCGCGTACGCCTGCTGAAGTAATTTCCACAAAATTGGCTTTCTCATGAAGCTCTTCAATTGTCTTGCAACCAAGATAGCCCATTGATGAACGAATACCACCAGTCAGTTGGTGCAAGATCGCGAGCACGCTACCCTTGTAAGGAACTTGGCCTTCAATACCTTCCGGAACGAGCTTCTCAGCATTCGCCGCACTAATATCGCTCTGGAAATAACGATCGGCCGAACCATCTGCCATCGCGCCCAAAGATCCCATGCCACGATAGCTCTTGTAAGAGCGGCCTTGGTATAAAAAGACTTCACCAGGGGCTTCTTCAGTGCCGGCAAAGAGGCCACCCATCATGACGGAGCTTGCACCAGCAGCTAAGGCTTTAGCAACGTCACCTGAGTAACGCACACCGCCATCAGCAATTAAAGGAATACCGGTGCCCTTGAGTGCGGCAGCCACATTCACAATTGCGCTAATTTGCGGAACGCCAACACCAGCAACAATGCGGGTTGTGCAAATAGAACCGGGGCCAATACCTACCTTAACGCCATCAGCACCATGATCGGCCAACGCTCTGGCAGCATCACCAGTAGCAATGTTTCCGCCAATCACTTGAACATGAGGATAGTTTTTCTTAACCCACTTCACGCGATCCAATACGCCCTGACTGTGGCCATGAGCGGTATCAACCACAATGACATCCACGCCTGCACGAACCAATAGTTCAATACGCTCATCGTTATCAGGACCTACGCCGACAGCCGCGCCAACGCGCAACTTACCTTCACTGTCTTTACAAGCATTTGGATGCTCGGTGGCTTTTAAAATATCTTTAACGGTAATCAGGCCGCGCAGTTCAAACTTGTCGTTAACTACCAGCACACGTTCTAAGCGATGCTGGCTCATCAAGCGCTTTGCTTCTTCTAAAGAGCAGCCCTCTTTAACGGTAATCAAACGTTCACGCTGAGTCATCTTGGTTTTTACCGGCGCATCCAAGTCTTCTTCAAAGCGCAAGTCACGGTTGGTAATAATGCCGACTACTTCTTTGCCAGTAAGCACTGGAAATCCGGAGAAACCATGTTCGCGAGAGAGTTGAATAACCTGGCGCAACGTGGCATCGGGCCCTACCGTAATAGGATCACGCAAAATGCCAGACTCGTAACGCTTTACCTTGGCAACTTCTCTAGCTTGCTCGGCAGGTTTGAGATTTTTATGAACAATCCCAATGCCACCCTCGCTGGCCATGGCAATTGCCAACCGACCTTCGGTAACCGTGTCCATAGCTGCTGACACCAATGGTGTATTGAGTGAAATATCTCGAGTTAACTTACTTGCCAAGCTGGCATCTCGAGGAAGTACCGAAGAATAAGCCGGTACGAGGAGCACATCGTCAAAAGTGAGTGCTTTTTGAATGAGTCGCATGCAAAACCCCTAGTCACAAAAATCGATTATAGCCTCCTGGCCTTTCTTTTAGCTGCAGCCGCCTGGAATTTGGCATCTTGGTTCTGATTGGCCTTCTTTCGGCGCACGGCCTTGGGATCTACCAGAAGCTTTGAGTACAGCTCAAGGCGGTCACCATCATAAATGGGGCTATCCCAATCCTTGCGCTTGCCAAACACGCCAAAACAGCCTTTTCTAGCTAGCACTGGGTCATCAGAAGCTGTTGCAATGCCGGCCTTTTGGAGGACTAAGCCAACTGTAGGATTCTCATGAGGGTTCAATTCCAAGACAAAAGGTATCAGCCTGGGATCGACACCCCTAGCATCGCAGATGAGGATGTTCAGGGCCAGAAAAGGCCTACTGCCCATACAGGTCTTCAGCTCGCTTCACAAAGCAATCTACAAAAGTGCCAGCAATGTGCCCAAAAACAGGGCCGATGATCTTATCGAGAATCACGCTCTTGAACTCCCAATGGAGCTTAAATTCGACCTTGCAGGCATCTTCCTTCAGGGGGATAAAGTTCCACTGTCCTGAAAAATGCTTAAAAGGGCCATCCACAAAGACCATATCAATGGTTTCTGGGCGATGATTGACGTTTCGGGTATGAAAGTACTGATTGATGCCCTTGAAGTGAATATTGATTTTGGCATCTAAAACAGTCTCAGTTTGCTCAAAAATTTCCACTCCGCCGCACCAGGGCAAGAACTCAGGGTAGCGAGCAACGTCGGTTACTAAGCCATACATGCGGTCGGCTGATTGGCCAATTAAAACGGTCTTGTTGACGTCTGCCATAATCGTTCTTGAGAAGCTAAATAAATATGAGTATCGTCGATAACAAAAAAGCCTTCTTCGATTATTTTATCGAGGAACGGTTCGAGGCAGGGCTGGTTCTGGAAGGCTGGGAAGTGAAAGCCATCCGCGCTGGTCGCGTGCACGTCAAAGAAGCGTATGTCGTCATCCGTCAGGCGGAGCTATTCCTGATCGGCTGCCACATCACCCCCCTACTTTCAGCCTCTACCCATATCGTTCCTGATAGCACCCGCACTCGCAAACTCTTGCTCAATGCGATTGAAATTAAAAAACTCATTGGCAAGGTTGAACAAAAGGGCTACACCCTGGTTCCTCTGAATTTGCATTTCTCGAAGGGGAATGTGAAATGCGAGATTGGTTTAGCTCGAGGTAAGAAACAGCATGACAAACGCGCAGCCACCAAAGAGCGCGAATGGGAAGTTCAAAAAGGCCGAATTGCCAGGGGCGATCTCAACGCCTAATCAGGCAAAACTGCTGGAGTATGCTGAGATTGGGGGCGGATAGCCCTATAGCATTCAAAGCTGAGCATTTTTGCACCAATTAAGTGCATTACGGCACCATGCTGCCTCATCTCCAAATTTCTCACGCAAGCAAAGGCATTAGTTTGTAATTATGAAATTGCCTTTTGACGAAATGCTCGACGCCAGCGGAAAAGCGCGCCCCCATTACCAAGTTTTTCATAACTGGCTAAAACAGCAGAGCGACACCCTCATGGGTCTCAAACGCGCTGAAGCTGATCTGATCTTCCGAAGAGTGGGTATTACTTTTGCCGTCTACGGTGACGATCTTGGATCTGAGAGAACGATTCCCTTCGATCAAGTACCCCGCATTTTTACTGCCAAAGAATGGGAGCAACTCGAAGCAGGATTACGTCAGCGAGTCAAAGCACTCAACCGCTTTATCTACGACGTCTATCACGATGAAGACATTATCAAAGCAGGAATTATTCCCGCCGAACAAATCTATAACAATGCGCAATATCGCCCCGAGATGCGCAACGTCAATGTACCGCGCGATATTTACGCCCAGATCGCTGGCATTGATCTTGTGCGCGCTGGTGAGGGTGAGTTCTATGTCCTAGAAGATAACTTGCGTGTGCCGTCAGGCGTTTCTTATATGGTGGAAGACCGCAAGATGATGATGCGCCTCTTCCCAGATTTATTCCAAAAATATCGCGTTGCTCCTGTTGAGCACTACCCCGATTTTCTGCTGGAGTGCTTAAAGTCAGTTAAGCCTGATGATGTAAAAAAACCCAATGTAGTCGTACTGACTCCAGGCATGTACAACTCTGCTTATTTTGAACATAGCTACCTAGCCCAGCAAATGGGCGTGGAATTGGTTGAAGGCAAAGATTTGTTTGTGAAAAACGAACAAGTATTTATGCGGACCACTCAAGGGCCTGAGCGCGTTGATGTCATTTATCGCCGCGTCGATGACGACTTCTTAGACCCCCTAGCATTCCGCTCTGACTCCACCCTTGGTGTTGCCGGACTACTCTCGGCACACCGCGCCGGTAATGTCACCTTGGCCAATGCTATTGGCACCGGTATTGCTGATGACAAGTCAATCTACCCTTATGTTCCCGACATGATTGAGTTCTACCTCGGTGAAAAGCCAATCCTCAATAATGTCCCCACCTTCCAGTGCCGTAAGCCAGATGACCTTGCTTACACCCTAGCGAATTTAGATAAGTTGGTTGTGAAGTTAACGCATGGTGCTGGTGGATACGGCATGCTAGTGGGTCCCGCCTCAACTAAAGCAGAGATTGAAAAATTTAGAGGGCATCTGATTGCCAATCCAGACAAATACATCGCCCAGCCAACGCTTGCGCTTTCTACCTGCCCAACATTTGTTGAGTCTGGAGTAGCCCCACGTCATATTGATTTACGTCCCTTTGTATTGTCAGGCAAGACCATCAAGATGGTTCCAGGCGGCCTCACCCGCGTTGCCCTCAAGGAAGGCTCTTTGGTTGTTAACTCCTCTCAAGGTGGCGGCACTAAAGACACCTGGGTACTAGAAGAATAAAGGGATAAGCAATATGTTGAGCCGTACCGCCGATTGCCTTTACTGGATGGCCCGCTATACAGAGCGAGCAGAAAACACTGCACGCATGTTGGATGTCAATCATCAAACATCCCTACTTCCACAACCTGCAGAATTTTTAGAGCAGAGTTGGAAAAAATTACTGACGATCTCGAAATTAGAAGATGCATTCCTAAAACAGTACAAGGCCATCAACCGCGAGAATGTACTGGATTTCATGATCTACGAGACCAGCAATCCTTCTAGCATCGTATCTTGTCTGTTTGCTGCCCGTGAAAATGCGCGCGTCATTCGAGGAAGAATTACCTCCGAGGCATGGGAAACCCAAAATACCACCTGGTTAGAGTTACAACACATTCTTGAGGCACGCACTCAAGCAGACCCTAGCAGGCTTCTTGAGTGGGTCAAGCATCGCTGCCATTTATTCAGAGGTGTAATGCATGGCACCATGCTCAAGAATGAAGCCTTCTATTTTATGAATGTCGGAACACTTTTAGAGCGTGCAGACAATACCGCCCGTATTCTACAA
This sequence comes from Burkholderiaceae bacterium, assembly GCA_947371415.1. GTDB lineage: Bacteria > Pseudomonadota > Gammaproteobacteria > Burkholderiales > Burkholderiaceae > Polynucleobacter. Next base: position 955 of record CANBPJ010000008.1, on the reverse strand, counting down.
ACTAAATATGAAGACCCGGCAGCACTCAAAGTATTGCGCACAGAAGATAAAGCCGATGCCGATGGAGCTGATGGAGACTTCTTTGACTTCTATCACTGGGCCGCCCTTCTGCGCTCAGTCTCCGCTTTTGAAATCTATCGCCAAATCTATTCAGATCAAGTAACGCCAAAGCAGGTAGCGCAACTCTTGATTTTTAATAGGCAGATGCCGCGGTCACTGGTTTGCTGCGTCAATGAGCTGATTCCATTAATTTCCGAGGTCAAGAATCAGCAATCTAAAGAAATTGAACGGCTGCTTGGTAAGCTCAAAGCCAGCCTGGATTATTCCGATATTGATGAAGTCTTTTCACAAGGGCTGGAAGAATTCATCGAAGAATTCCTTGAGCGAATTAATCACATTGCTGATGAATTCAGCAATGCCTACCTTATTCCATTAGCAGTAGCCTAAAGATCGCCATGCACCTGAAGATTCGTCACCGTACTGAATACCGTTATGAAACACCGGTGCACTACTCCATTCAGGAGTTACGCCTCACGCCTTCTGATATGGCAGGCCAAAAAATTGATAAATGGAAGGTGAGTACGCCCATCAAGGCCAGCAACTCCCATGATGCCTTTGGAAATCTGTGTAGCATTTTTGTCCAAGAGGCCTCCTACACCTCGATGATGATTGAGGCAGAAGGTGAAGTACACACACAAGATGCATTTGAGTTTATTGATGCGCCTAAGGCAGTATCGCCCTATCACTTACTCCAACAAACCAATTTGACAGAGCCCACAGCAGAAATGCTCGGGTTTTTTTCTACCTCCCTGCCAAAGAAAAATTCCATTGATGAAATCATGGCATTGGCTGCAGCAGTGCAAAACTCCATACTTTACTTTCCCGGGCAAACCAATTTCGCCACGACTGCCGCCCAATCCTTCGCCATGAAATCCGGTGTTTGCCAAGATCATGC
>CANBPJ010000007.1 GCA_947371415.1 Burkholderiaceae bacterium | reverse complement strand
CAGCCTCAATAGTGAGGGTGTCGCGCGCAAGCTTTAGGGTTCGGTCACGAGTCTTAGCTATCATGGGGTGAGTATATGCCGTCAGTCCTTCAGTTAACTCTCATCTTGCTGGCCTCCGGAGTGGCCGGGGTAGTTATTTTCCGCTATTTCGGGCTACCCCCTATTTTGGGCTATTTGGCTATTGGCGTCCTGATTGGGCCTCACGCCCTCGGTTTGGCCAACGATTCAGCTACCGTGAAGTATTTAGCCGAATTTGGCGTGGTTTTCTTAATGTTCTCCATTGGCCTAGAATTTAATCTCCACAAGCTACGGGCCATGAGGTCCATCGTATTTGGCTTGGGTGGAAGTCAGGTCATCTTGACTATGCTTCTGGCGGTCCCGGCTAGCCTGCTGATGAACTGGATTTACCCCATTTCTTGGCAGGCAGCCATTGCTCTGGGGGGCGCCTTAGCCATGTCCTCTACCGCAATCGTCACCAAACTCATCTCCGATCGCTCTGAAATTGAAACTGAACATGGTCGGAACATCATCGGTATTTTGTTGTTTCAGGATTTGGCAGTGGTCTTCCTGTTAATTTTGCTGCCTTCTCTGGGTAAAAACCCAGGAGACCTATTTTTGGCGCTGACAGCAGCATCCATCAAGATCACGGTGGCGCTTGTTCTGATTTTTGTCATTGGGCAAACCTTAATGAGCCGCTGGTTTAGCTTGGTTGCGAAATTGCGCTCGCAAGAGCTTTTCATGCTCAACCTCTTGCTGATTGTTTTAGGTATGGCTGGACTCACTGAGCATTTTGGCTTGTCCTTAGCGCTCGGCGCCTTCTTGGCTGGTATGTTGATTGCCGAGACACCCTACCGCCATCAGGTGGAGGAAGACGTTAAGCCTTTCAGAGATGTTCTTCTGGGACTCTTCTTCATTACCGTAGGCATGTTGCTGGATTTTGAGGTTATCTATCAGCAGTGGATACTGGTCCTACTCTTATTAATTGGCCCTCTGATTTTTAAGTTTGGCTTGATTGCCTTGCTATCACGCGCCTTTGGTTCCAGTCCAGGCATCTCTATTCGGACGGGCTTGTGCTTAGCGCAGGCAGGCGAATTCGGCTTTGTGTTACTCAATCAAATTGATGGTCTGGACTTGATTGATCCTGCTTTAAGTCAAGCGGTCTTAGCAGCCATGCTGCTCTCCATGTTTGGTGCACCGTTTCTCATTCAATATAGCGATCGCATTGCCATGCGCTTCTCCAGCAATGAGTGGCTATTACAGTCATTGGCATTGACACGGGTTGCGGCAAAAAGTGTGCGAACGGAGAATCATGTGGTGATTTGTGGCTTTGGCCGCTCAGGCCAAAGCTTAGCGCGCATGCTCGATCAAGAAAAAATTCCCTACATTGCTTTGGATATGGATCCTGATCGTGTGAAAGAGGCTGCTGCTGCTGGTGATAACGTGGTCTATGGGGATGCCAGCAGAGAAAATTATTTAGTTGCTGCAGGTTTAGCTAGGGCAAAAGCAGTGGTGATTACTTATGCGGATACACCGGCAACATTAAAAGTATTGCACCAAGTCGAGCATTTACGCCCGGGTATGACTATCTTGGTGCGTACTAAAGATGATGCAGACTTGGCCAAGCTACAGGCGGCTGGCGCAACTGAGGTTGTGCCCGAGTTGATTGAGGGTAGCCTCATGATGGCATCACACGTACTGCTCATGATGGGTGTGCCCATGCGGAAAGTAGTGCGACGCATTACGAGTGCGCGTGAGGCGCGCTACAGCTTGCTAAGGGGGTACTTCCGCGGCGCCACCGATGATGATTTTGGATCGAATGAATCATGGCGTTTGCACTCTGTTACCTTATTGCCAGAATCGATCAGCATTGGCAAAACGCTGAATGAGCTTCATCTTGAAAATGAAGGTGTCAGCGTACAAGCAGTCAGACGAAAAGTGGGTGGCTCTGACTATATCAAGTTAGAGCTCACTCCAGAATTGCGTTTACAGGCTAATGATATTTTGGTGCTATCAGGCAATTCAGAAGCGACTGATTTAGCCGAATCTAAATTGCTCTGATCACTTTTTCTTTTTGCTGGCGACTGGTTTACGAATCAGGAGTGGTGCCAAGTAATGACCGGTAAAGCTCGCTTCATTCTTAGCAACATCTTCTGGAGTGCCGGTAGCAATAATCTGTCCGCCACCAGCGCCACCTTTAGGCCCTAAGTCAATAATCCAATCGGCAGTTTTGATCACGTCCAAATTGTGTTCAATGATGACAATCGTATTGCCTTGTTTTTTTAGGGTTTGCAAAACGGTGAGGAGTAGCTGAATGTCATGGAAATGCAAACCAGTGGTTGGTTCATCCAAGATATACAGCGTTCTGCCGGTATCGCGTTTTGAAAGTTCTAGCGAGAGTTTGACGCGTTGCGCCTCACCGCCCGATAGGGTGGTAGCGCTTTGACCTAATTTGACATATCCCAAGCCCACATCAAGCAAGGTTTTGAGTTTACGCTTGACGATGGGAACCGCTTCGAAGAATTCATGTGCTTGTTCGATTGTCATCGACAGCACTTCATGAATATTCTTCCCTTTGTAGCGAATGTCTAAAGTCTCGCGGTTATAGCGTTTGCCATGACAGACGTCACATGGCACATAAACGTCTGGCAAGAAATGCATTTCTACCTTGATAACGCCGTCACCTTCACAGGCGTCGCAACGACCACCTTTGACGTTAAAAGAGAAACGACCCGCCTCATAGCCACGCTCACGTGAAGCGGGCACACCACAAAAGAGTTCTCTGATGGGGGTAAATAAACCGGTATACGTTGCAGGGTTAGAGCGAGGTGTTCTGCCAATCGGAGATTGGTCTACGCTAATGACTTTGTCAAAGTTCTCAAGACCTTTAATTGCATCATGGGCTGCGGGTTCTGCATTGGAGCCATAGATATGCTTCGCAACTGCGTGATGCAGTGTGTCGTTAATCAGGGTCGATTTACCAGAGCCAGAGACGCCAGTGACGCAAGTTAATAAGCCTACTGGGATCTGCGCATGAACCGATTGCAAGTTGTTGCCACGCGCACCAATGATTTCTAAGAACTTGTCGTTTACCGGAATGCGTTTTTCGGGAACGGCAATCCACTCACGACCAGATAAATAGGCACCTGTCAGAGATTTTGGATTGGCCTCAACTTCCGCTGGAGTGCCTTCAGCCACGACTTCGCCGCCATGTATGCCAGCGCCAGGACCGATATCAATCACATAGTCAGAGGCGCGAATCATATCCTCATCATGCTCAACTACCAGTACGCTATTACCTAAGTCGCGCAAGTGCTTCAAGGTGCCAATGAGGCGATCGTTATCACGTTGATGTAGTCCAATTGATGGCTCATCCAAAACATACATCACTCCAGTCAGTCCGGATCCAATTTGGGAGGCCAACCGAATACGTTGAGCTTCACCACCAGAGAGGGTGTCTGCGCTGCGCTCCAATGAGAGATAGTCGAGGCCTACATCATTTAAGAAGCGAAGACGTGAGCCAATCTCTTTCACAATCTTATCTGCGATTTCTCGTTTAGCACCTTTGAGTTCAAGTGCTTCAAAATATTCTTTAGCTTCTTTTAAGGGGAGGGCGCTGATTTCATAAATAGCGCGGGATTGCTTGCCATCTCCCACTTTGACAAAGCGTGCCTCTTTGCGTAAACGACTGCCGCTACATGCTGGACAAGTTTGTACGTTTTGATAGCGTGATAATTCTTCTCGAACGGTTCCAGAGTCCGTCTCGCGATAACGTCGTTCAAAGTTAGCTACGATGCCTTCAAAGGCGTGTTCACGAATGCTATTTTTGCCACGCTCGTTAATGTATTCAAATGGAATGGTGATATCCCCCGAGCCTAACAAAATGAGATCTTGTTGTTTCTTGTTGAGAGTCTCAAAGGGTTTCTCAACATCAAAACCGCCATGCTTTGCGAGTGTCTGCAGGAGCTTGAAGTAAAACTGATTACGACGATCCCAGCCTTTAATGGCACCAGATGCTAGTGACAAATCTGGGTGAGCAACGATACGTTTTGGATCAAAGAAAGACTGATGACCTAAGCCGTCGCAAGAGGGACAAGCACCCATTGGATTATTGAATGAAAAAAGACGTGGCTCAAGCTCTTGCAATGAGTAAGAGCAAATCGGACAAGCAAACTTGCTCGAGAAGATCATCTCTTTGCCAGTGTCCATATTGACGATCATGGCTTTGCCATCAGCTAAGCGGAGTGCAGTCTCAAAAGATTCTGCTACACGTTGCTGGATATCTGGACGCACTTTAATGCGATCTACCACTACTTCAATAGAGTGCTTTTCGTTTTTCTTGAGTGTCGGTAATTGGTCGACTTCGAATATTTCAGCTATGGCAGTGTTGGTCGTTCCACCGCCGGAGCGCACACGAAAGCGGACAAAACCTTGGGCTTGCAGATCTTGGAATAAATCAACGAACTCACCTTTACGCTCACTCACTACGGGAGCAAGAATCATGAGCTTAGTGTCTTCAGGCATGGCTAAAACGGTATCGACCATTTGAGAAACACTTTGCGCTTCTAATGGCAGATCGTGGTCAGGACAATGCGGCGTCCCGGCACGGGCAAATAACAAACGTAGGTAATCATGAATCTCTGTGACCGTGCCCACTGTAGAGCGGGGGTTATGGCTAGTCGCTTTTTGTTCAATGGAAATGGCTGGCGAGAGGCCCTCAATAGTGTCGACGTCCGGCTTCTCCATTAGCTGCAAGAATTGGCGAGCATAGGCAGATAAGGACTCTACGTAGCGACGTTGACCTTCGGCGTAAAGGGTGTCAAAAGCTAAGGAGCTTTTGCCTGAGCCAGAAAGTCCGGTCAAGACGACCAATTTCTCTCTAGGGATATCTAGATTGATGTTTTTGAGGTTGTGCGTGCGCGCACCGCGGATTTTAATTTCGTTATTCATGATTTTTCAGCGTAACTTGTTAATATAGCCCTTTCCCATGAATCCTTCTGAACTTCGCTCCACTCTGGCCTTAGCAGGCATCTTTGGCCTCCGTATGCTGGGCCTATTTCTGCTTTTGCCCGTTTTTAGCATTCATGCGCGGGGCTTGCCGGGTGGAGAGCACGCCTTGTGGGTTGGACTGACCCTTGGAATCTTCAATATTGTCCAAGCTTGCTTCTATATCCCTTTAGGGCGCCTATCTGACCGAATTGGTCGAAAACCCGTCGTTTTATGGGGACTTTCTCTATTTGTGGCGGGTGCCTTGATCTGCGCTGCCCAGGATGACCTCTTATGGATTGCCATCGGTCGTGGGGTAATGGGTGCGGGAGCCGTCTCAGCAGCGATTTCTGCTTGGGTCGCCGATTTAACTCGTGAGCAAGTCCGTACCCGCGCAATGGCCATAGTTGGCGGCAGCATTGCCCTCTCATTTGCACTCTCCTTAGTAATTGCTGCCCCAATCTATCGCTTGATCAGTTTGAGCGGTATTTTTGTAGTGTTAGCAGTGCTTGGGCTTGGTGGAATCTTGGTTGCTTACTACCTTCTGCCGAGTACTAAGCCAGGGTCTAAGGTGCAGCAAGCGAGTTTGAAGGATGTGTTTCTGCGCCCTGAGTTGATGCGTCTGAATGCCGGTGTATTTGTATTACATGCCACTCAAGTAGCCATGTTCCTGGTCGTCCCCCGTTTGCTCGTGCAAGCCGGCCTGCCATTGGCCTCCCATTGGCAGGTTTATCTCCCCGTGGTGCTACTGTCCTTTTTCTTGATGGCGCCTATTTTGATTTTTGGTGAAAAGAAGCAGCAGTTACGAACCGTCTTATTGGTGGCAATTGTGCTGCTCTTGATTGCTGAATTGGTGTTTACAAGCACCCATTCGATTACTGCTATCGCCATTGCCTTATTGATTTACTTTGTCGGCTTTAACTTGCTAGAGGCATTGCAACCATCCTTAGTTTCTCGTTTTGCCAAAGAGTCCAAGGGCACTGCTCTAGGTGTTTACAACACTACTCAATCGATTGGCCTCTTTACAGGGGCTGTTATCGGGGGTTGGTTAATGGATAGCCACGGTGATTTATCGGTCTTTGTTATGGGTGCAGCTCTACTTTTATGCTGGCTTATAATTGCTTGGTCGATGGGCGCGATGCCAGCGAGAGCCACTGAATCAAAGGATGTGGCACCAAAGACGGTGTCATAGCTTCATTGGTTTAATTAAAGCGAGTAGTTTATTTTTAGCAGTAATAACAGCAGTATTTTTCTTCGGGAGACAACATGGCTTCGGTAAATAAAGTCATCATCGTAGGTAACGTAGGACGCGATCCAGAAACACGTTATATGCCAAGCGGCGATGCCGTAACAAACATTTCAGTAGCGACATCAGATCGTTACAAAGATAAGCAGTCTGGCGAAATGAAAGAAACCACAGAATGGCACCGTGTTGCATTCTTTGGAAAACTTGCAGAGATCGCTGGTCAATACCTCAAAAAAGGTTCACAGGTTTACGTGGAAGGTCGTTTGCGTACACGTAAATGGACTGACGCTAGTGGTCAAGAAAAATATTCCACTGAGATCGTTGCAGAAACAATGCAAATGCTTGGTGGCAAGCCAGTAGGCGGTAGTGGTGATGTTGGTGAAAGCTATAGTCGCTCAAAGCCGGCTGAGCAATCTGCCCCAGCATCTTCAAATGCCGCATCACTTGGCGCAATGGATGACGATATTCCGTTTTAACCATTTCGCTCATTAGTAACGCCTCATTTAAAAAGCCCTTCTAGAAGGGCTTTTTATTTATCTGTAGATTTATTACTGCCTTGCATGTCGCGTGTTATCTGGCCAGGGTGCGTTGTGATCGGTGCGGAAGGGGTTGATATCCAAGCCACCGCGGCGAGTGTAGCGCGCATAGACGGAGAGTTTCTCGGGTTTGCATTGCCGCTTAATGTCACAAAAAATCGTTTCAACACAATGCTCATGAAACTCACCTTTTTGTCTAAAGCCAATCAGGTAGCGCAATAAACCCTCTTCAAGGATTGGACGGCCCTGATAACGAATTTGTACACTTGCCCAATCCGGTTGACCGGTAACTGGACAATTAGATTTCAGTAAATGGGAAACCAGGCATTGCTCGATTGGCCCAAAGGATTGATTTACTTCAAGTAGCGCAGGTTCTGCTGATGAGTTTGGGTCTATCTCAATATCAAGGCGATCTATCAGGACCCCACTCATTTCTTGCATGCCTTTTTTGGCAATTGCTTCAGTTGGATTAATGCGGGTGGCAATTTTTCTGCCAGCAACCGCTGATAAATCTGCTATCAATCTTTCTCGTACTTCAGCTTCATCTTCAAAGCGAGCACTATTTAAGCTATTGAGATAAAGCTTGAATGATTTAGATTCAATCATGTATGGTGAATCTGCTGGTACTTGAAATTCTGCCAAAGCAATCTGCGGCTTCCCTTTTTTATTAAGCCAACTCAGCTCAAAAGCATTCCAAATGTCAACACCAACAAACGGTAAAGCTTGGTTTGGCTTGAGATCTAACTTAAGGCGATTTTCAGTTCGTGGAATGGGGAATAGCAGGCTTGGATCATATTGATCTGGATATTGCGAGGCTTGACCAAGAGGAATTGTAGACATTAGCTTTTAGGTTTATTGGATACGCCAGAGACAACGTGGCCGGTAGGCGCTACTGATGCAGCCGACTGACAGTGACCAGTTTGATCATCAAAGAAAAAGTCTGGCTCAAACTCGCGCAGGAATTCGCTTTTAGAGAGTCCACCAAGGAACATGGCTTCATCCACATCAATACCCCAAGCCATCAATGTGCGAATGGCGCGCTCATGTGCTGGCGCTGAGCGAGCTGTGACTAAGGCGGTGCGAATACGCATGCCCTTCTCGCTGGTAGAGCGTTGCAAGCGATGCAATGCTTCTAGCAAAGGCTTAAATGGGCCTGGTGGCAGTGGGATAGCGGCTTTCTTGCTTTCATGATCCACAAAAGCTAGTAGACCTTCGCTCTGGAATACTTGCTCCGCTTCATCTGAAAAGAGTACTGCGTCTCCGTCAAAGGCGATGCGGATTTCATTCGGATGAGACTCTGCAGTCTTAGTTGATTCTGGATAGACGCGCGCCGCAGGAAATCCTGCATCAATCGTTGCGCGCACATCATCTTCGTTTGCTGAGAGAAACAGGTTGGCGTGCAGTGAGCGTAGATAGTGATAAGGTGGGCGTCCTCTGGTGAATACACCGCGCTCCAAATGTAAGCCATGATGCTCAGCAGAGCGGAAGACTCGAAGACCGCTGACCGGATCATTGCGCGAGAGGATTACCACTTCAACGCGTTGCTCACCCTCCTCATTGAAAGCTAGTAACTTCTTCACCAATGGAAAAGCAACTCCCGTTTGAGCGGCTTTAGATAAGCGCTCTAATTGCAGCTTCATATAGGCGCTGTCATCAGTAGATTCAAAGATGCGATTCTCTTCTTCGAAATCAAAGAGTGCGCGTGATGAAATCGCAACAACGAGTTTTCCGGTGAGTGTGTATGACATTTACGAATTCGATCTTATGTACTAACGCTCATTTAAGGAATAGGCGGTAAGCAGGGTTATCGGTTTCATTCCAATGCGGATAACCCAGTGAAGCTAAGAAGTTTTGGAATTGCTTTTGCTCATTCTGAGGAACCTGAATCCCAACCAAGATGCGGCCATAGTCGGCACCGTGATTGCGGTAATGGAATAGACTAATATTCCAGTTAGGCGCCATGCTCGTTAAAAACTTCATGAGCGCGCCTGGGCGCTCAGGAAACTCAAAGCGGTATAGCAACTCATCTTTTGCCAGCGTAGAGCGGCCACCCACCATGTGACGCAGGTGTGACTTAGCGAGCTCATCATGAGTCAGGTCAATTGTTGCAAATTTTGCTTTGCGGAAATGCTTTGCAATCGCCGTGCTGTCTGTTGCCTTTTGTGTACCGATACCAACAAAAATATGCGCTTCACTTTGGTCAGCAATGCGGTAGTTAAATTCAGTCACGTTACGACTGCCGAGTAATTCGCAGAAGCGTCTAAAGGATCCACGCTCCTCGGGGATCGTAACTGCGAAAACCGCTTCGCGGAATTCACCAACATCAGCGCGCTCAGCCACAAAGCGCAAGCGGCTGAAATTCATATTGGCACCGCAAGCAATCGCCACCAACGTTTTCTTCTTAAGGCGATGTTTTTCTACATACTTCTTCATGCCCGCAATGGCAAGGGCGCCAGCGGGCTCCAGAATACTGCGCGTGTCGGTAAAGACGTCATTGATAGCAGCGCAGATTTCATCCGTATCTACGGTGACAATGTCGTCTACAACACGTTTGCAAATGCGGAAGGTTTCTTTGCCAACCAGCTTCACTGCTGTGCCATCGGAAAAAAGGCCGACATCTTTCATCTCGATGCGCTTATTCGCTTCAAGCGATCTTCTCATCGCATCTGAATCTACTGATTGAACACCGATGACTTTGGTCTTGGGGCTGACTGCTTTGACGTATTCGCCAATACCTGCAATGAGGCCACCACCACCGATGGCTACAAAAATAGCGTCGATTGGCTCTTGGTGTTGCTGAAAGATTTCTAAGGCAATCGTGCCTTGGCCAGCAATGACATCGGGATCATCAAATGGATGAACAAAGGTTAAACCCCGTTTTTTCTCTAAAAGTTCAGAGTATTTGAAGGCGTCACTATAGGATTCGCCATGCAAGATCACTTCGACCCAAGATCCGCCACGCGCCTTTACCGCATCGATTTTGACGCTTGGGGTGGTGAGGGGCATCACGATGACCGCTTTGCACTTCATTTTTGCCGCTGCTAGGGCCACGCCTTGGGCATGATTGCCTGCTGAGGCTGCGATGACCCCCCGTTTTAGGGCTTCTGGGGGTAAATGTGCCATTTTGTTATAGGCACCACGTAGTTTGAAGGAGAAAACCGGTTGGTTGTCTTCTCTTTTGAGTAAAACTTGGTTACCTAAGCGCTTGGTGAGTTCGGGGGCTACTTGGAGCTCTGTTTCCCTGGCCACGTCGTAGACTCGGGCCGATAAAATTTTCTTTAAATAGTTCGTTGCCATCCGATGAGCGTACCATGAATGGGCTCTAAGCCCTTAGATTTGCAAGGGTTTATCACCTAAGGCCAACATCTTTCTTGGTTTCCTGCCAATATCAAGATCCCTCAATTAAAATGCATATTTATCAAATATGACGCCATGAACGCTCCACTAGCTTTGAACCAGTTGTTGGGTGCCGAGTCGGATTCACCCCGCCTCCGCGAAATCCCTTACAACTACACCTCTTTTTCCGATCGTGAAATCGTGATTCGCTTGTTGGGCGAGGAGTCATGGCGTGTTCTGAATGATTTGCGTGGGGTTCGTCGTACTGGCCGCTCAGCCCGCATGCTATTCGAGGTGTTGGGTGATATTTGGGTGGTTCAACGCAACCCTTTCCTGCAAGATGACTTATTAGATAACGCCAATCGCCGTCAATTGTTGATTGACGCGCTATGGCATCGTCTTGGTGAGGTGAGGAAGAGGTCGAGTGGTGAGTCTGCCGAGCAAGTTCAGGTCTTATTAGAGGCTGCGCATCAGGCTGTTGACAGCTTTGAGCAGGGCTTCAAAGAGGTTGCCGAGATTCGAAAGCGCGCTCGTAAGGAGCTTGGCCGTATTACCGCCTCTGACAATATTTGTTTTGATGGCATCTCTCGCGCAGCGCATGTTACTGATGCAACTGACTGGCGCGTTGAGTTTCCACTCGTGGTTCTCAAGCCGGATTACGAATCCGAAATCCCCGGTTTAGTGAAGGCATGCATTGAATTAGGTTTGACGATTATTCCGCGTGGAGGCGGCACAGGTTATACCGGTGGTGCCATCCCGCTATATGCCATGTCAGCAGTAATTAACACCGAGAAGCTTGAGCAAATTGACAGCGTCAAGCTAAAGCGTTTGCCTGGTGTAGAACATGAGGTATCGACGATCTTTACTGGTGCTGGTGTAGTTACCCGCAGAGTTTCAGATGCTGCAGAGCGCTCTGGGCTTGTATTTGCAGTTGATCCCACCTCTGCCGATGCCAGTTGTATTGGTGGCAACATCGCCATGAATGCCGGCGGTAAGAAGGCGGTTCTCTGGGGCACCGCCTTAGACAACTTGGCTAGCTGGCGCATGGTGGATCCAGAGGGCAACTGGTTGGATGTAGAGCGTCTAGATCACAACCTGGGAAAAATCCACGTAGCAGAAACGGTTCGCTTTCAGTTAACTTGGTCTGATGGTGCAAGTGAGCCAGGCCAACACATCTTAAAAACAGAAACTCTTGAAGTGGAAGGCAAGCGCTTCCGTAAAGAAGGTTTAGGTAAAGATGTGACTGATAAGTTTTTATCAGGCTTGCCGGGCGTTCAAAAAGAAGGTTGTGATGGATTAATTACCAGCGCTACTTGGATTCTGCATCGCATGCCGAAATACATGCGGACTGTTTGCCTGGAATTTTTTGGTCAAGCACAAGAAGCCATTCCGAGCATTGTAGAAATTAAGGCCTACCTTGATGGTTTGACAAAAAATGGCGGCCCCATTCTGGCCGGATTGGAGCACTTGGATGATCGCTATTTGAGAGCGGTTGGCTATTCCACCAAGTCCAAGCGTAATGCCCTGCCTAAGATGGTGTTGATTGGCGATATCGCCGGTGATGATGAAGAGGCTGTAGCTTCAGCGACGAGTGAAGTCGTGCGTATGGCCAATAATCGGGTTGGCGAAGGCTTTGTAGCTGTTAGTGCCGAAGCGCGCAAGAAGTTTTGGTTAGATCGTGCCCGCACTGCTGCGATCGCTCGCCATACCAATGCATTTAAGATTAATGAAGATGTGGTGATTCCATTGCCACGTATGGGTGAGTACACCAATGGTATTGAGCGCATCAATATTGAACTCTCCCTAAAAAATAAATTACAAGTTTTGGATAGTCTTGAGGCATTCTTGAAAAAGAGTGCATTGCCATTAGGTAAGGCGACTGAAGATTACGAAATCCCAACTGCTGAGATTTTGGGCGATCGTGTTCAGCAAGCGCTCGACCTTATTAGCAAGGTTCGAGCGGGTTGGTCTGCATGGTTAACGCAGATGGATAGGTATTTCCCGGATCTGCAGAATTACAGTCTGCGCGCTTCTTGGAAGACAGAGGTTCGCGCTGAACTCAGAATCATTTTTGGCGGCCTAGCATTCGAGCCTATCCTCAATGAACTTGAAGCCATCCATAAAAATATTTTGCGCAAGCGAGTATTTGTAGCGCTGCATATGCACGCTGGTGACGGCAATGTCCACACCAATATTCCAGTGAATTCTGATGACTATGAGATGTTGCAAGATGCTCATCGCGCTGTTGCTCGAATTATGAAGCTCGCGCGCTCATTGGATGGTGTGATTTCTGGTGAACATGGCATTGGTATTACGAAGCTTGAGTATTTGACCGAGGCAGAACTAAAAGATTTCCGCGCTTACAAAAACCGCGTTGATCCTGAGGGCCGCTTCAATAAAGGCAAATTAATGCCGCATGCTGATCTCAGTATTGCCTATACTCCGAGCTTTGGTTTGATGGGGCACGAGTCCATCATCATGCAGCAGAGTGATATCGGTGCGATCGCTGATAGTGTCAAAGATTGTTTACGCTGTGGTAAGTGCAAGCCAGTGTGCTCTACGCACGTTCCGCGTGCCAATTTGCTCTACAGTCCCCGTGACAAAATTTTGGCAACCTCTTTGTTGATCGAAGCCTTCTTATACGAAGAGCAAACGCGTCGTGGCGTATCAATTCGCCATTGGGAAATGTTTGATGATGTCGCGGCTCATTGCACCGTATGCCATAAGTGCTTAACACCTTGTCCTGTCAACATTGATTTTGGTGATGTCACGATGAATATGCGCAACTTGTTGCGCAAAATGGGTCAGCAACGCTTTAATCCGGGAACGGCTGCATCGATGCTATTTTTGAATGCTACTGATCCAGATACTATTAACTTGGTTCGTAAGACCATGATTGGTTGGGGTTACAAGCTTCAACGCTTGGGTAATGATGTATTTCGTAAGTTTGCGCGTAAGCAAACCGCTCATCCACCTGCGACGGTAACGAAGCCGAATATCAAAGAGCAGGTGATCTTCTTTGTGAATAAGAAGATGCCCGGCAACTTACCTAAGAAAACTGCTCGCGCACTCTTAGATATTGAGGATGCAAATTACGTACCGATTATTCGAGATCCAAAAACTACTTCTGCTGATACTGAGGCGGTATTTTATTTCCCGGGTTGCGGCTCAGAGCGTTTGTTTTCACAAGTTGGATTAGCAACTCAAGCGATGTTGTGGAATATAGGTGTCCAGACAGTCTTGCCACCGGGCTACCTCTGTTGTGGCTATCCACAGCGTGGCAATGGCGACTTTGATAAGGCCGAGAAGATGATTACTGATAATCGCGTTCTCTTTCATCGGGTTGCAAACACGCTTAATTATTTAGACATTAAGACAGTGGTGGTTTCTTGTGGAACTTGTTACGACCAGTTGGCAGGCTATCAGTTTGAACAGATCTTCCCCGGTTGCCGCATTATTGATATTCATGAGTATTTGCTCGAGAAGGGTGTGAAGCTTTCCAATGTGACTGGTGTGAAATACATGTACCACGATCCATGTCATTCGCCAATGAAGTTGCAGGATCCACTCAAGACGGTAAATGAGTTGATTCAGTTGGAAGATGGCAATTCCATTCAGAAAAATGATCGCTGTTGTGGTGAGTCTGGAACGCTGGCTGTAACACGTCCAGATATTTCTACGCAGGTGCGTTTCCGTAAACAGATTGAAATGGAGAAGGGTGCCGATGAATTGCGTAAAGGCGACTTCACTGGCGATATCAAAGTGCTGACTAGCTGCCCATCCTGTTTGCAGGGTTTAACGCGCTTTGATGCTGACAGCGATACAACTGCAGACTACATCGTGGTCGAGATGGCGCAAAAATTATTAGGTCCTGATTGGATGCAAGAATATGTTGCCAAAGCCAATCAAGGCGGAATCGAAAGGGTATTGGTCTAATGATCCCAACTAATATCGTTGTTCACCAGCAGTCAAAAGTGTTGGAGCTCACTTATGACAATGGCAATACCTATCGCCTTCCTTTTGAGTTGCTAAGGGTAGTGTCACCATCGGCTGAAGTGCAGGGCCATGGCCCTGGGCAGGAGACTTTGCAAACTGGTAAGCGCGAGGTTTTAATTGCCAACATTGAGCCAGTGGGTCACTACGCTCTGAAGCCCTCCTTCTCAGATGGACATGATTCTGGCTTGTATACCTGGGATTACTTGCACTTTTTATGCGAAAACCATGAGCAGATATGGAAAGACCATTTGGATAAATTAGCTGCTGCCGGTGTAGATCGTGATACCCCTATGAATGTTGCTGGTGGACATTCATGCGGTAGTCATTAATGGTTATTTCAGCAGAGTAAAGAAGAATATGAGCAAGACCCATTTTGGATACCAAAGCGTTGATGAAGCTGATAAAGCCGGTAAGGTTGCAGAGGTATTTCACTCTGTAGCTAGCAAATACGACGTCATGAATGACTTGATG
Source organism: Burkholderiaceae bacterium (assembly GCA_947371415.1). GTDB lineage: Bacteria > Pseudomonadota > Gammaproteobacteria > Burkholderiales > Burkholderiaceae > Polynucleobacter. Next base: position 11,330 of record CANBPJ010000007.1, on the reverse strand, counting down.
TCATTTGGGCTTCATCGCCTGTGGAAGAAAGTCACTATTGCTCGCGCTCAAGTACGCCCTGGTCAAAAGGTGTTGGATATTGCCGGCGGTACCGGCGACCTGGCAGCAGCTTTTGCACGCGCAGCGGCTTGGGGTCATAACACTGAGGCTCAGGTTTGGTTAAGCGATATCAATGCCTCCATGCTGGGAGTTGGTCGTGACCGACTTTTAGATCAAGGCCTAGCTTTACCTTGCGTTCAGTTTGATGCAGAAAAAATTCCCTTTCCCGCCAATCATTTCGATGTGGTGACCGTGGCTTTTGGTTTGAGAAATATGACCCACAAGGATGTGGCTTTGGCAGAGATGCTCCGTGTCATTAAGCCCGGGGGTCGAGTGTTGGTCTTAGAGTTTTCAAAGCCCGATGCTTTTTTGCAGCCGGTTTACGACACGTATTCATTCAAGGTATTGCCTTGGTTGGGTGAGAAGATTGCACAAGATTCTGAGAGTTATCGTTATTTGGCTGAATCTATTCGGATGCATCCAGATGCGCAGGCCTTAAAAGAAATTATGTTGGGAGTCGGTTTTGATGAGGTAGATACCCATAGAATGTCCGGGGGTATCGTTGCATTGCATATTGGTATTAAATACTAGTGAATTTGTAGTTTTTAGCAGTTAAGAATTCGAGTTGTTCTATAGGGGATAAAAATATGAATAAGCATTTTTTCAAAGCAGTATTCTTGAGTCTAAGCTTGTTACTTGCTTCCGTAAGCCATGTTGATGCAGCCCGTCTGGGTGGTGGCAGAAGTTTTGGCAGAGCACCAAGTGCGCCAATGCAAAAACAGGCCGCTCCTGTGCAAAAGCCGGCGCAACAAGCCCAGCCAACTGCTCCAGCTGTAGCCCCTCAAGCACCAGCACCTAGTCGCTTTGGAGGGATGGGTGGGATCCTGGGCGGTCTTGCTGCAGGACTCGGTATTGGATATCTCTTATCCCACTTTGGTATGGGTGAGGCTGCATCCTCTTTAATTACTGGTTTATTGATTGCTGTTTTAGCGGGCTTTGCGATTATGTTTGTAATCCGCAGACTATTGCCAGCACTTTCAGGCGCTGGTCAGGCTAGCAATATCCCATCTCAGGGAATGCAGCGCGCTAATTTGGACCAGACGCCGAGGCAAGAGCCGGCATTTGCGCCTGCTGCCAACGCTTTTGGTAGCGCCGCCGCTGAGCCTGCACCATTTCAGTCAACCTTGCCAGCCGGATTTGATGAGTACGCGTTTTTAGAGAATGCGAAGCAGTATTTTTCAGGCCTGCAAAAAGCATGGGATCAGGGTGACTTGGCTGCATTGCGTGAGTTCACTACGCCTGAAATGTTCGCTACGATCGAGCAAGATCTTTCGGGCCGTGCTGATAGCGCCAATCAAACTGACGTGGTTACGCTCAATGCGCAATTGCTGGGAATTGAGACGACCGACAACACTTATTACTGCAGCGTGCAATTCACCGGCATGATTCGTGAGCAAGCAGGCGCACAGGCAAATAATTTCTCTGAAATTTGGAATCTCAGTAAGCCAGTAACTGGCCCTGGAGGCTGGGTATTAGCAGGTATTTCTCAGTTAGTTTAAGCTTGAGGTACTTTCCACTGAAAGCCCGCACTTGTGCGGGTTTTTTACACTCATGACTACCGCATCCCCCATGACTCACCATATTGCAGCTACTGCCGCTTGCCGAGGAATTAATCATGTCCTCATAGCAGAGCCATGGGCTATGGCTGAGTTGGCACGTCATGCAGGTAAAGTCATTTTGCTGAAGTTGCCAGTCGGCAATCTTTATTTTGAGTTAACTCCCGAGGGTTCTTTAGTCTCTTTAGCGGATTTTGATACCCCCACTTTGGAGCTGGATGTATCCGCTGAGGTAGTGAGTGCGCTTACAGGTGGTTCTGGCGGTTTACGAGAGAATGCAATGAAGTCGGTCAAGATTACTGGCGATGCTGACTTAGCGCAATTGCTGGGCCGGCTAGCGGGACAGATTCGCTGGGAGTATGAAGAGGATCTAGCTCGTTTCATTGGCGACGCTCCTGCAAACTTTGTTGTGCGTCAAGGGAAGAGATTGATTTCTGCAGGACAAGCCGCTGCTACAGATTTACTAGAAAATGTAGTGGAGTATGTCAGCGAAGAAAGAAAAGTACTTTTGAATAAACGAGATTTTATGATTCGCAAAAATGAATTAAGCGTATTGCGTGATGCGGTTGATCGCATGGAAAAGCGGATCCAACTTTTAGAGCGAAAAGGCTAATTCATCGTGCGTCGTCTTGCTCGCCTCTCCTTTATTTTCTTTACCGCATGGCGCTATGGCTTGTTGCCATTACTACGCGATATTCTGAAGCCCGGCATTCGTCGTGGTGTATTAACCATTATTTGCTGGACCTCACCAGGCGAATCTTTGCCCAGAGGTGAGCGTATTCGTTTGACTTTAGAGGCGCTTGGTCCGATCTTTGTCAAGTTCGGGCAAGTACTTTCTACTCGTCGCGACTTATTGCCTGAAGACATTGCTAATGAATTGGCAAAGTTGCAGGATCAAGTTCCACCCTTTTCCAATGAAGAGTCTTGTCGCTTGATTGAACAAGCGCTTGGAAAATCGATTCCAGAAGTATTTATTAGTTTTGATGCGACCCCCGTGGCTAGTGCCTCTGTGGCTCAAGTGCACTTTGGTTTATTACGTGGGACTGAAAAACATCCTGAGTGGGAAGGTCGCGCTGTAGCAGTCAAAGTCTTACGTCCCGGCATTCTGCCAATCATTGATGGCGACCTTGCCCTGCTATATGACTTAGCAAAAATTATTGAGAGACTTTCAGAGGATGGTCGTCGTCTGAAGCCTCGTGAAAACGTTGCGGAATTCGATACATATTTGCATGATGAGTTGGATCTCATGCGTGAAGCAGCAAATGCAAGTCAGTTGCGTCGCTATTTTGTCGACTCTCAGAAGTTAATGATTCCGGAGATGTATTGGGATTTATGTCACACCAATGTCATCGTCATGGAAAAGATGGATGGCATTTCTATTGGGCGCACTGCAGAGTTGCGTGCCGCTGGCGTCGATTTTAAAAAGTTGGCCGCAGATGGCGTAGAAATATTTTTCACACAAGTATTTGAGCATGGCTTCTTTCATGCAGATATGCATCCTGGAAACATCATGATTAGCTTGGAGCCAAAAACATTTGGCCGGTTTATTTCTTTGGATTTCGGCATTGTTGGTGCGCTGAGTCAGTCCGATAAAAGTTATCTTGCTTTAAATTTCCTCGCCTTCTTTAATCGCGATTACCGCCGTGTTGCGGAATTGCATATTGAATCAGGTTGGGTCCCGGCTAATACGCGAGTGGAGGAGCTCGAGGGTGCAGTACGTTCAGTTTGTGAACCTTACTTTGACCGCCCTTTAAAAGAAATCTCCTTGGGGATCGTGTTGATGCGTTTATTTCAAACTTCACGCCGTTTTAAGGTGGAGATTCAGCCTCAACTCACTTTGCTACAGAAGACTTTATTGAACGTAGAGGGGCTTGCTCGTCAGCTAGATCCTGATCTGGATCTCTGGAAGACTGCCAAGCCCATTTTGGAAAAATGGATCAGTCAGCAACTTGGTTGGAGAGCTTTGGTGGATGGTATCAAGGCTGAGGCACCAAGCTGGGCACAAATTTTGCCAACTTTACCCCGCCTGATAGCAGAGAGTTTGGCGCAAGCACGTACCCCAATGAGAGAGCAAAACCCTGAATTAGAGGTCTTAAAAGGCCTTTTATTGCAGGAAAGGCGTACTCACCGCCTGTTGGTTGGGGCGTTACTGTTCGCTGGAGGCTTTTTGGCTGGGATTTTAATCATCGGCCTTGGTCTTTATTAGACTGTCGCCTGTCACCGCTTAAACCGCTAAAATGTCAGGTTAGGCAAAGCGTAAGCATAAGCAAATGAAAAAATACTTTATTGCAGGCATTCTGGTGTGGGCACCGATGTCAATCACCATTTGGGTGATTGCATGGGGCTTGGGCCTACTCGACGGTGTTTTTGGCTCCGTGATGCATGCCATTATTGCGGTATTCCCAAATCAGTTTGCTCACGATTTACAGCATTTCCGCGAATTACCCGGCGTCGGTATCTTAATTGTGGTGTTCGTGATTATGTTGACCGGCCTGCTTGCCATTAATTTTGCAGGGCAGTGGTGGATGAAGGTATGGGATCGACTGGTAAATCGCATTCCGATTGTGCGATCGATTTATTCCAGCGTTCAACAAGTATCTTCTACTTTATTTTCTGGCAACGGCCAAGCTTTTAGTAAGGCATTGCTGATTCGCTATCCACATGCAGATTCTTGGGCGATTGCATTTCAGACGGGTATGCCCGCAAGAGAGGTTGCCGCGAAGTTGGGCGAAGATTACGTCAATGTATTTTTACCAACCACTCCAAATCCAACCTCTGGATTTTTTATGATCGTCCCACGTGCACACACCATTGAGTTAGAGATGAGTGTTGAAGAGGCGCTCAAGCATATTGTTTCAATGGGATCCGTTCCCCCCACCAGTTCAACTGGTTTGACTGCTAGTGGGTCAAACCATCATTTTTGATTTATAGGAAATTGTTATGTCGATGCGAAGCCATACCTGCGGCCAGGTAACTGAATCACTCATTGGTCAAGAAGTGACCCTCTCTGGTTGGGTAAATCGTCGCCGCGACCACGGTGGTGTGATTTTTATTGATTTGCGCGATCACCAGGGCTTTGTGCAGGTAGTATGCGATCCAGATCGCCCAGACATGTTTGCTTTGGCCGAACAGGTGCGCAACGAGTTTTGTATTCAGGTCAAAGGTTTGGTACGTGCGCGTCCTGCTGGCACTGAGAATAATGATTTAGTGAGCGGTAAGATTGAAGTCCTTTGCCACAGCTTAGTTATCTTAAATGCATCGATTACTCCTCCATTTCAGTTGGAGGATGAGAATTTATCTGAGACGACCCGTCTAACGCATCGTGTTCTCGACTTACGTCGTCCGCAGATGCAAAAGAATTTGCGTCTGCGTTACAACGTTGCCATGGAATGCCGTCGTTATTTAGATGCTGCTGGCTTCATTGATATTGAAACTCCGATGTTGACAAAGAGCACGCCTGAAGGCGCGCGTGATTATTTGGTGCCATCCCGTGTGCATGATGGTCAGTTCTTTGCTTTGCCACAATCGCCTCAGTTATTTAAACAGTTGCTGATGGTGGCTGGCTTTGATCGCTACTACCAAATCACGAAGTGTTTCCGCGATGAAGACTTGCGTGCTGACCGTCAGCCTGAATTTACTCAGATTGACTGTGAAACAGCCTTCTTGGATGAGTTAGAAATCCGTGAGTTATTTGAAAACATGATTCGTCATATTTTTAAAACCACCATGAATGTAGAGTTGCCAAATCCATTCCCAACCATGCCTTACTCTGAGGGTATGGCGCGTTTTGGCTCGGATAAGCCGGATCTTCGTGTGAACTTTGAGTTCACAGAATTGACCGACTTAATGAAAGATGTGGATTTCAAAGTCTTCTCTGGTGCAGCCAATCAAGAGGGTGGTCGTGTTGTCGGTCTCTGCGTTCCAGGCGGTTCTGAAATTAGCCGTAGCGAAATCGATGACTACACCCAGTTTGTCGCTATCTATGGCGCCAAAGGTTTGGCATGGATTAAGGTGAACTCTGTTGCAGAAGGTCGTAATGGCTTGCAATCCCCAATCGTGAAGAACTTGCATGATGCTGCGATCGAAGGCATCTTGAAGCGCACAGGCGCTAAAGATGGCGACATTATTTTCTTCGGTGCTGATAAAGAAAAAGTAGTGAATGATGCTATCGGTGGTTTGCGTTTAAAGATTGGCCACTCCGCCTGGGGTAAGGCGCATGGCCTTTCGACTGAAGGTTGGAAACCATTGTGGGTAGTTGACTTCCCGATGTTTGATTACGATGAAGGCGAAGCCCGTTGGGTAGCTTGCCACCATCCATTTACTAGCCCTAAAGACGAGCATATGCAGTATCTCGAATCTGATCCAGGTAAGTGTTTGGCTAAAGCTTATGACATGGTTCTCAACGGTAGCGAAATTGGTGGCGGATCTGTTCGTATTCATCAAGAGGCAGTTCAGAGCCAGGTCTTCCGCGCCTTGAAGATTGGTGCTGAAGAAGCTCAGGCGAAGTTTGGATTCTTATTGGATGCATTGCAGTATGGCGCGCCTCCACATGGCGGTGTTGCATTTGGTTTGGATCGTATTGTGACTATGATGACGGGCGCTGAGTCTATTCGTGATGTGATTGCTTTCCCTAAAACACAACGTGCACAGTGCTTGCTCACTCAGGCTCCTAGCCCAGTTGATGAACGTCAGTTAAAAGAGCTGCACATTCGTTTGCGTCAAGCTACTCCAGCTGCCTAAGCAGGAAAGTATTTAAAGTATTTTGAAAATCCCCATTTCGGTTTTAGTAGTGATCTATCAATCGAATGGGGAAGTCTTGCTGATTGAGCGAGCTGATAAAGCGAACTTTTGGCAATCTGTTACCGGTAGCGTGGATGCTATTGATGAGGATCTCAGCTTAGCTGCTGCACGCGAAGTTCTTGAGGAAACCGGTATTGATGTTCAGTCTCTTCCGGCACACTCTTTGCGGGATATGCATCATCAGATCGAGTATGAGATTTACCCGCAGTGGCGCCATCGCTATGCTTCCGGAGTCACTAGCAATACTGAGCATTGGTTCTCATTGCTAGTGCCAGATGATATTCAGATCACATTAGCCCCAAGAGAGCATGTAGCCTATCAGTGGCTACCTTATCCCGAGGCAGCAAGCAAATGTTTTTCCCGTAGTAATGGCGAGGCCATTCTGCAACTACTCTCTGCGTCTAAATAAATAAGTGACTAAGATAGAGAGATGAGACATTCATCCGGGCATCACCATTCGACAGGAGATTCAAAACCTGCGCAGGGGAGTGATTGGAAAGTCATTCGTGATTTACTCCCCTACCTACTGGAGTACAAAGTTAGAGTTGCGATTGCTCTAACTTGTTTGGTTGCTGCTAAGGTTACTAACCTTGGCATCCCAATCCTGATGAAGCATTTGATTGACGCCCTCAACATCAAGGCAGTTTCTCCACAAGCATTGCTTGTAGTGCCCGCTGGATTGATATTGGCCTATGGCCTATTAAGAATCTCCGCTTCCTTATTTACGGAATTGCGTGAATCTCTCTTTGCCCGCGTTACTCAAAACGCAGTACGTAAAGTAGCCCTGCAAGTCTTTGAGCATTTGCACTCTTTGGCCCTGAGCTTTCATTTGGCCCGTCAGACGGGTGGCGTGAGTAGGGATATTGAGCGCGGTACTCGCGGTATTCAATCGCTGATCTCCTATTCGCTTTACAGCATTCTGCCTACCCTGATTGAGTTTTGCTTGGTACTGGGCTACTTCGCCTATGCATACGATATTTGGTTTTCGGCAATTACTTTGGTTGCCTTAGTTCTTTATATAGGCTTCACAGTAGTCGTAACTGAGTGGCGCACCCATTTCCGCCGCACCATGAATGACATGGATTCAAAGGCTAATCAGAAGGCGATTGATTCCTTATTAAATTTCGAGACAGTGAAGTATTTTGGTAATGAGGCTTTTGAAGCGAGTCGCTACGATCAAAATCTCGTGCGTTATCAGGCTGCCGCAGTCAAATCCCAAAAATCTTTAGCGCTACTAAATTTTGGTCAGCAAACCATTATTGCAGTTGGTTTAGTGATGATTTTATGGCGCGCAACCTTGGGTGTGATTGATGGCTCAATGACTTTAGGCGATCTCGTGCTGGTCAATACTTTGATGATTCAGCTTTACATTCCTCTGAATTTCTTAGGGGTGATCTATCGTGAGATCAAGCAGGCTCTCACTGATATGGATCGGATGTTCTCTCTTCTCAATACTGAGAAGGAGATTGCTGATGTACCTAATGCTCAGCCCTTAAATATTAGCAATCAAGGTCGCGGCCCAGATGTTCGTTTTGAGAACGTCTCTTTTCACTATGATGCCAAGCGAGAAATCCTGCATGATGTCAGCTTTAATATTCCAGCCGGCACAATTACTGCGGTAGTTGGGCAAAGCGGAGCGGGTAAGAGTACTTTGGCCCGCTTGCTCTTTCGTTTTTATGATGTGCAGTCTGGCAAGATCCTGATTGATGATCAGAATATTGTGGGTGTTACTCAAGCCAGTCTGCGTAGGGCTATCGGTATCGTCCCGCAAGATACCGTCTTATTTAATGACACTATTGGCTACAACATTGCCTATGGTAATCCACAGGCCTCTATGGAAGAAGTCCATGAGGCAGCTAGAGCTGCGCAGATTGATGGCTTTATTAAGCGTCTACCGGATGGCTATGACACGCAAGTAGGCGAGCGTGGTCTAAAGTTGTCTGGCGGTGAAAAGCAGCGTGTCGCCATTGCGCGAACATTGCTGAAGAAGCCTGCGATGCTGATCTTTGACGAGGCCACTTCAGCTTTAGACTCTAAGACAGAGCGCGCGTTTCAGGAGGAGTTGCTTGGCCTTGCTAAAAATCGCACCACTTTGATCATTGCTCACCGACTCTCAACTATCGTTCATGCAGACCAAATTTTGGTAATGGATCATGGGCAGATCGTAGAGCGAGGAACCCATTCTGAACTTTTAGCAGCCAACGGTCGGTATGCAGAGATGTGGCAAATGCAAGAGCGTGCTGCTCTTGATTAGAATATCTTGATGAGCCAGCAAGAAACTATTCTTAAAAAAGCCTTTGCAGCTGCGGTAGCGGTAGCTGATCCTCAGATCATTGTTCCACAATATTTAGCTAAGATCTTTCCGCTTGGGCACGAGCCCAAAGGAAGGTGTGTTGTAGTGGGTGCAGGTAAAGCCAGCGCTTCCATGGCCAGTGCATTAGAGTCGTATGCCAAATCCGATTGGCCTCAGGTCGATGTTGAAGGCGTGGTGTTGACTCGTTATGGCCACAGCTCACCAACTGCCCATATTCGAATTATTGAAGCAGGGCACCCCGTCCCAGACCAAGCAGGTATGGATGGCGCTAAAGAAATCTATCGCTTAGTTGGTGAACTGCAAACAGGTGACGTTTTGATTGCGTTGATCTCGGGCGGTGGATCTAGCTTACTCACTTTGCCTCAGGCTGGCATCAGCATTGACGATATGCGGCAGACTACAGAAGCGTTATTACGCTCGGGCGCGCCCATCGAAGAAATGAATGTGGTGCGTAAACACTTGTCTGCTATCTTGGGTGGTAACTTAGCGAGATTGGCTATTGCCCGGGGGGCTCGAGTAGAAGCTTTACTCATTTCTGATGTCACTGGCGATTCCCCGGCAGATATTGCAAGCGGACCATGCGCCGCAGACCATTCCACTTATCAGGATGCCCTAGATGTTTTGGTTAAATATGGTTTAGGTCGGGGATCAATCCCCGCATCTGTTTTGCTTCATTTGAATCGCGGCCTATCCGGTGAAGTGCCGGAGACATTAAAGGCGGCCGATTTGCAACATGCCCAGGTGAAAAACCATGTCATTGCCACAGCTTATAAAAGTCTTGAGGCAGCAGCTGACCATATCCGTACTCAAGGATACGAGCCGGTAATATTGGGCGACACGATTACCGGTGAGGCGCAAGCAGTGGGTGTTGCTCAGGCGGCAATAGCGCGCCATTATTCGGCAAATCAAGCCGGCAAACGCGTAGCCCTCATTTCTGGAGGCGAGTGTACGGTCACCATTCCTGCAGAACTCAAAGGACGGGGCGGTCGTTGTAGCGAATATTTACTCTCACTCTTTGCCGCTTCTGTGGATATTCAAAAGATAGCTGCTTTGGCTGCTGATACTGACGGTATTGATGGCAGTGAGAAGAATGCGGGAGCCTGGTTCACCCCGGCTATTCGGCAGACTGCAGAGGAGCAAGGTTTGTTTCCTGCCCAGTATTTAGAGCAACATGATTGCTATGGTTTTTTTGCTCAATTAGACGCTTTAGTGGAAACTGGCCCTACACTTACTAATGTGAATGATTTCCGCATCATCTTGCTTAATTAATTCAGTCAATATCAACATACATGCCTACTAGCCCAACTCAAATCCAATTGCTCCAACCAGATGACTGGCATTTACATATTCGTGATGGTGAAGTCATGAAGGCTGTGTTGGCGGATACTGCACGTCAATTTGCTCGTGCCATCATCATGCCAAATTTGAAGCCGCCGGTAACTACAGTAGATTTGGCAAACGCCTATCGCACTCGGATTGAAGAGAGCCTCAAATCTTTAGGTATCGATGGCTTTACACCATTGATGACTTTGTATCTCACTGACAATACTTCCGCTGATGAAGTTCGAAAGGCGAAAGCGGGAGGTATCGCCGCTTTTAAGTTGTATCCTGCTGGAGCCACAACCAATAGCGATGCAGGTGTGAGCAATATCAAACGTTGCTATGCTGCACTTGAGGCAATGCAGGCCGTTGGAATGCCATTGTTAGTGCATGGTGAAGTCACTAGTTCTGAGATTGATATCTTTGATCGTGAAGCAGTGTTTATTGATCAGGTCCTCGAGCCTTTGCGTAAAGATTTTCCTGAGCTCAAGATTGTGTTTGAACATATCACCACCAAGCAGGCTGCTCACTATGTCCGTGATGCTCAAACGGGTGGAAAAAATAGTTTAGCCGCCACTATCACGCCACAGCATTTACTGATGAACCGCAATGCGATTTTTGCTGGCGGTATTCGTCCTCATAACTATTGTTTGCCGGTGCTAAAGCGTGAGGAGCACCGTGTTGCCTTACTAGAGGTGGCCACGAGTGGCAGCCCCAGATTTTTCTTGGGTACCGATAGTGCGCCACACTCTAAGGGCGCAAAAGAGGCTGCTTGTGGGTGTGCTGGTTGCTACAGCGCATTTAATGCCTTGGGTTTATATGCTGAAGCATTTGAGAGTGTCGGTAAGTTGGACAAGCTTGAGGGCTTTGCCAGTTTATTTGGCCCCGATTTTTATTCTTTACCACGCAATACCAAAACTATCTCCTTGCTTAAGCAAACGCAAAGCATTCCGGCTGAACTACCTCTAGGGGGTGAAACCATCGTGCCACTGCGTGCTGGAGAAAGCATTGCCTGGACATTGGCTTAGTCGACCCAAGTATTCCCACAATTTATTTTTAGACTAAATTTCTGCGACTGCGTTAGACTGCAGTCGCAGAGTCAATTGGGCAATCGCCGCCTCTTTATTGAGGGGGAGGAAAGTCCGGACTCCATAGGATAGGGTGATGGTTAACGACCATCCACGGCGACGTGAGGAATAGGGCCACAGAGACGAGCGTATTTAGTTACGGTGAAACGCGGT
>CANBPJ010000006.1 GCA_947371415.1 Burkholderiaceae bacterium | reverse complement strand
GGTCTTTTTTGTCCCCTTACAATCAGGGGTAGTATGAGATATCCCATGAATTTAATAACTAAATACCTCTTGACGATCTTTGCCGCTAGCGCATTGCTGCTCAATATCGGCTGTTCGACCACGCCAAGAGCAAAGCCAGCGACGGTAGTGGATCGCAGTGGTGGCAGCAGCGAGTCTACGCCTCCTGGCTACTATCGCGTTAAGCGTGGCGATACCTTGGCACGTATTGCCTTGGATAACGGGCAATCCCCGCGTGATTTAGCGCAGTGGAACAATATTTCCAACCCCAATCAGATTGAAGTAGATGATCTCATTTTGGTGAGGCCGCCAGCAGGCTCAAAGTCAGCCGTAAAGCCAGCAGTCAAGCCCTCTGCTAATGCCGATATAGCAAAAACAGATGCGCCAAAGGTCGATGCATCTAAATCAGACCCTTCAAAAGAAATGGTTGCCGAACCTGGCATTCGTTTGTCTTGGCCCGCTAAAGGCAAGGTGAGCGATGATTTTAGTGAAAAAACCAAGGGTATTGATATTGCCGGTAAGTTAGGCGACCCAGTAACAGCTGCCTCTGATGGCAAAGTCGTCTACGCTGGCAATAGCTTGCGTGGTTACGGTAATCTGGTAATCATCAAGCATGACAACACCTACCTCACAGCCTATGCCCACAACCGCACACTCTTGGTCAAAGAGGGTGATGCCGTGAAGAAGGGGCAGAAGATTGCTGAGATGGGCGATACCGATGCAAACTCGGTAAAACTCCACTTCGAATTGCGTGTCAATGGCAAGCCGGTAAATCCAACGCCATACTTGCAGTAACTGTTGTTTAAGTAGGCTTCGCTATGGCAACCGTTCTCGTATTTGATATTGAAACTATTCCAGATGTAGCGGGGCTTCGTCGCCTGAATGACTATCCAGAGAGCATGTCAGATAGCGAGGTCGCAGCCAAAGCGATGGCTGAGCGTGCTGAGAAGACGGGTAGTGAGTTTCTGCCGCTCTATCTGCAACGCATCTGCGCCATCTCGTGCGTCATACGCAGAACAACGAAAGATGGCTCGCCTCAAATTAAGGTGGGAACGCTAGGCAATGCGCAGGATGATGAGAAAGTGCTGATTCAGACCTTCTTTGAGCTAGTTGAGAAGTACACCCCGCAATTGGTATCTTGGAATGGCAGTGGCTTTGACTTGCCGGTATTACATTACCGCGCCTTAGCAAATCATGTCCAAGCGTCACGTTATTGGGAGATGGGTGAGAGTCAAGAAAATGACAGCCGTGAGTTCAAGTGGAATAACTACATCAGCCGTTATCACATGCGTCACTTGGATATGATGGACCTCTTAGCAAAATTTAATGGCAGAGCAAATGCACCATTAGATGGCTTGGCAAAGCTCTGTGGCTTTCCGGGAAAGATGGGTATGGATGGCAGTCAAGTATGGCCTGCATATCAAGACGGCAAGATTGATGAGATCCGTCGCTATTGTGAAACTGATGTGGTCAATACCTATCTCATGTATTGCCGCTTTCAATTAATGCGTGGCGGCTTCTCTCTGGAAGAGTACAAAGAAGAGATTACTTTCGTTAAAGCCTATTTAGAAACGGAATCGAAAGAGCCTCATGGCGCTCAGTGGCAAGAATATCTCTTGGGTTTTGCTTCAGATGCGTAGAGGGGAGAAGCCAGTACATATTGTTGTGACTGAGCCTGTACGAGTTGAATCTCTTGATCTTGATGCTCAAGGTATTGCGCGCTTAGCCCCCAATGAAGAAGAGGCCGCTCAAGGCCAAAGCGGTAAAGTCATTTTTATTCAAGGTGCGCTACCGACTGAGTTAGTAACGTACGTCGTTACTCGAGATAAAGCCCGCTTCAGTAAAGCAAAAGTTCTCGACATCCTCAAGCCTGCCGTATTTAGAGCAGAACCTAAATGCAAAGCCTTTGGTGTTTGCGGCGGTTGCACCATGCAGCACTTGGATATTCGGGCGCAGGTGGCCATGAAGCAGCGCGTGCTGGAGGATGACCTTAAGCACATTGCCAAAGTAGTCCCCGAAGAAATCCTCCGCCCGATGGGTGGGCCAGCATGGGAGTATCGTCATCGAGCACGTTTAAGCGCAGTCAATCGCTCCATTAAAAAAGGTACTGTACTGATTGGCTTTCATGAGGGCAAGAGCGGCTATGTTGCAGATATGACTGCTTGCGAGATCTTGCCTAAGCATGTTTCAGATTTACTTCCAGCGATGCGTAAATTGGTAATGGGTTTATCCATTGTTGATCGCATGCCTCAAATTGAAATTGCAGTGGGGGAGCCTGAAGATCCCAATTCTGATGATCCCAGAAAATTAAAACCAGTAACTGCATTGGTTTTTAGGAATCTACTGCCATTAACTCCGGCCGACGAACAGCTCCTCAGGGATTTTGCTGACCAATACCAGGTTTGGGTTTGGTTACAGCCCAAGGGTATTGAAACCGTTGCGCCGTTCTATCCCCTCACCGGCAAGCTTTGCTATCGACTGCCTGAGTTTGAAGTGGAGATGCCTTTTAAGCCGGCTGACTTTACCCAAGTAAATCATATGATGAATCGTGCTTTAGTAAGCAGGGCGATTCGTCTGCTGGAAGTTCAGCCAAGCGATCGTGTGCTCGATTTGTTTTGTGGCATTGGTAACTTCACATTACCGTTAGCGAGAAGGGCAAGTACCGTCTTGGGTATTGAAGGCTTAGAAAGCTTAACAACGCGAGCGAATGAAAATGCTCAACATAATCTGTTGGCAGGTAAGGCCAGTTTTATGCGTAGTAATTTATTTGAAGTGAGCACCGAGACAATTGCCTCTTGGGGTAAAGCTGAACGGTGGCTAATGGATCCCCCGCGTGAGGGTGCCATGGAGATCTGTCAGGCATTGGCACAACTACACGATCAACAGAGCGATTTACCTCCTCAACGTATCGTGTACGTCTCTTGCAATCCCAAAACCCTAGCTAGGGATACAGAGATTCTGTGTCATCAAGCGGGCTATGTCCTCAAGAGTGCTGGGATCGTCAATATGTTCCCCCACACCTCCCATGTCGAGTCGATGGCGGTTTTTGAGCGCAGCAATGTGAGCTGAACCCTCATTGAGTGGCATAGTCTGCACAACTGAGGTGCATAATGTGATGTTGCGGTGCAATATATTAATGCAAGACTCTGGTTTGAGCGTAGATTGAACTGAAGCAGATTATTTATTCTGTAAACGCCTTAATCCACTCTAGGAGCTTGTCATGAAAGCCTCAGATAGTTTGTCGATCCTTTTAATCTTATTTGCCCTTGCATTGGCTATCAATATTTTTGTGGGCAATTAAAAAGGCGCCCGCAGGCGCCTTTGTGTGAAGCTCAGTATTTTGCAAAAGGCTATTTAGTCTCTGTTGCCGCCAACAATGCCTAGCAGAGCTAGCAAGTTGGTAAAGACGTTATAGACATCTAAGTAGATCGCTAGCGTAGCCATGATGTAGTTGGTTTCGCCACCGTTGATGATGCGCTGAACGTCAACCAAGATGAAGGCAGAGAAAATCGCAATTGCCAACACCATCACAGTCAACATTAGGGCGGGCAACTGCAACCAGATGTTCGCCAAAGAAGCCACAATCAAGAGTAGTACGCCCACCATCAACCATTTACCCATACCAGCAAAATCACTTTTGCTCACAGTGGCAATCGTTGCCATGACTGCAAAAATCGCTGCAGTGCCACCAAAGGCCAGCATGATGAGTGCGGCACCGTTGCTATAGCTGTTAAGGGTGTAGCCCACCAAACCGGACATCATGATGCCCATAAAGAAGGTGAAGCCTAAGAGTAGTAGAACGCCAGCGCCAGTGTCCTTGTTTTTCTCAATGGCCCAGAAAAAGCCAAAAGCGATCGCCATAAAGACGATAAAGCCCAAGAAAGGACTGCTTGCCATAAAGTTCAGACCAAAAGCAACGCCTAGCCAAGCACCAATGACGGTGGGCACCATCGAGAGCGCCAAAAGGGCGTAGGTATTGCGAAGTACGCGGTTGCGTACCTGAGGGGTGCTAATCGAGCCAGTTTGCCCAAAGCCGTAAGAGTTAAGATCGCTCATATTGACTCCTTTTTCATAGTAATTACACGAGCCCACTAGGGGCTGTTGACAATAAGTATAGACAAAATAGGTTAATTTCAAGTCCCCCATCAAAATACACTGAAAAAGACTACAGGCTGCAGGGTTATGCCCTGTAAATTCAATGGCTTAGCGCTAGCCAGATCAGGGTAAATACCGTCAGCCGATGTATAATTCGGGGGTCGCTGAAATTGAAGTGCGCTGTAGGAAGCGGGAAAGAATTTCTTCCGCAGTCCAGTTAGCCACCAATTCAGCATAAATCTTTGAAATCACTATTGGAGTTTTACATGGCTATTGAACGCACCCTTTCTATTATCAAACCTGATGCTGTAGCAAAAAACGTTATCGGCAAGATCTATGACCGTTTTGAATCTGCTGGTTTGAAGATTGTTGCGTCCAGAATGGCGCATTTGTCACAAGCTGAAGCTGAGCAGTTTTACGCTGTTCATGCTGCACGTCCCTTCTTCAAAGATTTGGTGAGCTTCATGATTTCTGGTCCTGTCATGATTCAGGTATTAGAAGGCGAAGGCGCTATCGCTAAGAACCGCGATTTGATGGGTGCTACCGATCCTAAGAAAGCTGACGCTGGCACTATTCGTGCTGACTTCGCTGATAGCATCGATGCGAATGCAGTTCACGGTTCCGACGCTCCTGAAACGGCTGCTGTAGAAGTTGCATTCTTCTTCGCCGGCATGAACGTTTTCAATCGTTAATTTTCAAAACCTATTTAATACATAAGTAGGCGTATTGACCTCCCCGCGCGTAAATCTCTTAGATTTTGATGCCGACCAAATGGCGGCATATGTCGCGGGGTTGAATGAAAAGCCCTTTAGGGCAAAGCAACTCATGCAGTGGATACACCAGCGTGGTGTTTCTGACATCAACGACATGAGTGATTTAGCAAAAAGCTTTCGAGCAACACTGCTCGATAAGGCTGAAGTTCTTTCTCTCCCGGTCATTAAAGATGAGCACGCAGCAGATGGCACCCGAAAATGGTTGCTGGATGTTGGCGCTGGCAATGCTGTGGAGTCAGTATTCATTCCCGAGGATGATCGTGGCACTCTGTGTATCTCTTCTCAGGCTGGCTGCGCTGTTAATTGTCGCTTTTGCTCAACTGGGCATCAAGGCTTTTCACGCAACCTTACCGCTGGTGAAATCATTGGGCAACTCTGGTTCGCGGAGCACTTGCTACGCAATGATCCCAATGCGGTTCGTCGTATCGAGCAATATCCAACCCCAGGCTGGGAGCATACCGGTCGCGTAATCTCCAATGTCGTATTCATGGGCATGGGCGAGCCTCTACTCAACTATGACAATGTTGTCACTGCTTTGCGCTTAATGCTTGATGATAGGGCCTATGGTTTATCGCGTCGTCGCGTTACCGTATCCACCTCTGGTGTAGTGCCGATGATTGATCGCTTGGCACAAGATTGCCCGGTGGCTTTGGCCGTGTCCTTGCATGCGCCGAACGATAAATTGCGTGATCAGCTTGTTCCGCTAAACATTAAATATCCCTTAAGGGAGTTGTTGGCCGCCTGCGAACGTTATTTACCTTTCGCACCAAGGGATTTCTTAACCTTTGAATACTGCATGCTCGATGGTGTGAATGACTCTGACATTCAGGCAAAAGAGCTGGTGCGCTTATTGGCCAATATTAAGTGCAAGGTCAACCTCATTCCATTTAATCCATTCCCAGAGTCTGGGCTAAAGCGTTCATCAGCCCAGCGCGTTCATGCGTTTGCCAGCATTTTGTTGGATGCTGGCATGGTTGCAACTGTACGCAAAACCCGCGGCGATGATATCGCAGCAGCCTGCGGCCAATTGGCAGGTGATGTGGTGGATCGCACTCGAGTGCGTGAGCGCGCAGTCCATGACAATCAAATCAAGATGGATCAAGAGGGCGATGCAGAAGATCTTGACCATGATGACGAAGAAGAGCAAGAGTATCAAGCCGAGCACCCAGTGCAATGGCTTAAAAGATTAGACGACTGATTTAACAAAACAAGTCCAATGAGTAATTCATCTAGTAATCTTCCGCCGCTACCATTAGGCCCAGCGCCTAAGCGCGCAACGCGTCAAGCTACCGTTGCTTGGAAAACAAATATTGTCACGATCGGTGGCGATGCGCCGGTGCGTGTTCAGTCCATGACGAATACCGATACGGCCGATGCAGTTGGCACTGCTATTCAGGTAAAAGAGCTGGCTCGTGCAGGATCAGAGATGGTTCGTATTACGGTAGATACACCAGCTGCTGCTGCGGCAGTGCCCTACATTCGTGAGCAGCTGGATAAGATGGATGTGTTGGTACCTTTGATTGGCGACTTTCATTACAACGGCCATACTTTATTGAATGATTACCCAGAGTGCGCCAAGGCTTTATCGAAATACCGTATTAATCCGGGTAACGTAGGTAAGGGCGCGAAACGCGATCCGCAATTTGCACAAATGATTGAAGCTGCTTGCAAATATGACAAGCCCATTCGGATTGGCGTGAACTGGGGTAGCTTAGATCAAGACTTGCTCGCGAGCGTCATGGATAGTAATGCTGCATTGCCAGCCCCCAAGACTGCTCAAGAAGTCATGATTGAAGCTTTGATTCAGTCGGCACTCCAGTCTGCTGAGAAAGCAGTTGAGTTGGGCATGAGCCCCAATCAAATTTTGCTGTCTTGCAAGGTGAGTAATGTGCAAGATTTGGTTGCCGTATATCGCGATCTTTCTCGCCGCTCTGATTACCCGCTACATTTGGGTCTTACTGAAGCAGGTATGGGCAGCAAAGGCATTGTGTCTTCAACAGCGGCAATGGGAATCTTGTTGCAAGAGGGTATTGGTGACACCATTCGAGTTTCTTTAACGCCGGATCCTGGTGCGCCGCGTGAGAATGAGATTATTGTGGCTCAAGAGATTTTGCAAACCATGGGATTGCGTAATTTCACGCCGATGGTCATTGCTTGTCCTGGGTGTGGCAGAACTACAAGCACCACCTTCCAGGAATTGGCTGCCAATATTCAGTCCTATCTGCGCCAACAAATGCCAGTGTGGAAGAAAACCCATCCAGGCGTTGAGGCTATGAATGTTGCCGTAATGGGTTGTATCGTCAATGGGCCTGGTGAGAGTAAGCACGCTAATATTGGCATCTCATTGCCGGGTACTGGCGAGACTCCTGCGGCGCCTGTTTTCGTTGATGGCGTGAAGGTGAAGACCTTGCGTGGTGAAAATATTGCCCAAGAGTTTCAGGTCATTGTTGATAATTATGTCAATCAGCACTACTCGCCGAAGTAGCAGATATATAAAAGTAAGAAGTCAAAGCAACACTCAAAAACAAAAACAATAAAACTACATTACAAGAACATCATGACTGACCAGGTAAACCCAGCTAAAGCCCAAAAGATCCAAAAGATTAATGGTGTTCGCGGCATGAATGATCTCTTGCCGGCAGATGCTAATCAGTGGACGCATCTTGAGCATGTCTTACGCGATCTCACGCGCGCCTATGGTTATGAGTTCTTGCGCACCCCCATTGTGGAGGCGACGGCAGTATTCCAGCGCGGTATTGGTGAGGTAACTGATATTGTTGAAAAAGAAATGTACTCCTTTGAAGATCGCCTCAATGGTGAGCAGCTCACTTTGCGTCCTGAAGGTACTGCTGCACTGGTTCGCTCTGTCATTGAAAATAATTTGTTGTACGAAGGGCCCAAGCGTCTCTGGTATACCGGTCCCATGTTCCGTCATGAGCGTCCACAGCGTGGTCGTTATCGTCAGTTCCATCAATTTGGTATTGAGGCTCTTGGTTTTGCCGGTCCCGATATTGATGCGGAAATGATCCTGATGGGTCAGCGTTTGTGGGATGAGCTCGGTCTTCAAGGTGTACGTTTGGAGATTAACTCTTTAGGGCAGGCTAATGAGCGCGCGGAGCATCGCGCGGCCTTAGTGGCTTATTTTGAAAAGAATCAAGAGCAACTGGATGAGGATTCACAACGTCGTTTATTGACAAATCCATTGCGTATCTTGGATTCTAAAAATCCAGCAATGCAGGCTTTGATTGAAGGTGCTCCAAAGTTATTGGATTTCTTGGGTGAAGAATCGCTAAAGCATTTCGACGGGGTTCAGGCTTTACTCAAAGCTAACAATATCCCTTGCAAGATCAATCCTCGTTTAGTTCGCGGTCTGGATTACTACAATCTCACCGTATTCGAGTGGATTACCGAAGAATTAGGTGCTCAGGGCACGATTGCCGGCGGTGGCCGTTATGATCCCCTGATCGAGCGAATGGGCGGTAAAGCTGCACCAGCCTGTGGTTGGGCAATGGGCATGGAACGCGTCCTCGAATTAATGAAGGTCTCTGGATCATTGCCGGAAGCCCAGGCTCAATGTGACGCCTTTGTGATTCACCAGGGTGGTGAAACCCTGACTGCTGCCATGATTATTGCCGAGCGCCTGCGTAATGCTGGGGTCGATGTCATTCTGTTTTGCCCTCCAGATGGCCAAACGGCCAGTTTTAAGTCTCAAATGAAGAAGGCTGATGCGAGTGGGGCAGCCTATGCTGTCATCATTGGGCCGGATGAATTGGCTAAAAATGAGGCTCAACTCAAGGATTTGCGTAGCAGTGGTGAGCAGAAGGCCGTAGCGCTTGATAGCGTTGTAGAAGCAGTAATTGATGCCATAGTGGGCGCCACCGAATAGAATTACCTGATTGATTATTAAAGTCGTATTTAAATACCGTATTTATTAGCTTGGATTGACATGCCTTTAGACCTAGAAGAACAAGAACAGTTAGATCAACTGAAAGCATTCTGGCAAAAATATCGCAACCTCATCACGGGAGTGGTGACTGCTGCTTTATTTGCTTATGCAGCCTATAGTGGCTATCAATGGTGGCGCACAAGCCAAGCTGCAGCTGCTTCACAGTTATACGAGACGATGGTGGTTGCTATTAACAAGGGCGATAAGGATCAAACCTTGCGCGCTGCTGATGATTTGCAAAAGCAGTTTTCTGGCACCCCTTATGCGGCAATGTCGAGTCTGGTTGCTGCGAAGATTGCCTCGGATGCTGGTGACACAGCAAAAGCAATGGATTATTTGCGCTGGGCTGCCAAGAATTCAGCGGACCAGGGTTATTTGGCTTTGGCTAAATTGCGCTTAACCGCTCAATTGATCGAGCAAGGATCTGAAAAAGATTTCTCAGAAGCCGATAGCATTTTGAATGAGAAGCCAGTAGCTGGATTTGAGCCGCTGTGGTTGGAGCGTCGCGGCGATTGGTATTTAGCTCAAAAGAATACGGCTGATGCCCGTAAGAATTACGAAGCCGCTTGGAAGCAATTAAACCAAGCAAAAGAATTCCCTGAGGAGGCACGTCGTCTCTTGAAGGTTAAATTGGATGCCGTTGGAGGAGTAGCTCAGTAATGGTGGCTTACAAACGTGTAGCAAAGCTAGCAAGCACAGTCCTAGTATTGGGTTCTGTTGTATTGGCCTTGGAGGCTTGTTCTGGTGGCTCACGTGTTCGACAGCCTGCTGAGCTAGTCCCAGTCAGCAATCAATTTGACTTAGCTCCAGTCTGGTCAACCAGCGTTGGCTCATCTGAGTCATTTAACTTCCATCCAGCAGTGGCGGGAGATGCGGTATATGCAGCATCCCATCGTGGCAATCTAGTCAAAATTGATTTGATGACGGGGAATAAAGTTTGGGAAGTTTCAGTGCCGGATCGCCTATCCATTGGCCCGGGATCTGATGGGCGAACTACTGCGGTCGTCACCACTAAAGGTACGGTCTATGCCTATGACGATACGGGCAAACCCATCTGGAATGTCAGCGTCGGTAGCGAAGTACTCTCTGAACCTGTAGTCGCTGGCGGCGTAGTCATTATTCGTGCATTGGATAACCGCTTCATTGCCTTTGATGCCCAAACAGGTGCACGTAAATGGACATATCAACGTCAACAATCTGCATTGTCTTTGCGCGTGGGCTACGGCATGCTGGCGATTGGTAACGAGGTCATTGTGACGGGTTTTGCTGGCGGAAGATTTGGCATGATTGCGATTGCAAACGGCGGTCTCGTATGGGAAACGCCTGTGTCTTTTCCTAAAGGCTACTCTGAAATCGAGCGCCTGAATGATGTAACTGCTAAGCCCAGCATGGAAGGCGAGATTATCTGCGCCGTTTCTTATCAAGGTCGCGTGGGTTGTGGTCAAGCTCGCACAGGTAACTTATTGTGGTTCAAAGACTACTCAAGTTATACCGGCACAGCCCAGAGTGCTGATTTGGTGTTCTCATCTAATGAGCGATCCTATGTCACTGCATTTGCCGTGAAAGATGGCTCACAAGTTTGGCAAAATACTCAGCTGACATTTAGAGATGTTGGTGAGCCAATGGCGGTTGGTAAGGTTTTACTCGTTGGTGATGCGCAGGGTTATGTGCATGCACTTTCACAAGCGAATGGTGAAATGCTGGCGCGCATTCGTCATGACAGCAGTCCAATCACGGCCGCACCGATTGCGGTGAGTGGCCTCATCTTGGTTCAGTCTCAAGGTGGAAAACTAGCGGCGTACAGTCCAAAATGAATCCAGTAATTACTATTGTCGGTCGTCCTAACGTTGGTAAATCGACCCTCTTTAATCGCTTAACGCGTTCACGTGATGCCTTGGTTGCCGATTTCTCAGGCCTAACTCGAGATCGTCACTACGGCAAAGGTCGCATTGGCGAGCGCGCATTTATTTGCGTCGATACCGGAGGTTTTGAGCCTGTAGCCAAGACCGGCATCGTTGCCGAGATGGCAAAGCAAACCAAGCAAGCCGTAGCTGAATCTGACATCATTATTTTCTTGGTGGATGGTCGTTTGGGTATGGCGCCTCAAGACCGAGTGATTGCCGATTTCTTGCGCAAGACTGGCAGACCGGTGATCTTGGCGGTAAATAAAACAGAAGGTATGCAGGCGGGTATTGTGACTGCGGACTTTCATGAGCTAGGTTTAGGTGAGCCATTCCCAATTTCATCGGCGCACGGTGATGGTGTGCGTGGTTTGCTCGATGATGCTTTGGATTCCTTGGGAGTTCCTGAGCCGGAGCCAGAAGAGCTTGAGAACGATCCAAATCGCCCAATGAAAATTGCGGTAGTAGGGCGTCCAAACGTGGGTAAATCCACTCTCATTAATAAATTGATCGGTGAAGAGCGCGTTATTGCTTTTGACATGCCAGGTACAACGCGTGATGCGATTGAGGTTCCATTTGAGCGTAACGGCAAGCCCTATATCTTGGTGGACACGGCAGGTCTACGTCGTCGTGGAAAAGTATTCGAAGCGATTGAAAAATTCTCAGTAGTTAAAACATTACAAGCAATTGCCGATTGCAATGTAGTGATTTTGATGCTCGATGCCCAGCAAGATATTTCAGAGCAAGATGCGCACATCGCGGGATTTATTGTGGAGGCAGGGCGCGCCTTAGTTGTTGCGGTGAACAAGTGGGACGGTCTGGATTCCTACGTTAAGGAGCGCGCTCGTTTGGAGATCGCTCAAAAACTTCGCTTCTTAGATTTTGCTAACGTGCACCCAATCTCAGCTAAAAAAGGCACCGGCCTTAAAGAACTATTTAAAGATGTTGATCTGGCTTACGCCGCGGCGATGGCTAAGTTGCCAACACCAAAACTCACCCGTATCTTGCAGGAGGCGATTGAACATCAACAGCCTAAGCGTGTGGGCATGGGTCGTCCAAAGCTGCGCTATGCCCACCAAGGCGGTATGAACCCCCCAATTGTGGTCATTCATGGAACCTCCTTAAGTGGAGTGACTGATAGCTATAAGCGTTATTTGGAAGGCCGCTTCCGAGAAGTGTTTAAGTTAACGGGCACCCCCTTACGTATTCAGATGAATACTGCCAAAAACCCATATGTTGATGCAGATAAGGGTAAAAAAGGCAAAAAGTGAGAAATCGGCGTACAGTTTTGAAGGAAGGGCTTGATTTTCTTAAATCAGACCCCTTATCTTAGTGGTAGGTAACAGACGTTTCATTTAATAAAAAAAGCAAGACTCCATAAATCAAAAAAAGCATATAAAAATCGAATAAGGAGCAGTATGAATAACAGCAAAATCCAATTACTACAGGACCCCTTCCTCAATGCCTTACGCAAAGAGCATGTTCCTGTTTCCATCTATCTTGTTAACGGCATCAAACTGCAGGGCAATATTGAGTCTTTCGATCAGTATGTGGTTCTCTTGCGCAATACCGTAACCCAGATGGTCTATAAACACGCCATCTCTACGATTGTCCCTGCTCGTGCAGTGGAGTTCCGCACGGAAGAAGTTAGCTCTGTTTAAAACAGGTGTTGATGCGGCGCGTGCTGTCCTGGTTGGAGTAGACACAGGGCGCGAGGATTTTGCGGATAGCATGGCAGAACTCAGCCTTTTGGCTGAGAGTGCCGGCTCTATACCCGCGGCTAGTGTCATTGCACGCAAAGGCAAAACAGATCCCGCTTTATTCATTGGATCGGGTAAAGCTAACGAAGTTAAAAAAGTGATGGAAGAGCAAGGGGCTGAATTGGTCATCTTTAATCACCCACTTTCCCCTACGCAGCAACGCAACTTAGAGCGCCATATTGGTTTTCATGTCATGGACCGCACGGGCCTGATATTGGATATCTTCAGCCAAAGAGCTCAAAGCCATATAGGTAAAACCCAGGTCGAGTTAGCTCAAGTTCGTTATCGCATGTCGCGCTTAGTCCGCGCTTGGAGTCACTTGGAGCGCCAACGCGGTGGTATTGGTGTTCGTGGTGGCCCTGGTGAAACCCAGATGGAGCTCGATCGACGGATGCTTGCCACCAAGGCCAAGCGCCTAGAAAATGAGCTTGAAAAGCTTCAGCGCCAGCAAAGAACCCAAAGAAGGGCTAGAAACCGTAAAGATGTTTTCTCGGTATCCTTGGTTGGCTATACCAATGCGGGTAAATCCACCTTATTTAATGCTTTAACCAAAGCTGGCGCTTATGCGGCTGATCAGCTCTTTGCCACCCTAGACACCACATCCCGTAAGGTCCACCTAGATGAGGTGGGGTCGATTGTGGTCTCTGATACCGTGGGTTTTATTCGAGAACTGCCGCATCAGCTAGTTGAGGCCTTTAGAGCCACCCTGGATGAAACTATTCATGCTGACCTGATCTTGCACGTGATTGACGCCTGCAGCCCAGTGGCACGTGAGCAAAAGGCTGAAGTAGAGGCTGTTTTGAGGGAAATTGGCGCTGATGATATCCCCCGCATTGAGGTGATGAACAAAATTGACCAAATGCCTCAGACCTTTACGGAAGGGGCGGTCTTGGTGCGTGACTCAGAAGGCATTCCGAGCCAGGTTTTCCTCTCCGCCAAGACTGGCTTAGGCCTTGATTTATTGCGCTCAGCCTTGGCTGAATGCTCCCAAATGACTGATAGAATAAGGGTCGAGCAGAACCGTGCCAAGGTCCAAATGGCCCCAGACGAGTTTTTAGCCCCTTTACCCGAACGACCAGAGACTTCTGAATTTAATCCGATTCCCAACCGAAAATATTCATCTAATGACGCGTAAATTTCTCGAGCTGTTTTCGGTCAATGATCCAGGCTGGGGCAATAGCCACCCAGGTAGTGGAACTAAAGATGCCAAAGATGGGCAGGAAAACGGCCAAGCGCCGCAAGCAGACCCGAATCATGTTGAGACTGAAAAGCCCGTAGAAGTTCAACCAAAGAATCCTCAACCCAATAATCAGCCCGCTAACCCAGATGGCCCGCCTGATCTAGATGAGTTATGGCGCGACTTTAATGACCGCCTGAGCGGAATTTTTGGGGGCAAGAAAAAGCCAGCGCCTAAACCTGGTAATCCCAGCAGTAAGCCAAATAGCACTGACATTCCTCCGCCATCTCAGCGCGGTAATGGAAGTGGCAACGGCGGCAATGGTGGCGGTATCAGCACGCCTGATTTTAATTTCACCAATCCATTTAGCTCTAAGGCAACTCTCTTGTTGGCTGCGGGCGGCGTCTTATTGATTTGGATGTGTAGTGGTTTCTTCATTATTCAAGAAGGTCAAGCGGGCGTTATCTCCACCTTTGGTAAATATGACTACACCGCTAAGCCAGGCATCAACTGGCGCATGCCTTGGCCCATTCAGTCTCAAGAGACCGTAAATTTATCTGGCGTGCGATCTGTAGAGGTGGGTCGTCCGGTATTGATTAAGGCGACCAATCAAAAAGATTCCTCCATGCTCACTGAAGATGAAAATATCATCGATGTGCGCTTTGCGGTTCAATATCGCTTGAAAGATCCGACCGATTACTTATTTAATAATCGCGATCCAGACGCGGCAGTCGTGCAAGCAGCTGAAACTGCTGTTCGTGAAATTGTTGCTCGCAGCAAAATGGATACCGTTCTGTACGAAGGTCGCGAAAAGATTGGCATTGATTTAGCTAACTCCATTCAGAAAATTTTGGACAGCTACAAGACCGGTATCTACGTTACCAGTGTGACCGTTCAGAACGTTCAACCTCCAGAGCAAGTGCAGGCAGCTTTTGATGATGCAGTGAAGGCGGGACAAGACCAAGAGCGCTTGAAGAGTGAAGGCCAGGCCTATGCCAACGATATTATTCCGCGTGCCAAAGGAACGGCAGCACGATTGATTCAAGAGGCTGAAGGTTATAAGGCGCGTGTAGTAGCTACCGCAGAAGGTGATGCAGCGCGTTTTAAACAAATATTTGTTGAATATGCAAAGGCGCCAGGTGTAACGCGGGATCGTATGTACATCGATAGCATGCGCGAGATGTATAACAACGTTACTAAGGTATTGGTGGATACAACCAAGAACAACAGTCTGTTGTATTTGCCGCTCGATAAGCTAGTCGCCCAAGTGAGCGCAGAAAGCACTCAAGTCGCAATAGGTCAGACACCGGCCACTACGCCTACTGGTTCTGTAACTGTGGGTGGCGCAACCGGTAATCCTGCTGCACCAGTTTCTAGTAGTTCTAGCGCTCCAGCGCCTACTCCAGCCGCTGCCAATACTGCTGATAAACGTGATGGCTTGCGTAGTCGTGATCGGGAGGCAAGATAATGAATGCAAATCGCCTCCTAGCTGGCATCGCTGGATTAATTGCTTTGGCTTATGTTTTGGCATCGAGTATTTTTGTGGTTGATCAACGTAACTTTGCGGTGGTGTTTTCATTTGGGCAAATCGTGCGTGTGATTGAGCAACCTGGCTTGCAAATAAAATATCCAGCCCCATTTGAAAGCGTTCGTTTCTTTGATCGCCGTATTCTGACGATCGATAATCCAGAGGCAGAGCGTTTCATTACTGCCGAGAAGAAGAACCTTTTGGTGGATTCTTATGTGAAATGGCGTATCGTTGATCCCCGTAAGTTCTTCATTAGCTTTAAGGGCGATGAGCGCTTGGCACAAGACCGATTAACTCAGTTAGTTCGCTCTGCTTTGAATGAAGAATTTACTAAGCGTACCGTACGCGAATTGATTTCCGATCAACGTGAACAGGTAATGCAGGGTATTCGCAAGAAGGTGGCTGATGATGCGGCAGATATTGGCGTAGAAATTGTGGATGTTCGACTAAAGCGTGTCGATCTCTTGGCGGAGATTAGTGACTCCGTATATCGTCGCATGGAAGCAGAGCGTAAGCGTGTAGCTAATGAATTGCGTTCAACGGGTGCCGCTGAATCAGACAAGATCCGAGCTAACGCAGAACGCCAACGTGACACGATTTTGGCTGAAGCCTATCGTGATGCGCAAAAAATTAAAGGCTCAGGCGATGCTAGAGCTACCGCATTGTATGCCGAAGCATTTGGACGTGATCCCCAGTTCGCTCAGTTTTACCAAAGTCTTGAAGCCTATCGCAGCTCCTTCAAGGATAAAAAAGACGTGATGGTAGTTGAGCCTAATGGCGAGTTCTTCAAGTTCTTGCACAAAAAAAATTGAAAGTGAATATTTCAGATCATGAATCGTTGGTTACTTCCTGAAGATATTGCTGATGTTTTGCCAGCCGAGGCTCGTAAGGTAGAGACTCTGCGTCGTGCTATTTTGGATTTATATCAGTCCTATGGCTATGAGCTTGTTGCACCTCCTATTTTGGAGTTCTTAGATTCGCTGTTGACCGGAACTGGCTCTGATTTGAATTTGCAAACATTCAAGTTGGTCGATCAGCTATCTGGTCGCACCTTGGGTCTTCGCGCCGACATGACACCACAAGTCGCTCGCATTGATGCCCACCTACTGAATCGTGTAGGTGTTACCCGCCTTTGCTACGCAGGTTCCATCGCACATGCTCGCACCCCGGTAGGCAGCTCTGCTCGTGAAGAACTGCAAATCGGCGCCGAGATTTACGGATGCGCTACTTCGGAAGCGGATTTTGAGGCTATTTCCTTGCTATTGAAAACCTTGACTGTTGCCGGCCTAAATAAAGTCTATTTAGATCTTTCGCATGCTGGCGTTCTCGAGGGAATTTTGGATGGTCAGGCTATCGCAAAAGGTGATATTGAGACACTCTACGGATTATTGCAGAGCAAAGATCGTCCTCGCTTAGCCATTTGGGCTAAATCACTTCCAGAAAAATCTGCGGAAGCACTGATGGCCTTAACTGAGCTCAATGGCCCCTGTGCACAAGTCCTTGCAAATGCTAGCAACACTTTACCCAAACACAAACTGATCGATGAAGCCTTGTCTCAGTTAGAAAAGCTAGCTTCTGCTACTGCGGCACTATCAAGTCATGTTGAGCTTAGTATTGATCTGGCGGATTTGCGCGGCTATCAATATCACAGTGGTGTGATGTTTGCAGCCTACGTCGATAAGTTGCCGCAGCCAATTGCGCGTGGTGGTAGATATGATCATGTCGGTCAAGCATTTGGACGTCCTCGTCCAGCTACTGGTTTTTCAATGGACTTGCTTACTCTTGCCAACCTAGCGCCGCTAGCCCAAAGAAAGTCTGCCATTGTGGCGCCTTGGATAGATGATGCTGTATTGGGTAGCAAGATTGCCGAACTGCGTCATGCTGGTGAAGTGGTCATTCAGGCAATGACAGGAGATGCTGTGGAAACGGCCGAATATCTTTGTGATCGTGAGCTAGTCAAGCAGGGCAGCTCATGGGAAGTGAAAAAGAAATAAGTAAGAAACAAGTAAGAGGCAAGCAAGAAACTGATGCCGCATTTAATAACAAACTAATTCTGTAATTACCTTTTGGATTTTATTATGTCTTCAAAGCAACAAGCTCATGGTCGTAACGTCGTTGTCATTGGCACCCAGTGGGGTGACGAGGGTAAAGGCAAAGTAGTTGATTGGTTAACTGATCATGCTCAAGCGGTAGTTCGCTTTCAGGGTGGACATAATGCTGGCCATACTCTGATTATTGGAGACAAGAAAACTATTCTGCGTTTGATCCCATCCGGAATCATGCATAAGAATGTGATCTGCTATATCGGTAACGGGGTTGTCCTTTCTCCAGAGGCGCTCTTTAAGGAAATTGGCGAACTAGAAGCTGCAGGATTGGATGTTCAATCCCGCTTGAAGATTTCTGAGGCAACGACATTGATCCTCCCATATCACGTGGCAATTGATCACGCGCGTGAAAAGAAGCGTGGCGATGCAAAAATTGGTACTACTGGTCGAGGCATTGGACCAGCCTACGAAGATAAGGTAGCTCGTCGTGCCTTACGCGTGCAAGATTTGTTCTACCCGGAGAAGTTTGCCACCCAGTTACGTGAGAACTTGGAATATCACAATTTTATGCTCACGAATTACTATGGAGCGGAGCCAGTCGATTTCCAAAAGACTTTGGATGAGGCGATGTCCTATGCAGAGCGTATTAAACCGATGGTAGTTGATGTCTCTAGCGCGCTTTACGCTGCTGAGCAAGCGGGTCAAAATTTATTATTCGAGGGTGCTCAAGGCACTTTGCTGGATATCGATCATGGTACTTACCCTTACGTTACCTCTAGTAACTGTGTAGCAGGTAACGCTGCCGCAGGATCCGGTGTTGGCCCTGATTCATTGCAATACATCTTGGGTATCACCAAGGCCTATTGCACGCGTGTTGGCGCTGGTCCATTTCCAAGTGAGTTGTATGACTTTGATAACCCAGCGAAGCAAGATCCTATTGGCGTACGTTTGGCAGAGGTGGGTAAAGAGTTTGGCTCAGTTACTGGACGTCCACGCAGAACGGGTTGGCTAGATGCCGCCGCACTAAAGCGTTCAATTCAAATTAACGGACTATCTGGCTTATGTATTACTAAGTTAGATGTTCTCGATGGCTTTGAAACCATTCGCCTTTGTGTCGGCTATAACTTAGATGGTGAAAAATTGGATGTATTGCCACGTGGCGCTGAAGCCGTTGCGCGTTGCGAACCAATTTATGAGGACTTTCACGGCTGGAAGGGAACTACTTTTGGCATTCGTGAATGGGACAAGCTCCCATTCGAGGCGCAGAAGTTCCTGCGTCGTATCGAAGAGGTTGCGGGTAAGCCGATCGCTATGGTCTCAACGGGGCCAGAGCGTGATGAAACCATTCTGCTCCAGCATCCCTTCCAGAATTAATGGAAAATATTCTTTTACTGATTTAATTAAACAACTAACACTAGCTCCAAGGGTTTTGAGATGACTGCACGCACACAATGTAATAGCCTTCAGGTGGCCACCCCCCTATATCGCTTTATTGAAGATAAAGTCTTGCCTGGTACAGGCATTAACAGCGCAGACTTTTGGAAGGGTTTCGATGAAATCGTCAAAGATTTAAGTCCAAAAAATGAAGCATTGCTTGCCAAGCGTGATCGTTTGCAAGTGGATTTGGATCAATGGCATCAAGCCAATCCAGGCCCAATTAAAGATATGCCCGCTTATCGAAAGCATCTCAAAGAGATTGGTTATTTAGATGAAGTGCCAGGCAAGGTTCTAGGTACAACCAAAAATGTTGATGACGAATTGGCTCTCCAGGCCGGTCCTCAATTGGTAGTTCCTGTTCTTAATGCGCGTTATGCATTGAACGCAGCAAACGCACGTTGGGGTTCTTTGTATGATGCCCTGTACGGCACTGACGTGATCTCAGAAGAAGATGGTGCTACCAAAGCGGGTGGATACAACCCAATTCGTGGCGCTAAAGTTGTAGCATTTGCCCGCAAGTTTTTGGATCAATCTACACCGCTGGCTAAAGGTTCGCATGCAGATGCGACTGCTTACACGGTTGATGGCAATAAGTTAGTTGTCAGTCTTAAAGATGGTAGCAAAACAGGCCTTGCTGATGAGAAGCAGTTTGTTGGCTATCAAGGCGATGCTTCTGCACCTTCCTCGGTGCTCTTGCGTAATAACGGTGTCCACATTGACATCGAAATTAATAAGAGCAAAACCATTGGTTCAGGCGATGCGGCTGGTGTAAACGATGTTGTTCTCGAAGCAGCGCTTTCCACTATTTTGGATTTAGAGGATTCGATTGCTGCCGTTGATGGTGACGACAAAGTCCTTGCTTACGAAAACTGGTTGGGCATTCTCAAGGGAACCCTAGTTGAGGAAGTAAGTAAGGGCGGCAAGACTTTCACTCGGACACTCAATCCGGACCGTAAATACACGGCAGGAATTGGCGCATTAGATGCTAAGGATGGAGTAGTCACCTTGCATGGCCGTTCTTTGTTATTTCTTCGTAACGTTGGGCATTTGATGACTAACCCAGCCATCATTACCGGCGAGGGTAAAGAAATTTACGAAGGTATTCTGGATGCGGTAGTTACAGTATTAATCGCTTTGTATGACATTAACCGTCCTGCAACTCAAGCTATCGGAAATACTCGCAAGGGCTCTGTATATATTGTGAAGCCAAAAATGCATAGCCCGGAAGAAGTGGCCTTTGCAGGTGAGCTTTTCGGCCGCGTTGAAAAATTACTCGGTCTTCCTGCAGACACTGTTAAGTTGGGCATCATGGACGAAGAGCGTCGCATGAGCGCCAATATCAAAGCAGCAATTGCAGCGGCGGGTGCACGTGTAGCCTTTATTAACACTGGCTTCTTGGATCGTACTGGCGATGAAATGCACACTGCAATGCATGCGGGTCCAATGATGCGCAAAGGTGATATGAAAACCAGCAAATGGTTGTCAGCCTATGAGCGTCGTAACGTTCTTGCTGGTTTAGATTGTGGCTTGCGTGGCCGCGCTCAAATCGGCAAAGGAATGTGGGCAATGCCAGATTTGATGAAAGCAATGCTTGAGCAAAAGATTGTTCATCCTAAGGCTGGTGCAAATACTGCCTGGGTACCATCTCCAACAGCGGCAACATTGCATGCTTTGCACTACCATCAAGTGAATGTAGCTCAGCTACAAAAAGAAATGGAGCAGTTGGATACTGCTGCTGAAGCTGAAGCCTTGATCAATGATTTGCTGTCTATTCCTGTGGTTGAAAAAGCCAATTGGTCTGCAGAAGAAATCCAGCAGGAGTTGGATAATAACTGCCAGGGCATCTTGGGTTATGTGGTTCGCTGGATCGATCAAGGTGTTGGTTGTTCTAAGGTGCCAGATATTCATAACGTAGGTCTGATGGAAGATCGTGCGACTTTGCGTATTTCTAGTCAGCACATTGCTAACTGGTTATTGCACGGCATCGTTACAGAAGCTCAAGTTAGCGAGACATTGCAGCGTATGGCTAAAGTGGTTGATGGTCAAAATGCTGGCGATGTACTGTACAAGCCAATGATGCCGAACTACAAAGACTCCTATGCCTATAAAGCGGCTAGCGACTTGATCTTTAAAGGTCTTGAGCAACCCAATGGCTACACAGAGCCTTTGCTACACGCATGGCGCTTGGAAGTTAAAAAGGCACATGCTTAAGTTCATATCTGCCTAGTTTGAAAATGGAATGGATTTGTTGAGAGACGAGTCCATTTTTTTTGGTATTTAATCCAATTAAGAATATTCCTATCCCGTGTTTGGTTTTTTAAACCCTTTCTCTAAAGCTATCGCTTTACCTGAGCGACAGCTTGGCTTTTGCCTTAATGATGGGGGTAGGGGGGTTGCTGGTTTCAAGGGTGGGGCTGGCGACTGCGTTGTTAGGGCAATTGCGATTGCGGGTCAACTTCCTTATATGCAAGTCTATGAGGATCTCCGAGCAGCCAATGCAGCTTATGCGGACCAGCGCAATGACAAGTTGGCCCGTAGATTAAATTCCAAAGGTGCCTCGCCTCGCAATGGCAATCACCGCAATGTATTTCATGATTACATCCTGAGTCACGGATTTGAGTGGGTTCCCACCATGAGGGTCGGTGCCGGCTGCCAAGTTCATCTTCGTGCCGAGGAATTGCCTTCTGGAATCCTAATTGTGAAGGTTTCCAAGCACTTATGTGCGGTAATTGATGGGGTTATTCAAGATACTCATAATCCCTCTCGGGGAGGCACCCGCTGTGTTTATGGTTATTACATTAAGCGCTAGAATTTTGGTCAAAAGAAAAAGCCTCTGATAATTTCAGAGGCTTTTATCTAAATTACAGCCAAAAATGGCCTAAAACAGGGGTAAATCAGTTAAAAATTACCAATTTCCGCTAGTTTTGCGTGACTTCTGCTCCATTACTTTAGCTTCGTTAAATGCATCAACCAATAGGTTGAGGAAGTCCCTGATAGCAAATAAAGGTTTAAAGCTAAAAGCGGGTACTGGGTGAAACTGTACTGAGTTTGAATGTGCCATGGTGAGCTCCTTAAGGGTTAACCCTAATAATACTCCCATTTCATTGCAATGCAACAAAATAAGCAAGATTTACAGGTCAAACCTTTCTTTGTATTTCAAATTCCAGGCTTCTTTATAGGTTGTCGTCATGCCAAACATGATGGAAGTGGTCCACGCTAAAGAGAAAAGCCCTGTGAAGGAGATGAAGAAAGCCAAGGTTTTCCAGCCATTTGGCAAAGCATCTGGTTCAAAGCCAACGGTTGTATAACAGCTACCAGCAAAAAGAATTGCATCTACGGGTTCTTTAAAGAGACTAAAGCCAAAAATGAAGATTGCCCACAGCAAAATTTCAAGCAGGTGGGTGAGTGCGATGAAAACAAATGAAGCATAAAAGTGAGCAAACACGCGGTTGTATTGAATAAGCTTCAAGTATTTACTAGTGTGCCGGTCAAATCGCATGTAAATGTGATTAATGGCGCTGCCATGAAAAATCAAAATGGCGATCAGGCCAGCTATTCCCCATAGTGCGTCCCTTAGGAGCATAAGTAAGGGGAAATTAATTATTGCTTCAATCATGGGGGCGTGGTTCTAAAGAGGGGAATGCTTATGAATTGTTTTAGTCTTATTGCAAAGACTGATCAGCAATTTTGTTGCTAAGCCTTGATAATGGCATATCCCCATTATCATGTAAAGCAACCATTGACAGAGCAATACAGCCCAGGAAGTAAGCAGAAGGAGCGCTTTTTCTTATTCTCATTGGCCGGAATTCAGTTCACCCATATCCTGGACTTCATGATCATGATGCCTTTGGGTCCCGAATTTATTCGGGAGCTCAATATCAATACCCATGAGTTCGGTCTACTGCTCTCTTCCTATACTTTTGCTGCCGCAATTGCAGGTGTATTCGCCACTTATTTCGTGGATCGGTTTGAGAGGCGAGTATTGCTGCTGAGTTTGTATGCCTGCTTCATTATTGCCACCTTAGTTTGTGGTCTAGCCCCTGACTACCATTCCCTTTTTATTGCCCGTGCTTTTGCGGGTGCCTTTGGGGGAATCTTGGGTTCTTTAGTCCAAACCATTGTGGCAGACTCCATCCCATTTGAGCGCAGGGGCAAAGCTCTGGGGACGGTGATGTCAGCTTTCTCGGTATCTACAGTTGCAGGTGTGCCACTGAGTTTGTTTTTGGCCAACAACATTCCATCATTGGGCTGGCGTGCCCCATTCATTTTTATTGCTTTGGTGTCGAGTCTGATTTTGTATTTGGGCTATCGCAATATCCCCAAGATAGTAGGGCACCTAGGGCATACACATGAAGGTAGTCGCCTCAGTCAAATTTGGAGCATCTTTGTCGCCCATCAACATCTGCGCGCATTTATTTTTATGGCGCTAATTATGATGACTGGTTTTTCTGTCATACCTTATATCGCTCTATACCTCACCTCCAATGTCGGAATTGATAACTCCTATATTTCACTCATTTATCTTTGCGGTGGTATTGCTACTTTGATGAGCTCAAAACTGATTGGTCATATGGCCGATCGCTATGGCAAAGTGAAGGTATTTAGGGTGATTGCCGTCATCAGCCTCATTCCTTTGTTGGTTACAACAAATCTGATGCCAGTGCCACTCTGGGTGGTGCTAATTAATTCAACTGCATTTTTTATTTTGGTGTCAGGTAGGATGATCCCGGCCATGGCGATTGTGAGTCAGGTGGTCGATGCCAAAATTCGCGGTACTTTTATGAGTTTGGTTGGCTCTGTACAGATGTTGGCATCTGGCCTAGCCTCCGTCATAGCCGGGGTAGTTGTTACGATTGGTGCTGATGGGAAGATGGAGCATTACAACCTAGTTGGGTATGGGGCAGCGGTATGCGGCTTGCTTACTTTCTGGCTGGTGGGATATATTCATACAGACAAGCAGTCTGCATAAAGTGCCACCCAATTCAATTTTAAGAAAAAGAGATTTCAATGATTACGTTTCATAGACCTGATGGCCAATCTGTCGAAGCTTATTTGGCTGAGCCGGCGAATGCAAAAAATGCTCCTGGAGTGGTGGTCATTCAGGAGTGGTGGGGTCTTGATGGCGAGATTAAACATATTGCGGATCGTTTAGCGGAAGCGGGATATCGCGCTCTAGTGCCCGACCTCTATCGCGGCAAATTAGCGCTTGAGGCAAATGAAGCTGAACATCTAATGAATGATCTCAACTTCGGGGATGCGGCAAGTCAAGATATTCGTGGGGCCGTTCAGTACCTGAAGGCAACTGGAAGCCCTAAAGTCGCTGTGACTGGATTTTGTATGGGTGGGGCACTCACAGTATTGTCCGCTGGCTTAGTTCCTGAATCCGATGGGACTGTAGTTTGGTATGGTTATCCTCCATTAGAGTACGTCGATGCGCAAGCGATCAAAAAGCCGCTGTTGGCCCACTGGGCTCTTCATGATGACTTTTTCTCTATAGCTGGTGTGGATCAACTTGAGGAGAAATTGAAAGCTGCTGGGGTGAATTATGATTTCCAGCGCTACGATGCTAAGCATGCATTTGCGAACCCAAAGTCAGACTCAAGACATCTGCCGCCATTGCAATACAACCCTGCAGCAGCGAAATTAGCTTGGGGTAGAACAATGACCTTTTTAAAAAATAATTTGGCGAACTAATAAAACTCGTAAAGGTAGGTATGTTTTTTAATTGGATTTATAGGCGGAGCAATATCCAAATTTTAATTATTTTGGTTCTGTTCTTTGTGTTGTTGTTGGATTTAATGCCACGCCTTTTACAAACCTTCCCCTTATTCTCGCCCACCCAGGACAGCACTAGATTAGGCCTAAGCTTGTTTGGTTCCATCATCACTTTAAGCGGTCTACTGATTGGTTTTTTGCTCAATCAGGCGCAAACCAATTTTCGCGAGGTTCAGTCCCTTGTATCTAGAGAGGCCGGACAAATCAATAACCTTGACCGCCTCTTGGTTCGTTACGGCGATCCTGCGATAGCTCCCATGCGTCGTGAGTTATTCGAATACATGAACTCAATAGTCAACGACGAATGGGTCTTATTAAAGGATGGTCAGGCTAGTGCGCAGACCCATATGCTGTGGAGAGGGTTATCTCGTAAGCTCTTATCACTTGAGCCGCAAACTAACAGGCAAACGGCCATGTATACCGATATTCTAAAAAAGGCCGAGGAAGTTGCTGAGAGTCGAGAGTCACGAATAGAGCGATCTTCAGTACGTTTGCCTAATTTATTTTGGGTAGTTATCATTATTTGCATGGTGGCGCTGCTTGGCATCAATACCTTGTTCTTGCCTTCTGACTCGTTTTTCATGGGCTTGAAAATTTTGCCCGTCACTTTAGGTGCGCTTATCTCTCTGCTAGTTATTACCGATCAGCCATTCAAGGGGCAAAGTTCAGTTAAGGCAGAGCCATTTCTGAAAATCATTGAGTCCATCAAAACTCGCACCGAATAATCTCTCACCTTATTAATTCTCATGCATCTATTTGCCGAAAATCTCGCGGTTGAACTTTCCTCTTACTACCGAAACCTCGCCTTAGGTCATGGCGTTATTCCCAAGGTCTTTACTTTGGTGAACGGGGAGGGAGATCAATACCTCTTTTTTGTAGATGACCTGCATATGGATAAGGATGAAGAAAACCAATTTTTGGCCTACATCGTTCAAGAGCATGAGGCGGTTTGCTACGCTAGGGGCACTCTAGTTATTTTGGAGAAGTCCCAGCAGCTGATCGAATTTGCGGTGATTGATCGGGATAATGATGAAGCCATTGTTTGTTCTGCCCAAGTAACTCGAGATATTGACGATAAACCGGTTGGATTGAGTGACTTTGAAAAGACCTTGGCCCCCAAAAAGACCATCTTTTTCAGCGGCCTCTTTGAGCCTATTCAGCTATCAGAGGATAGAACGGAGGAATTTGAAGGTCTTTGGGATGAAATGAAGCCCAAGATCTTGCGTCGAACCATGGGCATTTAAGACTCTATTGAAAAGGGACTGTTTAGTCCCCATATAGGTCTGAGTAGGTGTATTTGGTGCCCAGGAAGGGACTCGAACCCCCACAACCTTACGATCGCCAGCACCTGAAGCTGGTGCGTCTACCAATTTCGCCACCTGGGCATGCCGTTATTATAAAGGTATGTGCCTTTTAGCTTACTTTATAACCCCTTTTTGGCTTTTCCCCTTCAGACTTTATGGTTTGATACAGTAGCCTAAACAGAACCATCATTGAAATATAAGGCATCTATTGCTGAAGGAATTAAATGCGTAAAGCAAAAAACTTGGTTCCACGAGAGGCTGACCGTCTAGGTACAGTCCAAGGTCACCGAGATGGATTTGGATTTGTGATCCCGGATGATGGCGGTGAGGATATTTTTCTTTCTGAAAGAGAAATGTCTCGCGTCATGCACGGCGATAGAGTCAGCGTCAGAGTATTGGGAACGGATCGTCGCGGTCGCCCTGAGGGTCAGATTGTTGATGTGATTCTGCACGCCAATAAGGTGGTCATCGGGCGTCTATTAAATGAAAACGGTGTTTTGATTGTTGCGCCAGAAGATAAGCGCATCGGTCACGATATATTGATTCCACCCAAAGGCCAAGGTAACGCCAAATTAGGCCAAGTGGTGAGTGTCGAGATCATTGACTATCCGGATAGTTATCGTCAAGCCGTGGGTCGTGTTGTTGAAGTGCTGGGTGAGATTGATGATCCTGGCATGGAAATTGAAATCGCTGTACGTAAGTATGGCGTTCCCCATGAATTTTCTGCGGCCGCTAAAAAAGAAGCGGATGCATTACCAGATACAGTTCAGCAATCCGACCTAGAGGGCCGAGTTGATTTGCGCGATGTGCCGCTGGTGACGATTGATGGTGCTGACGCTAGAGACTTTGATGATGCAGTGTATTGCGAGCCGGTCATGTATGGCAAGAGTAAGGCTTGGCGTCTGATCGTAGCCATTGCTGACGTTTCCCATTATGTGAAGCCAGGGCAACCTTTGGATGATGAGGGTCTGCTGCGTGCGACCTCGGTCTATTTCCCGAGACGCGTGATACCGATGTTGCCAGAGAAAATCTCCAATGGACTGTGTTCATTGAATCCTGGCGTCGATCGTTTATGTATGGTCTGCGACTCAGTTGTGGATAACAATGGTGTAGTTCTGGCTTATCAGTTCTATCCGGCAGTAATGCACTCTGCGCAACGATTTACCTACGATACGGTGTGGGAGATTCTTTCGAACAGTAAAGGCCCTGAAGCAACACGTTTTGCTGAGTTCAGGCCTTTATTAACGAATCTCTACTCACTCTACAAGATTCTTTTAGATGCGCGTCAAAAGCGCGGTGCTATCGAATTCGAAACCACTGAAACTCAAATTATTAGTAATGAGCTTGGCAAGATACTCAGAATTGAGCCCCGCCTTCGCAATGATGCTCACCGCTTAATTGAAGAGTGCATGTTGACCGCAAACGTTTGTGCAGCTGACTTTATTGAAAAAAATAAGCACCTCAGCCTCTATCGCGTGCATGGCGAGCCATCAGAAGAGAAGTTGGTTACTTTGCGTCAAGTTCTGAGAACCTCAGGCTTGTCATTAGGTGGTGGTGAAAAACCTAAGCCACGTGACTACGCTAAATTAATGCGTGAAATTAAAGAGCGACCCGATGCCAATATGCTGCAGTCAGTAGTATTGCGTTCTATGCAACAAGCGATGTATCAGCCGGATAATGAAGGCCACTTTGGCTTGGCTTATCCAGCGTATTCACATTTCACCAGCCCGATCCGCCGTTATCCTGATTTGCTAACGCATCGCGTGATCAAGTCGATCCTACAGAAAAAACCATACGTACCCGTATTGCCTCCTAAGGTTCCACTCAACCTCACCTTGCCGCGTAAGGGCAAAGGTCGTGAGAATGCAGTCAATGCCAAGAAATCCCAAAGTGATGCTAAAGCAGGGGCAGCCAAAGGCACCAAGCCACCTAAAGGGGCTAATGCAGCGTTACCAATCTGGGGTCAGTTAGGCGTTCATTGCTCATCCAATGAGCGTCGTGCTGATGAAGCTTCACGTGATGTAGAGGCTTGGCTCAAGTGCTATTACATGCGCGACCATTTAGGTCAAGAGTATGCCGGCACAGTCACAGGCGTTGCCAACTTTGGTTTATTTATTCAACTGGAAAATTTGTTCGTTGAGGGCATGGTGCACGTCACTGAGCTTGGCGGAGATTACTTCCAATATGACGAAGCGCGTCAAGAGTTGCGTGGTGAGCGTACTGGTATTCGTTATCGCTTGGGCGATCGTTTGCATGTATTGGTAAGTCGGGTTGATCTTGATGCACGCAAGATTGAATTTAGCCTTGTTAAATCCGTTGGTGCTGAGCCTGGCGGGTCGTCTAATCGTCGACAACTGATGCTAGCAAGTGATACGGGTAGACCCAATAAGAAGGCTGCCCCTCAAAGAGGTCGCTCTGACAACAAGACTCCACAAAAGCCAAGCGGCATTAATGTCAACGCAGCTAAATCTGCGGGTACATTAGGGGCCAATCAGTCTAAGAGTAAAGCTGCCCGCAAGAATGGTAAATCTGCTAAGCCAGGCAGGTCTATTGGCAAGCCAGCAGGTAGCAAGCCTCCAGTTCGGAGCACTAAAGCACGCCGTAAATAAAGATTCAATAGAAAAATAAGATCAAGAAAAAAAGATGAAGCAAATACTAGTTGGATTTCATGCAGTACAAGCGCGCTTAAGGGTAGATCCAGATAGCTTGAAGTCGGTTTACTTTGATC
>CANBPJ010000005.1 GCA_947371415.1 Burkholderiaceae bacterium | reverse complement strand
TCCAAATGGGTGCAATTAGCCCTTGGCGTGATTTGCATGATGTCAATTTCAAGCCCACAGTATGTTTGGGCCTTGTTTACTAAGCCCATCATGGGTCAACTCGGTGTCACATTGACCGAGTTGCAGGTGACATTTTCAATTTTGATCGTGCTGCAAACATTCTTCTCCCCATTTCAGGGTTACTTAGTTGATAAATTCGGACCGCGTCTCTTGCTGTCCATTGGAACGATTTTGACTGGCCTCAGCTGGGTTCTATCAGCTAACCTTACTACGGTCTCTAACCTCTACATTACTTATGGGGTGCTTGGTGGTTTGGGTACCGGTATTGTTTACATTGGCGTTGTGGGCCTGATGGTACGTTGGTTCCCTAATAATCGTGGCTTTGCAGTTGGTATGG
This sequence comes from Burkholderiaceae bacterium, assembly GCA_947371415.1. Taxonomy (GTDB): domain Bacteria; phylum Pseudomonadota; class Gammaproteobacteria; order Burkholderiales; family Burkholderiaceae; genus Polynucleobacter. Next base: position 29,225 of record CANBPJ010000005.1, on the reverse strand, counting down.
TTGCTGCAGGTTACGGTATTGGCGCACTATTGACCACATTCCCTATTGCTACTAGCTTGACTGAGACTGGTTTACAGGGCACTTTGACATTCTTTGGATACATCATTGGCGCTGTTGGTCTATTGGCAGCGCAGGGCATTCGTGTGCCACATGCTGATCGTGAGCAAACAGCTGGTCAGATTGAAGCTGCCGCATCAGGCATCGCTCCTAAAGTAATGCTCAAGACCCCAGTTTTTTGGTTGATGTTCTTGATGATGTCGATGATGTCCACATCTGGTCTGATGGTAATTTCGCAGATGGGTGCATTTGCAAAAGATTTTGGAATTACTACAGCAATGGTTTTCGGAATGGCTGCCTTGCCTTTGGCATTGACTATTGACCGTGTAACCAATGGCTTAACTCGCCCATTATTTGGTTGGGTTTCAGATAAGATCGGCCGTGAACACACCATGACTATTGCCTTTGGTCTTGAGGCAGTGGCGATGTTTTTCTGGGTGATGACACGCTCTGATCCAGTGATGTTCGTGATCTTGTCAGGTATTGTGTTCTTTGGTTGGGGTGAGATTTTTTCTTTGTTCCCATCCACATTGACAGATACTTTTGGTCAAAAGCATGCAACAACTAACTATGGTTTCTTGTACATGGCTCAAGGTGTTGGTTCTATCATCGGCGGCCCAATTGCTGCTTATATCCATGGTGTAACCGAAAGCTGGATCCCTGTATTTACAATCATGATTGCTTTGGATGCAACGGCTGCTATTCTTGCTTTCTTTGTATTGCGTCCAATGCGTGCAAAGTATCTGAAGTCACAAGCTGCATAAAAGATAAGCTACTAATTTAGTTCTCTTACTCAGTAAAAAGGCTAGCAATTGCTAGCCTTTTTCTTTGCAAAAATGATGTTAATTGGCGAGATTAGTCAGGCTGAATGCCGCCATCTTTAATCACTTTTTTCATCTTCGCTAAACCTTGGGCAATCATTTCTTTTAGATGATCTGGGCCCAAAGGTACAAATTCAAAACCTTGCTGTATTAACTGGTCGCGTAGTTTCTGATCTTTCAGTGCCAATGCTAGTGAGTCATTGAGTTTTGCAACAATGGCTGGAGATATGCCTTTTGGTGCAACAAGCGCTCCCCAAGTGGAAAACTCATATCCTTTAACGCTTTCGCTAATCGTGGGTGAGTTTGGCAGTAGGGGTGAACGTGTTTTGCTCGCTACCCCCAAGACCTTGAGCTTACCTGCACGAATATGTGGCAACACCACTGACAGGGCGCTGATCATGACTGGGATCTGTCCTGCCATAACATCCGTCACCGCTGCTGCCGCACCACGATAAGGGATGTGGACTAATGGCGCGCCGGTGTATTGGCGAAAGATCTCCATGCCAATATGTTGGGGGGAGCCGTTGCCTCCTGATGCGTAATCAATTTTCCCTGGATTTTCTTTGGCAATACGAACTAAGTCTGCAGCAGTATTGCCAGCAAAATTGGGATTGGCAACCATCACGAAGGTAATTGCAGCTACTTCAGACACCGGCGTAAAACTTTGTACTGGGTCGTAGTCAATCTTCTTGTGAAGATTGGGGAGCATGGTCAAAATACTGTCGTTGAAAGCGCCCAGTACGTAGCCATCTGGATTGGCTTGAGCGACTTTGGTGGCTCCAATGAGTCCCGCACCGCCAGGAATATTTTCAATCGTGATTGCTTGACCTAAATTTTCCCCCATTCTTTGGGTGATTGGACGCATCAAAATATCAACGCCACTACCAGCTTGCAGAGGCATGATTATTTGAATTGTGCGATTGGGGTAGGTATTTTGAGCATGAACGGATGCAATCCAAGCTAAACCTAGCGCCAAAAGTAAAAGTTTTTTAATATTCATTACTTGTCTCATTATTAATGTTATTTTTTGCGCTCTAGAGGCGCGTGCATAGATCTTAACCAATAAAAAACCGCCCGAAGGCGGTTGTTTATTGGGGTGAATACTTAGTGCTTAGTTAACTTACTGACTTCACCATGTCTTCTACAACTTTCTTCGCATCACCGAAGACCATCATAGTTTTGTCCATATAGAAGAGTTCGTTATCTAGGCCTGCATAACCTGCAGCCATGGAGCGCTTGTTTACGATGATGGTTTTCGCTTTAAAGGCTTCCAAAATTGGCATACCAAAAATCGGGCTACCTGGTGTACGCGCTGCAGGATTCACTACGTCGTTTGCACCTAGCACCAACACCACATCGGCCTGGCCAAAGTCGCTATTGATGTCTTCCATTTCGAATACTTGATCGTAGGGCACTTCAGCTTCAGCCAAGAGAACGTTCATGTGACCAGGCATACGACCTGCAACCGGGTGAATCGCATACTTCACGGTCACGCCGTGATGAGTCAATTTCTCAGTCAACTCTTTCAGGGCATGCTGAGCACGGGCTACTGCCAAACCGTATCCAGGAACAATCACCACTGTGTCGGCGTTCTCCATGAGGAAGGCCGCATCCTCTGGTGAACCTGTTTTGTAGTTCTTTGGGCCGCCATCATCGGCGCCACCAGCAGAAGCTTCAGCACCAAAGCCGCCTAGCAATACCGCTAGGATGGAGCGGTTCATTGCCTTACACATGATGTAAGACAGAATCGCGCCAGATGAGCCTACGCAAGCACCAGCAATAATTAAAACTGGGTTGTTTAATGTGAAGCCAATACCTGCAGCCGCCCAACCAGAGTAGCTGTTGAGCATGGATACCACCACAGGCATATCGGCACCACCGATTGGGATGATTAATGTCACGCCTAATACCAAAGCAATCGCACACATCACTAAGAAAGCTTCGTGGCTACCAGTCATGAAGTACATGACACCACCAGAAACCATGCCAACTGCTAGGATGAGGTTGAGTAAATGCTGACCAGCAAATGTCACTGGCTTACCGCTGACCTTGCCGGACAATTTTCCGAAGGCGATGACAGAAGCGGTAAAGGTAATGGCACCAATAAATGCGCCGATGAAGAGCTCAATCTTTTGGGCACCAGTATGGTCATGCGCCGGATTAAATACCGCTGCAATTGCAATCAATACCGCTGACAAACCAACAAAGGAGTGCATGAGCGCTACGAGCTCTGGCATCTTGGTCATTTGCACACGCTTAGCAGCTATTGTTCCAATGATCGCGCCGCCAACAATCGCGCCAATAATCAATGAGAAGACTGGCTTAAAGTCAGGAATCATGAAGGTTGTAATGACGGCAAGGAACATGCCGACCATGCCAAAAGTATTGCCTTGGCGTGATGTAGTTGGTGAAGACAATCCACGCAAGGCGAGGATGAATAGCACCGAAGAAATGAGATAGGAAATCGCGGTTATGTTTGACATTATTGTGGTCTCTATATAGATCTTGTTCTAGTTTTATTTAGTTCCAGCCGCATCAGCCTTAGGAGCTTTTTTCTTGAACATTTCAAGCATGCGACGGGTGACCATAAAGCCACCAAAAATATTGATTGAGGCTAAGAAGACTGCCACTGCGCCAATGATGCTGGTGAGAGTAATCTCATCGCCACCAATGACTTCAGTTTGTAATAAGGCGCCAACAATGATGATTCCAGAGATGGCATTGGTAACGGCCATGAGTGGAGTATGTAGTGCAGGGGTCACATTCCAAACCACGTGGTAGCCAACAAAAATAGCCAAGACAAACACAGTGATGTTTTGGACTGTGAGGATGCTTTGAAAAGCAGCGAGATCCATGATGTTTCCTTCGAAAGATTTCTATTAGTTTTTGCGGACGGCTTGGCCATCACGACACATTAAGCAGGCGGTAACGATGTCGTCATCTGTTGGGATGACTAACTTCGCCTCTGGGTCAACGATGAGCTTCATGAAGTCGAGCAAGTTGCGTGAATACAAAGCAGAGGCATCTGCCGCAACCATGCTGGCGAGATTGGTGTAGCCAATAATCTTCACGCCGTTTTTCTCAACAATCTTGTCTGCTTCTGTCAGAGGGCAATTGCCTGAGCCGTTATCGCCGCGACCAGCTGCCAAGTCGATCACGATCGAGCCGGGTTTCATATTGGCTACGGTGTCGCTATGCAATAGGACTGGTGGCTTACGACCCGGAATGAGGGCGGTAGTGATAACGATATCGGCTTGTTGAGCACGTTCAGCAACGAGAGCAGATTGACGCTTCATCCACGCCTCAGGCATTGGGCGGGCATAGCCACCAACACCTTGAGCGATTTCACGTTCTTCATCGGTTTCATAAGGAACATCAACAAACTTGGCGCCGAGAGATTCAATTTGTTCTTTAGCTGCAGGGCGCACGTCAGATGCTTCAATGACAGCGCCTAAACGTTTAGCAGTTGCAATCGCTTGGAGGCCGGCAACACCAGCGCCCAGGATCAGAACGCGAGCTGCTTTCACTGTTCCTGCCGCAGTCATGAGCATTGGCATAAAGCGCTGATACTCGTTGGCAGCAATCATGACGGCTTTGTAGCCAGCAATATTGGCTTGTGAAGACAGGACGTCCATGCTTTGCGCGCGGGTTGTGCGTGGGGCAGCCTCTAATGAGAATGCCGTCACGCCTTGAGCGGCCATGGCAGCAATATTGTCGTTATCAAATGGATCGAGCATGCCCAATAGAACGCTGCCAGATTGAATCTGTTTGAGCTCTGCAGCTTCTGGGGCGCGGACTTTAAGAACAATCTCAGCGCCAAAGGCATCAGCTGCGCTACCTATGGTTGCACCAACAGCTTCATAACCAGAATCTGGTTGGCTGGCTGTCACGCCCGCATCTTTTTGAATAACAACCGTATGGCCTTGACCAATTAGTTTCTTAACGGTTTCCGGTGTGGCGGCAACTCGAGTTTCCCCGGGCCTAGTTTCCAGCGGTACTCCTATGCGCATGGCATGTCTCCAAATGCTAATTTTTCGAAAAATCTATTTTAGTTAGTTAGGCAAATCTGCACCTATCTATTTACCCTTAGCGCCATTTAGTGGGTTTTGCTCCAAATCTCGTAAATCAGGAGCAAGACTTCTACAATGGGGTCTTTAGCTTATATCTAATTTTCGCATTTTTTGATGATCCACCTCAATTCTTCCGCAATACCAGTCTCCAATCCATCCAAAGTTGTCGTTGGAATGTCTGGAGGGGTGGATTCGTCTGTGGCAGCCTGGATGCTAAAGCAGCAGGGTTATGAGGTCATTGGCCTGTTCATGAAAAACTGGGAAGATGACGATAACGACGAATACTGCTCCTCGCGGCAGGATTGGCTGGATGTCGTGTCGGTGGCTGATTTAATTGGCATTGACGTTGAGGCGGTCAACTTCGCCGCGGAGTACCGTGAGCGTGTTTTTGCAGAGTTTTTAAGGGAATATGCTGCGGGAAGAACCCCAAACCCCGATGTTTTATGCAATGCAGAAATTAAGTTCAAGGCCTTTTTGGACCACGCGATGAGCTTGGGGGCGGATGCGATCGCTACTGGGCACTATGCCCGGGTTCGTCATCAGGGCGGGCGTGTGCAGTTGTTAAAAGCCCTGGATGCCAGCAAAGATCAAAGCTATTTCTTGCATCGTCTGACTCAAAGCCAACTAACTAATGTCCTTTTCCCCCTTGGGGAGATTCCAAAAACTGAGGTTCGTAAGATTGCTGAGCAAATTGGTCTGCACAATGCCCGTAAAAAAGACTCTACCGGGATTTGTTTTATTGGGGAGCGCCCCTTCCGCGAGTTCTTAAATCGCTACTTGCCACGTACCCCGGGCCCGATTAAGACGCCTGAAGGTAAAACGGTGGGGGACCATATGGGGCTTGCTTTCTTCACCCTGGGACAGCGCAAGGGCATAGGCCTAGGCGGCAGCCAGGATGGCAATGGTGATGCCTGGTATGTAGCCCGCAAGGATGTGGCCAATAACACGCTGTATGTTGCTCAAGGCCATGAGCACCCTTGGTTATTGGCTAATCAGCTGTCTGCAATCGATGCTAGTTGGGTTGATGGCGCCGCTCCCACGCCAGGACAGTATTCCGCCAAAACTCGCTATCGCCAAACTGACTCTGCTTGCTCACTTGTTGCTGGCACTGAGGGGCCCCTGAGTTTTAATTTAGGCTTTCCAGATGCCCAGTGGGCAGTGACTCCAGGCCAATCTGCCGTTTTATACGATGGCGATATTTGCTTAGGCGGTGGAATTATTTCCGCCTAAGTATTCGTCGATATCAACCCTTGGATTTAGGCTGCTGGTGGTGCGGTTTCTGCAAAAGAAGGTCTTTGCATCAATTTTTGGTACAAGGCATCTAAGTTAGGAAACTGCGCTTGCCAGGCAATGTGAGGAAAACGTAGCAACAGGAAGCCCAAGGCACAACCTACGGCTATATCAGCCAAGGTCATTTGATTGCTATGGCACCAGGCGTTTCCGCCTAATTTTTCAGACATTTGGCTTAAACCCGCATTAATTTTGCCAGTTTGACGCTCAAGCCAGGCAGGGCTTTGTTGCTCTATGGGGCGCAGAGTTGTTTCTAGGCGAGCCAAAATGCTAGCATCTTCAATGCCATCAGCCAGTGCTTCCCAAGTTTTAACAGTGGCTCTTTCGCGGCTACCTACTGGGATCAGCTTGCCAACTGGGCTAAGGGTATCGGCATATTCCGCAATTACGCGGGAGTCGTAGAGAGCCTCGCCATCATCCAAAAGGAGGCAGGGAACCTTGCCCAAGGGATTATTGAGGGCGATTTTTGTGTCTGTAGCCCAGACATTCTCGAGTTCTAGGTCGATATCAACCTTTTTTTCCAAGAAAACAATGCGTACCTTGCGTACGTAGGGGCTAGTAAGGGATCCAATAAGTTTCATGGGGGTAAGTATAGCCATGCCAGCCTTGAATGGCTTGAACCCAAGAACGATTAAAATCAGTCTTTATTGACATATTCAATGTAAAGGCAATATTCGTGAGTCAGCCGATTTCTACCCTCAATGCACTTTCCCCTTTAGACGGCCGCTATGCCGGAAAACTTGATGCCTTAAGGCCTTGGTTATCCGAAGCTGCCTTTATGCGTCAGCGGGTCTTTGTAGAAATTCATTGGCTCTTGGCCTTGGCTTCTGCTGGCTTGCCAGATGTACCAAAAATCAGTGCAACAGATGAAGCCTTTCTACTGTCTTTGCCAGAGAATTTCTCTGATGTAGACGCGCAGCGCATTAAGGATATCGAGGCCGTTACCAACCATGATGTGAAAGCGGTGGAGTATTTCTTAAAAGAAAAAGTGGCTGGTCGCCCAGACTTGGTAAAAGCGAGTGAATTTATTCACTTTGCTTGTACCTCTGAAGATATCAACAATACCTCTCATGGCTTGATGTTGCGTGGCGCTCGCGATGAAGTGTTGCTTCCACAACTCAGAAAAGTACTGTCGGTATTAACTGACTTGGCGATTGAGAATGCTAAGGTGCCCTTGTTATCGCGCACCCATGGTCAGCCCGCCTCTCCAAGTACCTTGGGTAAAGAGTTGGCCAATATTGCCAAACGCTTAGAGCGTGCAATTGCGACTATCGCAGCAGTTCCACTCCTGGGAAAAATGAATGGTGCTGTTGGTAATTACAACGCGCACTTATCTGCCTACCCAAATTTTGATTGGGAAAACTTTTCTAAGGATGTCGTTGAGAAGCGCTTGGGCTTAACCTTTAATCCGTACACCATCCAGATTGAGCCACACGATGGCATGGCTGAATTGTTTGATGCGATCGCTCGTGCCAACACCATCTTGTTGGATATGGACCGCGATTTCTGGGCCTATATTTCTATTGGCTACTTTAAGCAGCGCACCAAGGCTGGTGAAATTGGCTCTTCTACGATGCCACACAAAGTCAACCCAATTGACTTTGAAAACTCCGAGGGTAACTTGGGTGTTGCAAATGCCTTGTTGCGTCACTTGGCTGAGAAGTTGCCGATCTCCCGCTGGCAGCGTGACTTGACTGACTCCACGGTCTTGCGCAACCTAGGTCCAGCATTTGGTCACAGCGTATTAGCGTATGACAGCGCCTTGCGTGGCCTTGGTAAGTTGGAAGTGAACCATGCTGCGATTGCCGCTGATTTGGATAACTGCTGGGAAGTATTGGCAGAGCCAGTGCAAACTGTAATGCGTCGCTACGGCATTGAGAATCCCTATGAGCAACTCAAAGAGCTGACTCGTGGCAAAGGGATTAACCAAGCCGATCTACAAACATTTATTCGTGGTTTGAAGATTCCGGACGACGCCAAAACCTTGTTGCTCGAGATGACGCCATCCTCTTATTTAGGTAAGGCGGTCGAATTGACCGAACGTCTGAAAAAGTGAGCTTGACTCCAAGCCTTGGGCGCTTACCGCAAGATTCTCAATACGGTACTCGCCCCAAGTTCTGGTTTGCTGTTTATCAATTACTTTGGCATCTGCTTTTGCCTTTGGCCTTTATTCGTCTCGCTTGGCGCACACGACATTCGGCTGAGTATTTGCACCACTTTTCTGAGCGCCTGGGCTTTAGTAATAGAAAGTCAATTACGCAGGGATCTGTATGGATTCATGCGGTATCCGTTGGTGAGACCAGAGCCGCCCAATCTTTGATTGAGGCTTATCTTGCGCGCGGTGAAACCATTTTATTAACTCATATGACGCTCAATGGTCGTCGCACTGGCGCTGCTTTATTTGCTCAGGCAATTGCTTCTGGTCAATTGCACCAAGCCTATTTACCTTATGACCTGTGTTGGTCTGTTGCGCATTTCATTCGAATATTTAAGCCAAAGCTTGGCTTATTCATGGAAACCGAAGCTTGGCCAACCGTGGTGTTTTATTGCGCTGAAATTGGCCTGCCATTGTTTTTGATCAACGCCCGCTTATCCGAGCGAAGTGCTCGTCGTGTGAACCAGTTTGGTAAAGCAGGGAGGTCTTTATTTCAGGCCTTCGCCGGCATCTTGGCTCAAACGCAATTCGATGCCGAACGCTATCACAGTCTGGGCGTCAAGAAAGTAGAGATCGTTGGTAATCTCAAGTTTGATGTGCCATTGGATCCCAGCTTAGTTCAGCAAGGCAAAGCCTGGCAACAAGAGCTCCATGGGGGTCAACGCCTCATGGTGTGTGCTGCCAGCACTCGGGATGGCGAGGAGGCGATCATCCTGAGGGCTTGGAAGGATTTACTGCTGAGCAGTGCGTTCGAGATCAAGCCTTTGCTTTGCATCGTACCGCGTCATCCGGAGCGTTTTTCTGATGTGGCCAATCAAATTCATGAGGCGGGTTTGAAATTTCGGCGACGTACTGAGTGGGATGGGGTGCCGAAGGGTACTGCAGGCCTAGATGTCATCTTGGGTGATTCAATGGGTGAAATGCCGATGTATTACAGTGCTGCTGACTTGGTAGTGATGGGTGGTAGCTTGCTGCCCTTTGGGGGTCAGAATCTGATCGAAGCTTGCGCTACTGGCTGCCCCGTTTTATTAGGTGAGCACACTTATAACTTTCAGCAGGCGGCTTTAGATGCGATCAATATTGGCGCAGCAAAGCGCATTACGGGCGAGCTCATCTTGAGCGAACCAATTGCCCTCATTGAAGCTTTAAAAGAGTTGCTATTGAACACTGCCGAACTGGCAAAGATGTCGAGTGCTGCAATGGCCTACTCGATTGAGCATCAAGGTGCGACCAAGAAAATATTGGCCGCCCTCGAGCATCAGAATTAACTACTCAGTCAAAACTTAGACCTGTGCTCCAAAGTTGGGGTCATCATTGCGGGTAACATCATCCGGCTTACGTTCACCCTTCACTAGATCTTCACGCGTCACGCCAAGCCACATAGCTAAAGCTGCCGCTACGAATACGGAAGAGTAAATACCAAACAAAATACCGATAGTTAGTGCGAGAGCAAAGTAGAAGAGGGTAGGACCACCAAAAACTAACATGGCCAACACCATCATCTCTGTACTTCCGTGGGTGATGACGGTACGGCTAATAGTGCTGGTAATCGCGTTATCAATAATCTCGCGAGTATTCATCTTGCGGTATTTTCGGAAGTTTTCGCGAATACGGTCAAAAATTACCACTGATTCATTGACTGAGTAGCCTAGCACCGCAAGTACTGCTGCTAATACGGAGAGGGAGAATTCCCACTGGAAGAAGGCAAAGAAACCCAAAATGATCACGATGTCATGGAGGTTTGCAATGATGCCGGCGAGTGCAAATTTCCACTCAAAGCGGAAGGAAAGGTAAACCACGATACCGATGATGACAAATAGCAAGGCCATCAATCCATCCATCGCCAGTTCACGACCAACTTGCGGACCAACAAACTCAACGCGCTGCAATTTAACGCCTGAACTAGCTGGCTCAAGCGCTTTCATGACTGCCGCACTCTGATCTGCGGAAGAAATCATTTTTCCGTCAGTATCTTTTTGTAGTGGCAGGCGAATCATCACATCCCTTGAGCTACCAAAGTTCTGAATCTGAGTATCGGCGTAGCCCAACTTCTCTACATTCGCTCTGATGGAGTCTAAAGGGGCAGTTTGTGGATAAGTGACTTCCATCACCGTGCCGCCAGTGAATTCAATCGACAGGTGAAGGCCGTTATGCCAGAGGAAGAAAACAGCAGCCAAGAAGGTGATCAAGGAAACCGCATTGAGCGCCAATGCGTGGCGCATAAAGGGGATATCTTTTTTGATTCGGAAAAATTCCATGACTTATTTCCCTTGTGGACGCCAAACTTGGCCAATAGCGAGTTTTTGAACTTTCTTGCCTCTGCCGTACCAGAGATTGACAAGGCCACGTGAGAAGAAAACGGCTGAGAACATTGAAGTCAGAATACCCAGGCAATGGACTACCGCAAAACCTTTGATGGGGCCGGAGCCAAACGCGAGTAAGGCGAGACCGGCAATTAAGGTGGTGACGTTGGAATCCAAAATAGTGGCCCAGGCTTTATCAAAGCCAACAGCGATTGCGGTTTGTGGAGCGGCGCCGTTGCGCAGCTCTTCACGAATACGTTCGTTAATTAACACGTTGGAGTCAATCGCCATACCCAGTGCCAGTGCCATCGCAGCAATACCCGGCAAAGTTAAGGTAGCTTGCAACATGGATAGAACAGAAATCAAGAGCAGCAAGTTCACCGCAAGAGCTATTACTGAGAAGGTACCGAATAATAAGTAGTAAGCAATCATGAAGACAGAGATTGCTGCAAAACCAATGATCAGGGATTTAAAGCCCTTCTCAATATTTTCTGCGCCAAGGCTTGGCCCAATCGTGCGCTCTTCAATGATTTCCATTGGGGCTGCTAATGAGCCTGCACGTAACAAGAGGGCTAAGTCATTGGCACTCTCGGTCGTTGGTTGGCCGGTGATCTGGAACTTGGAGCCGAACTCACCTTGAATGGTGGCAATGGTGAGTACTTCGCCTTTACCTTTTTCAAACAAGATCATGCCCATTGGCTTGCCAATATTTTCACGGGTCACTTCTTGCATCACGCGTCCGCCGGCGGCATCTAAGGAGATGTTCACTGCAGGGCGTTGATTTTGATCAAAGCCAGCGCTCGCATCAGTAATACGATCGCCACTAAAAATAACTGATTTTTTGAATACGCCTTGGCGGTTTTCACCAAAGCGGAAAACATCCATTCCTGGAGGAGGGATCTCGCCAACTGCAATCGTGGAAACGATTGGGTCAGCTAGTCTGGATTCCAGGGTGGCAGTACGACCAATAATGTCCTTAGCGCGAGCAGTGTCTTGAACGCCTGGCAACTGAACAACAATGCGCTCTGCACCTTGTTGTTGAATCACTGGCTCTTTAACGGCTAATTCATTCACACGCTTATTGAGTGTGATGATGTTTTGTTTTACTGCGTTGTCTTGAATTTCCTTCAAGGCAGTGGGTTTGAATTCACCAACCAGTTTTGGAGATAGGCCGGTAGGCTTCACTTGCCAAATCAGTTCAGGCTGACTGGTCATTAATACTGAACGTGCTTTTTCAGCATCTTCGGTACTGCCGAAAGTGAGTGTAATGTTATCTTGCCCGCGCTCAATACCTTGTTGACGTATGGATTTGTCGCGTAACTGACTGCGAATATCCGTTGCTAAAGAAGTTATCTTCTTTTGAACGGCACCCTTCATATCGACTTGCAGCAGGAAGTACACGCCGCCACGCAAGTCAAGGCCGAGCGGCATCGGTAATGCATTCAGTGCATTTAACCAGCTCGGTGTATTGGAGAGCAGATTTAGTGCTACTGTGAAATTAGGCTCGTTTTGATCGATGTTCAGCTTTTGTTGCAATAGATCGCGAGCACGCAGTTGAATATCGGTATTGTTGAAGCGAATTTTGATTGAACCTACATTGCCTGTAGATTCAAAGAAGATGCCAGTGTTACTAATGTTGTCTTCAGTCAGAATCTTTTCGACTCGAGACTGTGTCGCCAAATCAACCTTGATGGTTGGTTTGGCGGACGAGACTTGAACCGCTGGAGCCTCTCCGTAGAAATTGGGTAATGAATATAGCCCTCCAATTAATAAAGCAAATAGGATGACTATGTATTTCCAGAGAGGGTAGCGATTCATATTGAGATACTTTTCAGCAAGCGTATTAAGCAGACTTCAGTGAGCCTTTTGGCAATACTGTTGTGATGGCGCCTTTTTGCATTTGCACTTCAGTGCCAGCAGAAATCTCCACCGTAACAACTTGATCTTTTAATGCAGTCACTTTGCCGATGATGCCGCCACTAGTCACAACTTCATCGCCAACTGCCAAAGACTCAAGCATTGCTTTTGTTTCTTTTTGACGCTTCATTTGTGGGCGAATCATGATGAAGTACAACACTGCAAACATCAACACTAGGGGAAGGAAGCTCATCAAGCCACCGGAATCTGCACCCGCGGCTGGAGCCTGGGCAAAAGCGTTACTAATCCACATACAAAACCTCCATTAATTACCAATTGGAAACTGCTTCAGTTTTAGGCTTTTTAAGCAAAGCCGTAAACCCGCAATTCTAAACTGTCAGGGGCTTGGAGGGCTGATTTACTGCCCTAGGGCTATTAATCCTGTCCGGGCTCTACACCACGCTGGCGATTCCGATGAAATTCCTCGCGATAGGCGCTAAAACGATCCTTGGCCAAGGACTCTCTAACCTCTTCCATGAGTTGGAGGTAGTAGGAGAGGTTGTGAATGGTATTGAGCTGCGATCCAAGGATCTCATTCGCCTTTTGGAGGTGATTTAAGTAGGATCTAGTGAAGTTTTGGCAGGTATAGCAGGCACAGGTAGGGTCAACGGGGCGGTCATCCTCTTTGTAGCCAGCATTGCGTAGCTTGAGGTCGCCAAAGCGCGTAAAGAGCCAGCCATTACGGGCATTGCGGGTGGGCATCACACAGTCAAACATATCAATGCCCAGGCTGACGCCCAGCATCAGGTCTTCTGGTGTCCCAACCCCCATTAAATAATGGGGCATATGCTCTGGCAACTTAGGGGCCGTGAAGTTCAGAATGCGCTCAAATTCTGGTTTAGGCTCCCCAACAGAGAGGCCGCCAATGGCAATGCCATCAAAACCCTGCTGACTCACAGCATCCAGAGAGAATTCACGCAGGTTTTCAAACATCCCGCCTTGGACAATGCCAAAGAGGCCGTTGCCAGTTTCTAGCTCCCGAAAGCGTTTTAAGGAGCGATCGCCCCACCGTAAGGACATTTCGAGAGAGGCGCGAGCGGTTTTTTCTGAAGTTGCCTGTCCTTTGATTTCATAAGGAGTGCATTCATCAAACTGCATGGCGATATCACTGTTCAGGACTGCCTGAATTTCCATGGATACTTCTGGGGACATAAATAGCTTATCGCCATTAATTGGTGAAGCAAAGGTCACGCCTTCTTCAGAAATTTTTCTCAGAGCACCCAGGCTAAATACCTGAAAGCCGCCTGAGTCAGTCAAGATCGGTTTATCCCAACCCATAAAGCGATGTAAGCCACCATGTTTCTTAATGACATCTAAACCAGGCCTTAGCCATAGGTGAAAGGTATTGCCCAAAATAATTTGTGCTTTAGCTTCATTTAAATCCCGCGGGGTCATGGCCTTCACCGTGCCATATGTCCCTACTGGCATAAAGATCGGTGTTTGCACACTGCCGTGAGGAAGGTCAAGCTGACCGAGGCGTGCAGGGCTTGCGGAGTCGCGTGCCAAGATATTAAAGTGAACGGGTTTAGTCATGAGTTTGTCTAGTTGGGGCGGCTTAGGAACATCGCATCGCCATAGCTGAAAAAGCGATATTCCATTTGAATGGCATGTTGATAGGCATTGCGGATATTGTCCACGCCAGCAAAGGCGCTGACCAACATTAATAAAGTGGATTTTGGCAGATGAAAGTTCGTCAGCAAGCAATCTACGGCTTTGAATGTATATCCGGGTGTGATGAATAAATTGGTTTCACCACTGGCTTTTTGGGTCTGAGCCTGGCTCTCTAGGGCTCGCAGGCTGGTTGTTCCAACCGCAATGACTCTGCCGCCTGCCTGATGAGTAGCTTCAATTGCTGCAATGGTTTCTGCGGGGACCGAGAACCACTCGTAATGCATCTTGTGCTTACTGAGATCTTCCTCGCGAACCGGAGTAAAGGTACCTGCACCTACATGCAGGGTGACGCTGGCTTGCTTGACGCCAAGTTCACGCAGCTGCCTAAGAATAGCTTCATCAAAGTGCAGACCCGCAGTAGGGGCGGCGACGGCGCCAGGATTCTTGGCAACTACGGTTTGATAGCGATTGGCATCCTCTTGATTTGGTTGGTGCTCAATGTAAGGAGGGAGTGGCAGTTCACCAAAACGCTCCAAGAGGGAGAAGACATTGTCTGGAAAGCGCACTTCATAGAATCGGCCGTCATAACCAATCATTTCCACGGGGAAGGTTTCGCCTATTTTGTTATAGACATGAACGATCGTCCCAGTCTTTGGAACTTTAGAGGCTCTGATTTGAACCCAAGCCTGATTTTCGGCGCTAATGCGTTCGATCAGGAGTTCGACATTGCCACCAGTCTCCTTTTTGCCATGCAAGCGAGCCGGAATGACTTTGGTGTCATTAAAGACCAGCAAATCCCCAGCCTTAATAAGGTTAAGTATGTCCCGAAATTGTCGATCAATCAATTGGGCGGCACTACCCCCTTCGGCCTTGACCTCTAGGAGGCGGCTATCCGTTCTATTGGCCAGCGGGTGCTGGGCAATTAGTTGGGGCGGGAGGTCGTAATTGAAGTCGGAAAGTTGCATAGCATTACCATCAGGTATTGGATTTTAACGATGACGACTAAGCGACCGCCAACTACACTCGAAAAGATGGGTTTAAACAGCCCTATGGCACTTGCTTTGCATCTGCCATCCCGCTATGAAGACGAGACAGAGCTTTTCACGATTGAGGAGGCCTTGGGGCTGGGGAGGTTTCAGTCTATCCAAACTCAAGGTGCCGTGATTCGCAATCAGGTCATGTTTCGCCCCAGAAGACAGTTATTGGTCACGATTGAGGACGACACCGCCTCACTGCAACTCCGTTTCCTCAATTTCTACCCTAGCCAGCAGAAGCAAATGGCAGTCGGCAGTCATGTGCGCGTGCGTGGTGAGGTGCGAGAGGGCTACCTTGGTGCAGAGATGGTGCATCCTACCGTTCGTGCCGTGACTCCGGATGCGCCCTTATCTGCTAGTTTGACCCCGGTATACCCCGCCAGCGCAGGGATATCTCAGACCATTATTCGGAAAGCAGTCCTACAGGCCTTACGCGATGCTAGCTTGAAAGAAAGTTTGGCAGAATTTTTACCAACCAAGCTCATGGCAGAAATATTGCCAAGTAATGATTGGCCGCGCTTGCAAGAGGCAATCGTATATTTGCATCAGCCACCTGCTGACGCAAATACCCAGTCATTGCTTGAGCGCACCCATCCCGCTTGGCGCCGCGTGCAGTTTGAAGAATTACTTGCCCAGCAAATCTCTTTGAAACGGGCGCATGCTATTCGCCGGGAAAGACGTGCCCCTAGTTTTGAGAAGGATCGGCAAAAAACCAAAGCAAGCGCAAAAAAAGCAACGGCAAATAAAACAATTATCAGCATTGAAGACGGCTTGCTCAAAGTCTTGCCCTTCGAGCTGACTGGTGCACAAGCACGTGTTTGGTTGGAGATTGGTCAAGATCTATCCAATTCTTTTCCAATGAATCGATTGTTACAGGGTGACGTCGGTAGCGGGAAAACAGTGATTGCAGCATTGGCTGCTGCGCGCGCAATGGATCATGGTTATCAAGCCGCCATCATGGCTCCTACAGAAATTCTGGCGGAGCAACACTACCTCAAGATGAAGGAGTGGTTCGAGCCTCTGGGGGTTAAGATTGCTTGGCTCTCTGGTAGCCTGAAGGCCAAAGAGAAGAGGCTGGCGCAAGAGATGATTGAAAGCGGTGATGCGCAACTCATCATCGGTACACATGCGCTTATTCAAGATAAGGTGAGTTTTGCAAAGTTGGGTTTAGCGGTGATTGATGAGCAACACCGTTTTGGCGTAAGACAGCGTCTAGAGATTCAGCAACGCGTTGGTTCCGAGTTGTTTTATTGCCATCAATTAATGATGTCAGCAACTCCAATTCCTCGTACGCTGGCGATGACTTACTACGCTGACCTCGATGTCTCCGTCATTGATGAATTGCCTCCTGGGCGCAAACCCATTGCCACTAAAGTTGTCAAAGCAGCTCGTAGAGATGAAGTGATTAGCGGTTTGCATGATTGGTTGGCCAAGGGTCTACAAGCATATTGGGTTTGTCCTTTAATTGAAGAGTCTGAAGTATTGCAATTGCAGACTGCCGTTGAAAGTTTTGAGCAGCTTACACAAGCATTGCCTAACTTCAAAGTAGGTTTGGTACACGGCCGATTAAAAAGTGAAGAGAAAGCGGCTGTGATGGCTGCTTTCAAGGCCAATGAAATTCAGTTGCTGGTGGCGACTACGGTGATTGAGGTGGGTGTGGATGTGCCTAATGCTGCATTGATGGTGATTGAGCATGCAGAGCGCTTTGGCTATGCACAGATTCATCAGCTCAGGGGGCGCGTAGGACGTGGCTCAGCAGATTCGGTTTGTATCTTGATGTATGCGGAACCTTTGTCCTTAGCAGCAAAAGAGCGACTACAAACTTTACGAGAGACTTCGGATGGTTTTGTAATTGCAGAGCGTGACTTATCACTTCGTGGCCCAGGCGAGCTTTTAGGAGCCAAACAGTCCGGCGATGCGATGTTGCGTTTTGTGGATCTTCAGCGAGATGCCTGGTTAATTGAATTGGCCCAAGTTGCCGCCGATCGTTTGCTAGCTGAGCATAGCGACATAGTGGAAAGACATCTAGAGCGTTGGCTGGGATCTCGCACCGAGTTTCTAAAGGCTTGATAATTACTTCATGACTATCAAAAGACTGTTTATCTAATGCGTGATCGTTTGATTGCTTATGCTTATTTGATTCGTCTCGATAAGCCTATTGGAACTCTCTTATTGCTATGGCCAACCTTATGGGCACTTTGGTTAGCGAGCGGCGGTTTTCCTGAATCGTCTCTGCTCTTTATTTTTACCTTGGGAACATTTTTAATGCGTAGCGCTGGTTGCGCTATGAATGACTATGCAGATCGCGATTTTGATCGTCATGTATTGAGAACTAAAGACCGGCCCATTACGAGTGGAAAAATATCTGGGAAAGAGGCGCTAGCAGTAGCCGCCAGTTTGGTGCTGATTGCCTTTTTACTGATTCAGCCTTTGAATGCTCTCACTAAAGTACTTTCTATCTTTGCTTTAGTAGTTGCAGTTTTTTATCCCTTCACCAAACGCTTCTTTGCTATTCCACAGGCAGTCCTTGGAATTGCTTTTGGCTTCGGAATCCCGATGGCCTATGCAGCGGTGCTGAATTTCATTCCAGCAGAGGCATGGATTTTATTTGTCGGCAATATCTTCTGGGCCATTGCTTACGATACGGCTTATGCCATGGTCGATCGAGATGATGATTTGCGTTTAGGTTTACGGACCTCTGCCATTACGTTTGGCCACTTTGATGTGCTCGCGATTGCAGTAAGTTACGGCATCTTGTTTCTGAGTCAGGCATGGGTTGCTCAGATTGCAAACCTGAGCGGCTACTTTTGGATTGGGTGGGCCATGGCACTAGCTTGTGCAATTTACCACCTGAAATTGGTTGCCACCCGTAAGCGAGAGGATTGCTTTAAAGCATTTCGTCACAATAACTGGCTGGGAGGATTCCTATTTCTAGGCATCCTCTTGGGTTTAGCGCGCTTTTAGTTCTTACCTAGTTCATCGCCCATGGCTTTGCCACGTTGGCTGGCAGCGTCAATTGCTTTTTCAAGAGTGCCATGCCAATCGAGTTGCTTGAGTATCTCGAGGGCAGCAGCTGTTGTACCACCCTTTGATGTGACTCGTTCGCGCAATACGCCTGCATGCTCATCGGAGTTATGAGCAAGCTGTGTAGCACCTTCTAAGGTTGCATAGGCTAGTTTGCGAGCAGTGGCCGCATCAAGCCCAAGCTTCTCGCCGCTAGATTGCATCGCTTCTAAGAATGCAAAGACATAGGCGGGGCCACTTCCAGAAACAGCGGTAACAGCATCCATGAGTTTCTCTTCGCTTACCCAGACTGCTTGACCTACTGCGTTGCAAATAGTCTCTGCTAGCGCACGGTCAGACGTATTGACTGCCGCATCGGCAAAAAGTCCTGTAATTCCTTTGCCAATGAGGGCGGGGGTATTAGGCATGGCGCGAACACAACGCTCATGATCAAGCCAGCGACTCATATCTTTAAGGCGAATGCCGGCAGCAATACTCAGGATCAATGGGCCTGGTGCGCTTGCATGTTTGAGCTTGGCGCTCAAAGACTTCGCCACTACATTGAAGTCCTGGGGTTTGATGGCCATGACCACAACATTATTTTTGGAGAAGTCAAAAGCGATTTGCTCCAAAGCGCCAATAATTTGCACGCCAAAATCTTGATGTAGTTGAAGTCCGGTGCTAGCGTTCGATTCAACTACAGAAAGTTGATTGGCCTCAAAGCCATTTGCCAGTAATCCACTAATTAAAGCGCGACCCATGTTGCCGCCACCAATAAAGGTAATGTGGGCATTCTGATTGATTTGTTGTGTGCTCATGCTTTTATCTTATCGCGCTTCCCAAAAATGGCGCTTCCTATGCGAACCATAGTGCTGCCCTCGGCTATTGCAGCCTCCATATCATCGGACATTCCCATGGATAGAGTGTCAAAGAAATCATATCCAAGATCGTTGATGTGCTTCGCTTTAATCCCAGCAAAGCACTCCCGAACAGCCGCAAAGGCTTGATGCTGTTGGCTTACATTATCAGTGGGTGCGGGTATGGCCATGAGTCCACGAAGAGCAATATGAGGTAATTTAGCAATGGCATCGCAAAGTAGCTCGACTTCCTCGATCGAAATGCCGCTTTTACTTTCCTCTTCGCTGACATTAATTTGGACGCAAACCTGCAACTCCGCTAATTCTGGAAATTCTCCACGTTGACTAGAAAGACGTTCTGCAATTTTGAGTCGATCTATGCTGTGAACCCAATCAAAATGCTCTGCTACCTCTCGTGTCTTATTGCTCTGGAGTGGGCCAATGAAGTGCCATTGAAGCCAAGGGCGTAATTTGGCAAGCAGCTGAATTTTCTCAACACCTTCTTGAACGTAATTTTCGCCAAAAGCAGTTTGCCCTGCATGCATTGCCTCTTCAACCGCCCTGGAGGGGAAGGTTTTACTGACCGCGATTAGTTGAATATCCTCTGGCTCACGCTTGGCTGCTAGTGCCGCTAACTCCAGCCTTTGCTTTACCAACATCAGGTTGGTGGTAACTTGACTCATTATTTTGTTAGACCTTGTTGGGTAATGAGCTGATCAATGATTTCAATCCAATGGAGTACTGGCGTGTCATCTTGCTGAAGGTGTGTAATGCAGCCAATATTTCCAGAAACAATGACTTGGGCGCCAGACTCTTCGCAAGCGGTTTGCAGGTGACCCAATTTATTTTTACGTAGTTGTTCGGATAATTCAGGCTGGGTTACTGAGTATGTACCTGCAGAGCCACAGCAAAGATGGCTATCGGCACAGAGGCGCACGCTAATACCAAGTCCACTTAAGAGGCCTTCTACTTTCCCGCGAATTTGCTGACCATGTTGTAAGGTGCAGGGAGGGTGATAGACCACGCCTGATTTGGCATCCGCCCCCACTAAAGCAAGGAGCTCACTTTGAAGTGTTGGCAAGATTTCTGAAATATCTTTGGTGAGATCGGAGATCTTTTTGGCCTTAGTGGCATATTGCGGATCATTCGCAAACAGATGTCCATAGTCCTTCACCATGACGCCACAACCAGAGGCTGTCATCACAATGGCTTCTGCACCCTGTTCAACCAGTGGCCACCAGGCATCGATATTTTGTTTAGCATTATCCAATCCACCGGCTTGATCGTTCAAGTGGTAGCGCAATGCACCGCAGCAAGTCGCATTAGGTGCGCTTATTAATTGAATCTTGAGTGCATCCAAAACACGCGCAGTAGCGGAATTGATATTGGGCAGCATGCCAGGTTGAACGCAACCTTCAAGTAATAACATCTTGCGTGAGTGGGCTGTTTGTGGCCTTGCGTATGGATTGGTATTGCTGGCTAAGGCCTTACTTCTGGCTTCCGGGATCTTTCGCTGAATACCAACTGGCATGAGTGGGCGAACTAATCGACCCAGTGCCATCGCTGAATTAAATAACTTTGGGCTAGTTAACCCCTCTTTGAGGGCCCAACGTGTGAAGCGTTGGGTGAGAGGGCGCTCGGGAGTATTTTCTTCTGCCCACTTACGACCAATATCAATCAAGTTTCCGTATTGCACACCACTAGGACAAGTGCTTTCACAATTGCGGCAGGTGAGGCAACGATCTAAATGCAACCGTGTTTTCTCGGTTGGTGTTTGGCCCTCTGCAATTTGTTTAATGAGGTAGATGCGACCGCGTGGACCATCTAATTCATCGCCCAAAATTTGGTAGGTGGGGCAGGTGGCGGTACAGAAGCCGCAGTGTACACATTTGCCAAGAATTCTAGCTGCTTCAATACCTTCGGGGGTATTGGCAAATTGGGGGGCGAGTTGAGTTTGCATAGGATTGCTAAAAGAGGGGCGCTTAAGGAAGGCGTGAAGTTGCGAATACACCAGCTGGGTCGAAAGAGGCTCTGAGACGTGCTTGTACCGCCTCTAGTGCTGCCGAGTGCGCTTGTTCGCTCAGTAGGGTAAAGCGTTGCTTGGTGGGGTCAACATTGGCGCCTTGCTTAAAACGAGTAGCATGTCCGCCATGGGTATTAGCCAGCGTTTTGATGGATGTAAATGTCGCATCATCACCTGGTGCTGTAAACCAGCGTTGCTGGCCGTGCCATTCCAAAACAATCTGATCATTCATGTTTGTAATCGCAACTGGACCGCATGCTGCGGGTAGCGCTAAGCGATAAAGGGTGTCATTGCTATTGAGATTCTGAAAATCGGGCAGCTTTTGCTCACGCAAGCTTTTCCAGAATTCTTCTGCAGTGTTTGGATCTAACTCAGTTGCATTAACTGCTGCACCCATTAGCGGAATCGCCGCCTTAACAGCAGCAACCGCGCCGGCTAGGCGAATAGTGAGCTCTCCATTACCACCTTGTGAACTTCCAATCCAACAACTTGCCGATAAAGGTAGAGGCTGCCCAGCCCACTCATTGGTGAGTTGCAGGGCACGCGCTTGAGAAATATGACAGCGCAGAGTGGTTGTGGCGGCTGGTCGCGGTAGTACTTTTACAGAGGCTTCGAGCAAGAGTGACAGGGTGCCCATGGAAGCAGGTAGCAAACGAGACACATCATATCCAGCAACGTTCTTCATGACCTTGCCGCCGAAGGATAGATCTTGGCCTTTGCCATCTAGGATGCGCGCACCTAGGACAAAGTCCCTTAAGTTGCCAGCACTAATTCTTCCTGGGCCCGCTAGTCCTGTGGCAATCGCTCCACCAAAAGTCGCGGCTTCACCAAAGTGAGGCGGCTCGAAGGCGAGCACTTGATTCTTCTCGGCGAGGGCCGCCTCAATTTCTTTTAAAGGCGTACCAGTGCAAGCCGTAATCACGAGTTCTTCGGGTTGGTACTCCAGGATTCCAGAATAAGAGCGTGTATCTAACTTGGTAAAAGTATTTGCATTGCCGTACCAAGACTTAGTGCCACCACCTTGAATTGAAAGGGGGGTATTGGTTTTGGCTGCTACCAGAATTTGCTCTCGAAATAAATCAATAGTCATGTTAGATTTGGTATTCGACATTAAAAGCGCTCCAACTCTGGATGCGGCAAGTTGCCGCCGCTAATGCGCATGCGGCCATATTCGGCGCAACGATTTAAAGTGGGAATCGCTTTATCGGGATTGAGTAAGCGCTCTGGATCAAAGGCGCTTTTGACGCCCCAGAAAGATTCTCGCTCGCCTTCACCAAACTGAACACACATTGAATTAATCTTTTCAATACCAACGCCATGCTCACCAGTAATCGTGCCATCTAGCTCAACACAAGCTTCTAGAATTTCAGTACCAAATTCTTCAGCGCGATGCCACTCTTCTTGATCGGCGCCATTAAACAAAATCAAGGGATGCATATTGCCGTCACCCGCATGAAATACATTCAAGCAGGCGAGACCATATTTCTTTTCCATGCCCTGAATACGTTTGAGTAGGGTGCCAATATTTCTGCGGGGGATAGTGCCATCCATGCAGTAGTAATCAGGCGCTAATCGTCCCGCTGCAGGGAAGGCATTCTTTCGACCGCTCCAAAACTGGAGTCGCTCAGCCTCATTCTGCGAGATCCGAATGCCGCTGGCACCAGCTTCTTCCAGAACCTGAGTCATGCGCTCAATTTCTTCTGCAACCTCTTCTGGCGTACCATCCGATTCGCAAAGCAAAATAGTCTCAGCTTCGAGGTCATAGCCCGCATGAACAAATTCTTCTACCGCTCGGGTAGTGGCTTTATCCATCATCTCTAAGCCAGCAGGAATAATGCCAGCAGCAATGATGGCGGCAACAGCATCTGCCCCTTTTTCAATGTCGTCAAAGCTGGCCATGATGACGCGCGCTAATTTTGGTTTTGCAATCAGTTTGACGGTAACTTCAGTCACCACTGCAAGCATGCCTTCGCTACCCATAACGATTGCCAATAAATCGAGCCCTGGAGAGTCTGGGGCAAGGCTACCAAACTCAACAATCTCGCCGTTCATCAAAATGCCGCGAACCTTCAAAACATTGTGAAGAGTGAGTCCATATTTAAGGCAATGTACGCCACCAGAATTTTCATTCACATTCCCGCCAATAGAGCAGGCAATCTGAGAGGATGGATCTGGCGCGTAATACAGGCCAAGATGGGCAACAGCCTCGGAGATGGCTAAATTGCGAACTCCTGGCTGAACCACTGCGGTGCGGGTGAAGGGGTCAATGTGGATGATTTTCTTCAGCTTGGCTAGAGAAAGCACTAACCCTTGCGAGATTGGCATGGCGCCGCCGGATAGGCCAGTTCCGGATCCTCTCGGGACGATGGGAACTTGCATATCAAAGCAAATCTTCAGAATTTGGGCAACTTGGTCTTCGGTCTCTGGCAGGGCAACGGCCAATGGCATGCGCCGATAGGCTGCCAGACCATCACATTCATAGGGAATCGTGTCCTCAGGCTCCCATAGCAAGGCATGTTCTGGGAGGATCGGTCGCAAGGCCGAAACCAATTTAGATTGAAGGGCGGTAATGGCCGCGAGCTCGGGGGGTGGGGTCACCATATTCATAGGAATCATTTTAGCCATTTACCTATAATTAGTTTCATGGGAAATCGACTTTCAAAAATAGCCACTAGAACCGGTGATGCCGGTATGACTGGGCTTGGTGATGGCAGCCGAGTCGAAAAGGATCATTTGCGCATCTGCGCCATGGGCGATGTCGATGAATTGAACTCCGAAATCGGGGTTTTGATGACTGAAGCTATTCCTGAGTCGATTTCTGATGAGTTCAAAGCTCTATTTTTGCAAGTGCAGCATGACTTATTTGATTTGGGCGGCGAGCTCTGTATCCCAAATTACACTTTGCTTAAGCCTGAGCATGTGGACCAGTTGGATATTTGGCTGGAAAAATACAACGCCACCTTGCCGCCTTTGACTGAATTTATTCTGCCTGGCGGGACGCGCGCTGCGGCTCAAGCCCATGTATGTCGAACGGTCTGTAGGCGCGCCGAGAGATCAATTGTGCGTTTGGGTTGGGAGGAGCCTCTGTATGACGCTCCACGTCAATACGTCAATCGCCTGTCTGATCTCTTATTTGTCTTGGCACGCGTTCTCAATCGCGCAGCTGGTGGTCAAGACATCCTGTGGAAGCATGAAAAAAAAGAGACTAAATAAATTAGCCTCTTTTGGGAAAATAAAACAACATCTAAAGCAATATTGTTTTATTTTTTCGCTTTTCTGCGGTTCTTCACTGCCAATGCAAGGCGTTGCAATACATTGACTGAGTCTTCCCAGTTGATGCAGGCATCAGTAATACTTTTGCCGTACTCCAACTTGTTTGGATCATCTTTTCCAGGTGTGAATTTTTGCGCACCGTCATTGAGGTGACTTTCAATCATTACGCCAAAAATTTGATGTGAGCCAGATTCAATTTGTTCGGCAATGTTTTCTGCCACCACAATTTGACGCTCATGTTTTTTGCTAGAGTTTGCATGTGATAAGTCAACCATCAAACTAGCTGGAAGCTTTGCTGCTTCTAGCTCAGAGCAGGCTGATTGAACATACTGCGCTTCATAGTTAGGTTCCTTACCGCCGCGCAAAATAACGTGGCAGTCTTTATTGCCTTTAGTTTCCACGATAGAAACTTGACCATTCTTGTGAACTGATAAGAAGTGGTGTGGGCGGCTAGCTGCTTGAATGGCATCAGTGGCAATCTTGATGTTGCCATCAGTACCATTCTTAAATCCGATTGGTGCAGAGAGGCCTGAAGCAAGTTCGCGGTGAACTTGGCTCTCGGTTGTACGTGCTCCGATAGCGCCCCAAGAAATGAGGTCAGCAATATATTGCGGAGAAATAACATCCAAAAATTCACTACCAGCAGGCATGCCAAGACGATTAATTTCCATTAGCACCTGGCGGGCCATTCTCAAACCTTCTTCAATGCGATAGCTCTCATCTAGGTACGGATCGTTAATTAGACCCTTCCATCCAACAGTCGTGCGCGGTTTTTCAAAATAGACGCGCATCACAATTTCCAGTTCACCGGCAAAACGATCGCGCTCTGCAAGCAGTCGTTGGCAGTACTCTAGTGCCGCACGGGGATCATGAATCGAGCAAGGTCCGATGATGACAAGTAGGCGATCATCTTTTCCATGAATGATGTCGCGAATCTTTTTACGTGTCTTGCTGATGAGCGCTTCGGTAGGCGTACCCGAGATTGGGAAGAAGCGAATTAAATGCTCTGGTGGTGGCAAAACCGTGATGTTATGAATGCGTTGATCGTCTGTATCCGACGTTTTATCGACGGCAGCGTACCAGTTGGCGGGATTAGTATTTTGTTGGCTCATGCAACTATTTTAAGCCGTATTAAGCGGTTCCCCCGACAGTTAGGCTGTCGATGCGTAAAGTGGGCTGTCCTACGCCCACTGGGACGCTTTGACCTTCTTTGCCGCAAACCCCGATGCCGCCGTCTAATTTCAGGTCATTTCCGATCATAGAGACCTGTTTTAGAGACTCAGGACCGCTACCAATGATGGTGGCGCCTTTGACTGGATACTGAATCTTTCCGTTCTCTACCCAATAGGCCTCTGAGGCTGAAAACACAAATTTTCCGCTGGTAATGTCTACTTGACCGCCACCAAAGTTCACCGCATAGAGGCCACGTTTGATGCTGGCCACGATTTCTTGGGGATCGTCCTTGCCGGCCAACATATAGGTATTGGTCATGCGAGGCATGGGCAGGGAAGCAAAACTCTCTCTCCGACCATTGCCAGTGAGGGGCATATTCATGAGGCGGGCGTTGAGGCTATCTTGGATATAGCCCTTCAAAATACCGTCCTCAATGAGTGTGGTGCACTGGGTGGGGGTGCCTTCATCGTCGATGTTGAGCGAGCCACGACGACCGGACAGCGTCCCATCATCGACTACCGTGACGCCTTTAGCGGCAACCCGTTGTCCAATGCAGCCAGCAAAAGCGGAGGAGCCCTTGCGATTAAAGTCACCTTCCAGACCATGACCAACAGCTTCATGAAGTAATACACCAGGCCACCCCGGACCCATCACTACAGTCATTGGGCCCGCTGGGGCGGGTCGAGAGTCCAGATTAATCAGCGCCCCATCAACTGCCTCATCAACATATTGATTGATCAGTTCGGTATTGAAATAGTGGTAATCATGGCGAGCACCACCGCCAGAAGATCCGGATTCGCGACGACCATTTTGCTCCGCAATAACGTGCACGGATACCCGTACAAGCGGGCGCACATCGGCGGCCAATAGACCGTCAGCTCGCACCACGAGGACAACATCAAATTCACCGGCTAGGCTGGCCATCACCTGAATAATGCGTGGGTCACGTGCTTTTGCGCGACGTTCGATGCTTTCAAGTAAAGCAATTTTTTCTTGTGGCGCAAGTGAATCCAGGGGGTTCAAGTCTGAGTAAAGGCCATTGGAAACAGGGGTAAAGATTTTGCTTGCAATCGCTCGTTTGCCGCCTTGAGGGCCAATCACTCGAGTGGATTTCGCTGCCTTATTCAATGCCTCTAAATTAATTTCATCCGAGTAGGCAAAAGCGGTTTTATCACCATAAATTGCACGTACACCAACACCTTGGTCAATGTTGAAGCTTCCAGACTTAACAATACCTTCCTCCAGACTCCAGCTCTCACTGCGGGTGTGCTGAAAGTAAAGGTCTGCATCATCTAGTTGGTGTGTAAACATATTGCCAAAAGTGCGATGCAAATCTTGCTCGGAGAGGCCAGTTGGCTCAAGCAGAATAGATTTGGCCAGCTTGAGAAGGTCAGCCTGTTTTTTAGGCTTAGTCCAATCGCTTGGAAATAATGCTTCTGGTGCTTTCATCTTGTTCTGCTGAACTTTCTTTATTAAAGCTTGCGGTGTTTTAGTGCGGGTAGCTTAGAGCGTACCTCTTTTAATTTATCTTTGCTGAGCACGCCCGTAATAAATCCCTCGCCCTGCGGGAGATTGGCCAATATCTGCCCCCAAGGGTCAATCAGCATGCTGTCACCCCAAGTGCGACGTTGATTAAGGTGAACGCCACCTTGCGCTGAGGATAGTACGTAGCATTGATTTTCAATAGCACGGGCGCGCAAAAGAATTTCCCAATGATCTTTACCAGTGGTGTAGGTAAAGGCAGCGGGAATGATATGGCAATCTACTTCGCCAAGTGAACGATAAAACTCTGGGAAGCGCAGGTCATAGCAAATACTTAAGCCAAAGCGCCAATCCACTCCGTTGATAGCAATTTGGAAATGACCTGGCTGACTACCGGGTGCGATAGTTTCCGATTCTTCGTAACGCTCGGTTTCAGTTTGAAAACCAAACAAATGAATTTTGTCGTATCGCGCAATTTGCTCGCCTTGAGGGTTAAATACCAGGGAGGTGTTGAGAACTTTATTAGATTCTCTAGCCTCAAGAGGAATAGAGCCAGCGACTAAATAGATATTATTTTCTTCTGCAATTGCAGCGAGTCGCTCTTGAATTGGACCGGACCCAGGGATTTCACGCACATTTACTTTATCGGTATCTCTTAGTCCCATTAAGCAAAAATATTCCGGCAGTACTACGAGCTGGGCTCCACTGTCAGAGGCCGCCTTAATCAAGCGTGCAGCAACCTCAAGATTCTCATCGAGTTTGGGTGTCGATACCATTTGTATCGATGCAATTTTTAGTTCCAAAGTATTTTCAGGGGTAGTCATCGTCACTTAGCCTGGCATTGGGGTCGAGATATTTTGATTTACTGGTGGAGACGGGGGCGTCGAATTAGGCAAGTTCGGCTTAGTTTGCTCTTTCAGTAGATTTTTTGTGCGAATCGTATCTAAGGTTTTTGCATCTAGCGGTTGGCCTTTTTGGTCCAGCGGAATGACTTCCGGATTTTCCCAAGAACCTTGAACCAAGTAATCCGTTTGCATCGTGCGATTAATTTGGTTGGTGATGAGGTATTGCCCCAGTACTGCTCCAAGGCCAATGATGGGGTTAATTGCAAAAGCAGCCAGTGAACCTGCAGTGGCATCAATAGTGGGGAATATCGTGACGCGTAGATCTTGTGTTTCTTTGGGGACGTTGATTTGACCAGTCATTGCCACCCTAGCTTGATCAAGAATCATCGTAAATTCCTTGGTTTGCGCGATACCTTGCGTGATCTCGAAGTTGCTAGTAATGGTATTGAACGGCGTACCCTTCGTTGCTAAGTTTCCGAGGCTGCCTTTCAGATCTAGTGTTGCGAATCTAAATAAGCTCTGCAAACTCAGAACATCTAATAATTTAGCGCCATCTGTATTCACTTCTAGCAATCGCCCTTTGGCAAGATTGATACTGACATTACCAGCAAGAGAGTCATAGATTGGGGTAAATATTGGACCTGACCATGTTAAGTTGGCGGTGAGCTTTCCTTCTCCACCTTCTACAGATTTAGTGTTGCTCCAATGGGAAATCATCTGACCTGCATCTTTTACATTGACCTCAGCAGTAATGCTACTTTGCTCGGCGCCATTTTGAGTTTTACCTATCCATTGACCGGTAACTGTGGAGCTTCCTTGAGGATTGTTAATTTCAATCGATGAAATCTTTAATAGATCCTGTGACGTTTTAGATTTAATCTTTACCGCTCCCAACTTTGCCTTTGTCCAGCTTAAATCGTCAATTGTTAAATCTAGGCTAGGGATTACATTGGGGCTCGGTGGCGTCTTATTTGATTTTTGTACCACCTTATTGCTTTGTGGAGCAGCGGTATCAATGGCGAGCACTGGATCGGGTAGCTTGAGACGAGAAAGGCGACCGCTAATAAATCCACTCGGTTGCTCCGACGTACCTGGCCGCCATTGTGCTTGGCCAGCAATTTGAGGGGCATTGAGGCGCAACTGCCACACGCCATTTTTTTCTTGAGAGCTGAAATTGAAATCATTCCACTCACGATCAAATGCAGTGAGTTTTTTGATTTGTGCGGTGACTTGAATATTGCTTTCCTGCGCGTCGGATTGTTTAGGCCCTACTGTTTTATGGCTTGATTTTGTAGTGCCTAGAAAATCAAC
>CANBPJ010000004.1 GCA_947371415.1 Burkholderiaceae bacterium | reverse complement strand
CATAAGCAGCTGCATACACACCGGTCACCTTTTGAGTATCGGCGCGATGGCGCCCGTAAACTTTCTCCAACGCATCGGACACCTCGCCAACCGTAGCGCGCAAACGAATTGCTTGAACTGCCAACTCCAGTAAATTACCGGTATTGTCTTCTGCAGCCTTGGTTAAAAATTCTAATGCAGCCTCTACTTTTTTAGCGTCACGTTTAGCTTTGATGTCTTTTAAACGAGCAACCTGGCTTTCACGAACCTTATCGTTATCAATCATCAATACATCGACGAGATCCTCCTTGCCAAGCTTGTATTTATTAACACCCACAATCACATCGGAGCCAGAATCAATCTTGGCTTGCTTCTCGGCAGCAGCAGCTTCAATCTTTAGCTTGGCCCAGCCGCTTTCAACCGCTTTAGTCATACCGCCCATGGCATCGACTTCTTGAATAATCTCCCATGCTTTATCTGCCATTTCCTGGGTAAGATTTTCCATCATGTACGAACCCGCCCAAGGATCGATGACGCTAGTGATATGGGTTTCTTCTTGCAAAATTAACTGAGTGTTGCGAGCAATACGGCTAGAGAACTCTGATGGCAATGCAATCGCCTCATCAAATGAATTGGTATGTAAAGACTGTGTGCCACCAAATACCGCTGCCATTGCCTCAATGGTTGTACGAACAACATTGTTATATGGATCTTGTTCAGTTAATGACCAGCCTGAAGTTTGGCAGTGGGTGCGCAACATTAAAGACTTTGGATTCTTTGGCTCAAAAGATTTCATGATGCGCCACCACAAGAGTCTTGCAGCACGAAGCTTAGCAACTTCTAAGTAGAAGTTCATGCCGATTGCAAAGAAGAATGACAAGCGGCCAGCAAAGCCATCTACGTCCAATCCTTTAGCAAGTGCCGTTTTTACATACTCCTTACCATCGGCAAGCGTGAATGCCAACTCAAGAACCTGGTTCGCCCCCGCTTCTTGCATGTGATAACCCGAAATCGAGATCGAGTTAAATTTAGGCATGTACTTGGCGGTGTACTCAATAATGTCGCCGATGATCCGCATTGATGGCTCTGGCGGGTATATATAGGTATTGCGCACCATGAACTCTTTCAGAATGTCATTCTGAATGGTTCCTGATAGCAATTCTTGTTTAACACCCTGCTCTTCACCGGCCACAATGTAGCCCGCCAACACTGGCAATACAGCGCCATTCATCGTCATCGACACAGATACTTTGTCCAATGGAATGCCATCAAACAAAATTTTCATATCTTCCACAGAATCAATGGCAACACCGGCTTTACCAACATCGCCTGTAACGCGCGGATGATCTGAGTCATATCCGCGATGTGTTGCTAGGTCGAATGCAACTGAGACGCCTTGACCACCAGCATCAAGTGCTTTGCGATAAAAGGCATTGGATTCTTCTGCGGTAGAAAATCCTGCGTACTGACGAATGGTCCATGGACGTACTGAATACATCGTAGCTTGTGGGCCACGTACAAAAGGCTCAAAGCCAGGCAATGAATGTGTATATTGCAGACCTTCAACGTCTTCAGCCGTATATAAGGCCTTTAGATGGATACCATCAGGCGTCTGCCAGCCCAATTTATCTACATCACCATTGGGTGCTGACTTTTGGGCTGATTTTTTCCACGCATCTAAATTGCTATCTGGCACATTAGGCCATGTATTAGATGTCGATTTTTTTTCACTTTCACTCATAAAGCACTCCTAGTTGGCTTTATTACATTGTTACTATCTTTGTAGGGCTATTTTGCTTGACTTTTTTTTATTTGTCTACATACTGTATACATAATTATGAATACAAAACTAATTAATCGCCCCTTATACGAAAATGTTGCAGAACGATTGCGCGAGCAGATCTTCGCCCATGAGTTGGCTCCTGGAAGTTGGCTGGATGAACAAAGTCTAGCCTTGGAGTTTGGCATCAGTCGCACACCAATGCGTGAAGCTATCAAGGTATTGGCCTCCGAAGGGCTGGTAACCACCAAAATGAATAAAGGCGCCTATGTTACCGAGGTAGATAGGCGCGATTTAGAGCAAATTTTTACTGTTCTCTCCTTGCTGGAGGGCCAGGCTGCACAAGAAACAGCACTCAAGGCAACTGAAGTGCAATTAACACAGCTTGATGACCTTCATCACCGCCTAGAAAAGGCCGCTGCCGACCGAGATTTAGAGCAATTCTTTGAAATTAATGTGAAGTTTCATGACATGATCCAAGAAATTGCTGGCAATAAGTGGATGAATGGCGTCATTGTCGATCTGCGCAAGGTTTTGAAGCTACAAAGACGAGACTCTTTGAGTCGTAGCGGTCGGTTACTAAGCTCACTCATTGAACATCGTGAGATTCTCCAGGCAATACTCAAAAGAGATCCATTGGCTGCAGAAGCGGCTATGCGCAAGCACCTAGCTCGCGGATTGGAAGCCACCAAATAATCGGCCTCACAAGGGGCAATACCCCATAAAGAACAAAGGCCCAGGTGATTAACCTAAGCCTTTGATGAAATCCTATAACGCACGATGTTTACTTCTTAACTACAAAATTTCCAGGCAGTGTTGCAACATAAGCAGCGATATCGTGCATGTCAGCATCAGATAAAGTTTGTACCTGAGAAGACATCACAGCATTATTGCGACCAAACTGAGCGTTGGTGTTTCCTACCTTGTATGCTCGTAAGGCGTAATAAACATAATCAGCATATTGGCCAGCTAACTTTGGATAAGCCGGAAGAATTGGAGCATTTAAGCCTGCGCCATGGCAAGAAGCGCAATTGGCCTTCTCTACCAGGGCTTGACCTTTATCAGCGCTAGCAGCTTGAGCTACACCAACGCTGGATAACAAAATGACGGTTATTAGTGCGAATTTCATAAACATGCCTCTAAATATCACTTCAATGGGTTATTTGGTGAGCTGGCAGTTTGCGCAGCATAGTACTCGCCAATATCAGCCATATCTTGATCGGACAAGCTCGCAGCAATTGAACGCATCGTCGGATGCTTTCTTTCGCCCTTCTTGTATGAAGATAAAGCGCTAGCGATGTAAGCAGCATTCTGACCGCCTAACATTGGCACTTTGTAGACCAAAGGATAGTCAGCGCGATAGTCAGGAATAGAATGGCAGCCAACGCAGAGCCAAACCTTGCCCTGTCCAGCTTGAGCAGAGCCCTTTTCATCAGCAGCCTGAGCTGAAACGCCAATAAAGGCCAAGCTTGCGCATAAGGCTAATTTGGAAAGAATGAGGTGTTTTTTCATAGAAATCATTATTAACAAGTTTGATTTAAATCAATTTGGAGAGAGTATAGCGGAGACAGGCAGAGATCCTCTATTTCAGACGCTGAAATCGCTAAAAACTCTGAAAATACCAGTCCATTTACCTATACTTGTACGCTACTTAACGAAAATTGATTGCTGGCAACAATGACTAAGACTAAATCCCGCTTTGATGGCTCACAAAGTTATGTAGCCACTAATGACCTGAAATTGGCAGTTAACGCCGCCATTCAACTACAGCGCCCCCTGTTAATCAAAGGCGAGCCTGGAACCGGTAAAACCATGCTGGCTGAGGAAGTTGCCGCAGCACTCAATATGCCCTTAATGCAGTGGCATATTAAGTCCACGACCAAAGCTCAACAAGGTCTTTATGAATACGATGCCGTTAGTCGTTTAAGGGACTCCCAGCTGGGTGACGAAAAGGTAAACGATATCCGCAACTACATTGTCAAAGGCGTGCTTTGGCAAGCATTTGAAGCTGATGAACCCGTTGTTCTGCTTATCGATGAAATTGATAAGGCAGATATTGAGTTTCCGAATGATCTCCTGCGGGAAATTGATCGAATGGAGTTCTATGTGTATGAAACGCGAGAGCTCATTAAAGCTAAGCATCGCCCCTTAGTCATCATCACCTCCAATAATGAAAAAGAGTTGCCAGACGCTTTCCTTCGTCGCTGCTTCTTTCATTACATCTCCTTTCCAGATGCGGCAACGATGCAGAGCATTGTTGATGTGCACCACCCCAACATCAAACAAGAATTGCTGGAAGCCGCCCTCAAATCTTTCTACCAAATCCGGTCTTTGCCCGGATTAAAGAAGAAGCCTTCCACTTCAGAGTTAATTGATTGGTTAAAGTTGTTGTTGGCTGAGGATATTCCTGCTCAAGCACTCTATAGTGATGAAGAAAAAATTGTGATCCCGCCATTGCATGGCGCACTTCTCAAGAATGAGCAGGATATTCATCTATTTGAGCGCTTAGTCATGATGAATCGCAATCACCGCTGATTGCATACTGCAATTACTGAATCGTGTTGATTCAATTCTTCCTGAATTTAAAAGAGGCAAAAGTTCCTGTATCCGTACGGGAGTTTTTAACATTGCTTGAAGCATTAAAGAAAGGCGTTATTGAGCCATCGATTGATGAGTTTTACCAATTAGCACGCATGAGCTTAGTAAAAGATGAGCAGCACTTTGATCGCTTTGATCAAGCTTTTGGCGCCTATTTCAAAGGGATTGAGCAAATCATTGCTCTTTCACCAGATATCCCCCTAGACTGGTTAGAGAAGAAATTACAACGCGTATTAAGTGATGAAGAGAAATCTGCGCTCAAGAAATTAGGCGGCCCCGAGGAATTGCAAAAACGCTTGCAAGAGCTTATGAAGGAGCAAAAAGAATGGCATGGCGGCGGCAACAAATGGATCGGCGCAGGAGGTTCATCACCTTTTGGCCATAGCGGTTACCACCCTGAAGGCATCCGCATTGGCGGTGAGAGTGCGGGCAATAGAACGGCCATTAAAGTCTGGGAAGCGCGAGAATTTAAGGACTATGACAGTGACCTTAGCCTAGGAACCCGTAATATCAAAATGGCATTGCGACGCTTACGTCGTTTCGCAAGGGAAGGTTCAAGTCTAGAGCTAGACCTAGATAAGACCATCCATTCCACTGCAGCGAATGCAGGAATGCTCGATATCCGAATGCGGCCTGAGCGCCACAATCAAGTCAAGGTCCTACTGTTGATGGATGTAGGGGGATCAATGGATGACCACATTAAAGGTATTTCTGAATTATTTACCGCCGTCAAAACAGAATTCAAGCATCTGGAGTATTACTACTTTCATAACTGCGTGTATGAGCACCTTTGGCAAAGCAATCGCCGCAGACGTGATCAAGTTACTGCAACGCAAGACATCATTAATAAGTATGGGCCTGACTATAAGTTGATTTTCATCGGTGATGCCACCATGTCTCCGTATGAAATTTTGAGCCCAAATGGTTCAGTGGAATACAGCAACCGCGAGACGGGAGCGGCATGGGTAAATCGACTGACCGATCACTTCCCTCACTATGCCTGGCTCAACCCTGAGCCAGAATCTGTATGGCAGTATCGGCAGTCAATCGACATCATGAAAGGACTGATGAAAGATCGCATGTACCCTGTGACTATGAATGGTCTTGAAAATGCGATGCGTCAACTTTCCAAGTAAGATTTACTCATTCCGAATATTTTTCTTTAACTCCAATCATCTATTTATTTTTACTTAAACACCATGACAAACCACATTAGCGATCGACTCAAAACACTTGGCATTGACCTACCCCCTCCCGGTCCACCTGCCGCCTCCTATGTGATGGCTGCCACGACCGGCAACACCGTTTTTCTATCCGGGCACATCGCTAAAAAAGATGGCAAGCCTTGGGTTGGCAAACTTGGCTTAGATATGGATACAGAAACAGGCAAGGCTGCTGCCAAATCCATTGCGATTGATTTGATTTCTACACTACAGAATCACTTGGGTTCACTAGATAAAGTAAAGCGTATCGTCAAGGTGATGGGCTTGGTGAATTCCACCTCCGAATACACTGAGCAACACTTGGTAGTAAATGGCTGCTCAGAACTGCTCTTTGAAGTATTTGGCGATGCAGGCAAGCATGCTAGAAGTGCATTTGGTGTTGCGCAGATCCCCTTGGGCGCTTGCGTCGAAATCGAGCTGATTGCCGAGATTTAAATACCGGGCAGGCTTAATTGATGTCTTTGCATGTCTTCTGGCGTGTCGATATCCAATACAAATGCCTGATTACCTGTGTACATCATTCTTACCTTGGCGGGATGGGCTTCCATAAAGGTCCGGCAAACCATCCCAGGAGTTGTAAGAACATCTGATAAGGCTTTTCGCGAGAAGAGCACTGGATTGCCGCGCTTCCCCTCCACCATTGGGAGGATGATTTCTTGACTGCCCTCTCGCTTGGCGTACTCATCAAGCAATTCTTGAACTTCCTTTGCACCCACCTGGGGCTGGTCCGATAGCGCGACCAACAGGGCATCAAAGTCCCCACAGAAGGATTCAAGTCCTAGGCGAACAGATGAGGCCTGACCCGTATCTGGGGCGGCATTGTGAATAATCTTCATGGGGTGAGATAAAGATGGATTTGTCTTGGTGACCTCCGACGCAATCGCCTGAGCATGAAAGCCAGTCACCACAATGTATTCGATTGGGGCAAATTCTTGAATCGCACTTGAAAATCGCTGCAAAAGGGTCCGGCCTTCTTGATGAAGCAAGGCTTTAGCATGACCACCCAATCGACTACCCTCGCCTGCCGCAAGCAGCAGAACGGCTAAACGTAATTTTGAAGCTTGAGCAGATGGGCTAGAACTTGTCATTAGAGTGATAATAATTACATTGGCAGTAAAAAATAATAAATACAAAAAAATATTGAAGACTAGAAATGAACAGTGCTGATTTAAGTGTATTAAAGGCGGCAGTAGATTGGCTCAAATCCGGCCATCAAGTCGCCATCGCCACAGTAGTCCAGACTTGGGGCTCTGCCCCAAGACCGATTGGCTCATGGCTTGCTATTAGAGATGATGGACAAGTAACGGGGTCTGTATCCGGTGGATGCGTCGAGGATGACTTGATTCGTCGAGTACAAACTGAAATCTTGACTAGGGACTTGCCGGAGATGGTGGTTTATGGCGTTAGCCAGCAAGAGGCTGCGCGCTTTGGTTTGCCTTGTGGCGGTACATTACGCTTGCTTGTTGAACCAAAGCCAGAATTGGCGATTCTAGAGA
Source organism: Burkholderiaceae bacterium (assembly GCA_947371415.1). Classification (GTDB taxonomy): domain Bacteria; phylum Pseudomonadota; class Gammaproteobacteria; order Burkholderiales; family Burkholderiaceae; genus Polynucleobacter. The sequence continues at coordinate 23,961 of CANBPJ010000004.1, read as the reverse complement.
CCATTCTGAGCTCTATTTCCAATCACCGAATCACCTCTCGCACAGTTGATCTCGCTACCGGAAAATCTAAGCTAGATGATGGCAATCGTAATGATGCTTTTATCTGCAATGAGCAATTGATGAAAACCGCTTATGGTCCACGCTGGCGCATGGTCATCATTGGCGCAGGGCAGCTATCACTTTATACCGCTGATTTTGCTCTTGCATCAGATTTTGAGGTCATCATCATAGACCCGCGAGAGGAGTATGCAGAAGGCATCAATCGAGAGCACATTCAATTTATTAAAGGGATGCCCGATGACGTATTGCTGGAAATAGGGGTTGACTCTCACACGGCTGTGGTGGCCCTAACCCACGATCCTAAACTTGATGATATGGCACTTATGGAGGCATTAAAGTCCCCCGCCTTCTATGTCGGCGCATTAGGTAGCAGAGTCAATACTCAAAAACGGAAAGACCGCTTATTAGAATTTGATGTGACCCGGGATCAAGTTGATCAACTGCATGGCCCCGTTGGCCTATTCATCGGCGCCTTGACTCCTCCAGAAATCGCCATATCAATTTTGGCCGAAGTGATTGCAGTCAAATATGGCGTTCCCATTCCCAAGAAAACTTAATTATTAAAAAACCCGACCAAGCTACTGATCGGGCTTTTTTATTTCCTTAATTACTATTTTTAGTAAGCGGCTCAATTCGCTTTTAACCTACCATCTTTGAGTCGCGGTTCCACGAAGTGGCCTTTACGAGCACGATTGCCTGCAAATGACTTCAAAGTTTTTGCATCCAAATTTAACTCGGTTGGCTTGCCTGCACGTCCTCCGCCAGAGTATGTAGCGCCATCAGGCCCAACTGCAATTGCAGAGGCCAGCTTCTCTTTGTCTTCCAAGCCCATCAAGATTACTCCTTTACCCCCCGTAGGCAAGCGCTTAAGCTCATCCAGCGGAAATACCAACAACTTAGAGCCTTCAGAGAGGCATGCCACTTGTTTCATACCAGCCGTGACCTTAGCGGCCCCTAGGGGCGCATCGCCGCCTGGGAATTTGGTATCGATTCCAACGAAAGATTTACCTGCTTTATTACGTGTTGACATATCGGCAACATTCGCCAAGAAACCATTTCCGGATCTAGTTGAAATCAGCACCAAATCATCGGGTTGACCAGCGTAGTACGCCACCATTTGTGATCCAGCAGCCAAATTCACAAAACTGGTTAATGGCGAGCCATCACCACGAGCACCGGGCAGCTCGCTTACGGGGACCGTATATACACGACCATCACTACCGAAGCCCTGAATAACGTCGACAGTGCGGCATTCGAAGGTGCTGTAGAGGGCGTCACCTGCCTTAAAGCTAAACTGGGTTGCGTCATGCTCATGACCTTGGCGCACTCGCACCCAACCTTTTTGAGACACAATTACAGTTACTGGTTCATCCAATATCTTAGTTTCCGCAACAGCGCGCTTATCTTCCTGAATCAAGGTGCGGCGGTCGTCGCCAAAATCCTTCATATCCGATTCAATTTCTTTGATGATGCGTTTGCGAAGCACAGCGTCACTTTGTAGCAAGCCTTGCAAGTCATCACGCTCAGACTTGAGCTCTTTGAGTTCTTGCTCAATCTTGATGCCTTCGAGGCGAGCCAACTGACGCAAGCGGATATCTAAGATGTCCTCTGCCTGTCGATCGCTGAGCTTAAATTCTTTTATGAGGTCTACTTTAGGCTCATCGCTATTGCGAATGATCTTAATCACCTTATCAATATTTAGAAGAACAATTAAGCGGCCTTCCAAAATATGCATACGATCATTTACTTTTCCTAAGCGGTGCTGAGTTCGGCGCGTAACAGTTCCGACCCTGAAAGAAATCCACTCAGAAATAATCTCTTTTAAGCCTTTTTGACGCGGGCGACCATCGGTCCCGATCATTACCAAGTTCATTGGTGCATTCGACTCTAATGAAGTATGGGCTAGCAATAAGTTTGCGAATTCATTGACATCAATATTTTTGCTCTTAGGCTCAAATACCAAGCGTACCGCCGCATCTTTGCTAGATTCATCACGAACTCCATCAAGTACATTCAGGATGGTGGACTTGAGATTGCTCTGCTCCGGAGTTAAAGTCTTCTTGCCGACTTTAACTTTAGGATTGGTGATCTCTTCAATCTCTTGTAGCACACGCTGGGATGAAGTGGATGGAGGCAGTTCATTGACAACAATTTGCCATTGACCACGAGCTAATTCTTCAATAGACCACCGAGCACGAACTTTTAAACTGCCACGACCTGCCTCATAGATTTGCGCAATCTCTGCTGGAGAGGAAATAATTTGACCGCCACCTGGGTAGTCTGGACCAGGCATGATTTCTAAGAGCTCTGCAGTACTCATCTTGGGAGACTTCATTAGTGCGATTGCAGCGCTAGCAACTTCACGCAAATTATGCGAAGGAATCTCGGTGGCCATGCCAACCGCAATGCCGGATGCACCGTTCAATAAAACAAAAGGTAGGCGTGCCGGTAAGAGCTTAGGCTCTTGGAATGATCCATCGTAGTTTGGCGCAAAATCCACCGTACCTTCATCGATCTCACTAAGTAAGAGTCCGGCAATTTTGGTTAGACGCGCTTCTGTATAGCGCATTGCTGCAGCGCCATCACCATCGCGTGAACCGAAGTTACCTTGGCCATCAATCAATGGATAGCGCAATGAAAAACTTTGTGCAAGACGTACCAAAGCATCGTAAGCAGACTGGTCACCATGGGGATGGAATTTACCCAGCACATCACCCACAACTCGGGCGCTCTTAACGGGTTTTGCATCAGCACGCAAACCCATCTCACTCATAGAAAATAAAATGCGGCGCTGAACTGGTTTTTGACCATCCGATACGTCTGGCAATGCACGCCCCTTTACTACGCTAATAGCGTAATCCAAGTAAGCGCGCTCTGCGTAGACAGCCAAAGTTAAGCTGTCTTTATCATCTTCATTGAGCTCGACTATTTTTGGGTCATGCGGATCCTTGGGGCCGCCCGATTGAGGGGGCTGAACCGGGTCTACTTCAATAATATTCGCCTCAATAGCTTGGGCAGAAAATAAATCCGCTTGATCAACTGCGCCAATATCGCCAGGAGTTTTTTTAATCGCCATTAGATGTCTGCCTCTACCTCATTGCCGCGCTCTTCAAGCCAATCGCGACGTGCCCCGGATTCGGATTTACCCATCAACATATCCATTGTTTTAATTGTTTCATCTTCCGTCCAAGTGCCCAATGTCACGGGCAGTAAGCGACGTGTATCTGGATTTAAGGTGGTGTCCCACAATTGTTCCGCACTCATCTCACCCAAACCCTTAAACCGAGAAATTTGCCAAGCAGATTCTTTTACGCCATCTTTCCGCAACTTATCTTCAATTGCTTGAAGTTCATTTGCATCTAGGGCATAGATTTTTTGTGCAGGTTTTTTGCCACGTGCTGGCGCATCCACCCTGAACAATGGTGGCCTTGAAATATGAATGTGACCCAACTCAATTAACTTGGGGAAATGCTTATAAAACAGCGTGAGTAGTAACACCTGAATGTGAGCACCATCGACGTCCGCATCAGATAGGATGCACACTTTGCCGTAGCGCAAGTTCGATAAATCAGGGGTGTCATTAGCACCGTGCGGATCAACACCGATAGCCACAGCAATATCATGCACTTCATTATTGGCAAACAAGCGGTCGCGCTCTGCCTCCCAAGTGTTGAGAACCTTACCGCGTAACGGCAAGATTGCCTGATACTCCTTATTACGCCCCATCTTGGCTGATCCGCCGGCTGAATCACCCTCCACCAGAAAGATTTCATTGAGGCCAATATCTTCGCTCTCACAATCGGTCAGCTTTCCGGGGAGCACAGCAACACCAGAAGACTTTTTCTTCTCCACCTTTTGACCAGCACGCGTTCTTGCTTGAGCTTGCTTGATTACTAGGTCAGCCAGTTTGCGGCCGTAATCCACGTGCTCATTGAGCCAAAGCTCTAAGGCGGATTTAGCGTATCCAGAAACCAAACGTACCGCATCTCTAGAATTCAAACGCTCTTTAATCTGACCCTGGAATTGCGGATCTAATACCTTAGCCGAGAGAATGAATGAGGCGCGCGCAAAGACATCTTCGGGCATGAGCTTCACGCCTTTAGGCTGTAGAGCATGCATTTCAATAAAACCTTTAACGGCATTAAAGAGGCCCTCACGCAACCCGCTTTCATGAGTTCCGCCTGCGGGAGTCGGAATCAAGTTCACATAACTCTCGCGCACTGGTGCGCCATCTTCAGTCCAAGTAACTACCCAGGCCGCGCCCTCGCCCTCGGCAAAGGAATCATCATCACCATTACCAGTAGCGTATTGCTCACCTTCAAATGGCGGTATCACTTCTGCGCCATGCCCTGCTTGGGCCATCGCCTCATTCAGGTAGCCGCGTAAGCCTTGGGCATATTGCCAGGTCTGACTCTCGCCAGACTTTTCTTGAATCAGGGTCACTTTAACGCCCGGCAACAACACTGCTTTAGAGCGCAATAAACGAATTAGCTCAGGCATCGGGATGCCAGGACTATCAAAATACTTGCCATCCGGCCAGGCCCGTACGCGTGTTCCGTGTGATTTATCTTCTTTGCCAGCAGCGCTGGTCTTGAGTTTTTCGATGACCCTACCATCAGCGAATGTCAATGTAGACACCTGGCCCTCACGCCAAACAGTGACTTCTAAACGCTTGGATAGGGCATTAGTTACTGAGACGCCAACACCATGCAAACCACCAGAGAAGGCATAAGCACCGCCGCTACCCTTTTCAAACTTACCACCTGCATGAAGTTGGGTAAAGACGATTTCAACGACAGGGAGCTTTTCAGTAGGATGCATGCCCACAGGAATACCGCGCCCGTCATCCTCTACGCTTACGCTGCTATCGGCATGCAAAGTCACGATGATGTGCTTACCAAATCCACCCAAAGCCTCGTCAGAAGCGTTATCCAACACCTCCTGAATGATGTGAAGAGGATTGTCGGTTCGGGTGTACATTCCTGGCCTTTGACGGACAGGCTCTAGACCCTTGAGGACTTGAATCGATGATTCACTGTATTCGGAAGTTTTACGTGTAGCCATGCGCGGAAATTGTAGCCATGTCTGAAGGAAAACCTGAATTTTCCTGAATTACCCCCATATTCATGCCAAAATTGCAGGATGGGAGCCTTAAGTCATATTCGCGTTTTAGACCTCAGCCGTGTTCTTGCCGGCCCGTGGTGCGCACAAAATCTTGCCGATCTCGGTGCCGACGTCATTAAAGTGGAGCGCCCAGGCGTCGGGGATGACACCCGGCATTGGGGACCTCCCTTCGTAAAGGATGCCCAGGGGAATGAAACAGCAGAAACGGCCTATTTCATCTGTATTAACCGCAATAAACGCTCTATTACGGTCGATATCAGTAAACCTGAGGGCCAAGAAATCATTCGCCAGCTCGCTAAAGAGTCCGACGTTGTCATTGAAAACTACAAGGTTGGCGACTTAGCTAAGTACGGCCTGGATTATCAAAGTCTCAAACAGGTCAAATCTGACCTAATTTATTGCTCTATTACTGGTTTTGGGCAAAATGGCCCTTATGCCCAACGTCCTGGCTATGACTTCATCATTCAAGGCATGGGTGGTTTTATGAGTGTTACTGGCGAGGCTGATGATTTTGCAGGGGCAAGTCCACAAAAGGCTGGCGTGGCCATAGCTGATATCTTTACCGGCATGTACGCTAGCACCGCCATCTTGGCCGCAGTCATTCATCGCGATCAAACGGGGCAAGGTCAATATATTGATATGGCTCTTTTGGATACCCAAATTGCAGTTATGGCCAATGTCTCCAGCGCCTATTTATGCTCTGATCAGGTGCCTCGTCGCTGGGGCAATGCCTCACCCATCATCGTTCCTTATCAAACCTTTCCCACCTCAGATGGCTGGATGATTGTGGCGGTTGGAAATGATGGCCAATTTAAGCACTTCGTTACTGCTGGTGGCGAAGCTCATTTGGCTCAAAACCCCTTATTTATCAACAATCCGTTACGAGTCGAAAATCGCAAGTCATTAGTTCCATTACTAGAGGTGATGACCCGTCGAAAGACCAAGACTGAGTGGATTACTCTTTTAGAGGCAGCCAAGGTCCCCTGTGGCCCTATCAACAACTTTGAAGAAGTCTTTGATAACGAACAAGTCAAGGCACGAGGCGTCCAAATTGAAGTTCCCCACCCAACAGCGGGCACTATGAAACTAGTTGCAAGCCCAATGAGGCTTTCTGAGACCCCGGTAGATGTCCGTCTAGCCCCCCCCACTCTCGGTCAACATACCGCTCAAATTCTGCGGGAACGATTAAAGCTGGATTCCCAGCAAATTGCTGCATTGCAAGAAAAAGGCATTGTCTAGGCCCCATGTCATCACGCGATCCAAATCAAAAGTTATCGCTAGCGCAAGTACTGATTTTTGGTGGGCTGATGGTCACATTCTCGATGGGGATACGTCATGGATTCGGACTCTTCAATCTTCCCATCACATCAGCCAATGGCTGGGGGCGCGAAACTTTTGCATTGACAATAGCTTTGCAGAATCTGATTTGGGGTGCAGTACAACCCATCACCGGGGCATTAGCAGACCGCTACGGCGCACTCAAAATCATGGTGGCTGGTGGCGCACTTTATGCACTCGGTTTAGTAGGCATGGCGATATCCACCGACGCATTGAACTTTTCTCTTGCAGGTGGTTTGCTAATTGGTCTGGCTCAAACTGCAACTACCTATAGTGTGGTCTACGGAATATTGGGGCGCAATGTCGCCGCAGAAAAACGTGTCTGGGCAATGGGCATTGCCGCTGCAGCAGGATCATTCGGACAATTCCTGATGATTCCAGTTGAGCAAGGTTTACTGAGCCACTTTGGTGCCAATGATGCGCTCCTGCTTTTGGCACTGATGGCCAGTCTCATGATCCCCATTGCGTTTCTGTTGCGTGAGCCTCGCATCACCAATAATCATCAAGGCAACAATCAAACGATTAAAGAGGCTCTGAAAGAGGCAATGGGTAACCCCAGTTTCAGGCTACTGACTTTGGGTTATTTTGTGTGTGGATTTCAGGTAGTGTTTATTGCAGTCCATTTAGCCCCCTACCTCAAAGATTTATCCAAAATCTATCCCGCAGTGGGTGCGCCTGTTGTAGCGACTACTGCCCTCGCTTTAATTGGGCTGTTTAATATCTTTGGCACCTACAGCGCCGGAATACTGGGTCAACGCTTACCCAAGCGTTACCTGCTGTCCGGCATCTACATCCTGAGATCTATTGCCATCATGGGGTTCATCTGGCTCCCCCTTAGCCCTGCTAGCACTTACATCTTCGCGGCAATCATGGGGTTCTTGTGGCTTTCTACCATCCCCCTGACCAATGCCATTGTGGCGCAGATCTTTGGTGTTAAATACCTAACTATGCTTTCTGGCCTGGTGTTTTTCTCGCACCAACTAGGTAGCTTCTGTGGCGCCTATTTTGGCGGTTACTTGTTTGACCGTACCGGCTCCTATCTCATCGTTTGGAATATTGCTATAGCGCTGGGCGTCTTTGCGTTCTTGATTAATCTTCCCGTTAAAGAGGGCGCTATTCATCGCGCCATGACTGCCTAAGATGTTTGATATGGCAATAAAACATTTTTCAATAAAGGTACTGACGTATTTATTGGCAGCAATCGCACTGGGAATGATTTTTACTGCATACTTTGCGCCTGAGACAATGGTTGCCATAACGAATCAGGTATGGACACTTTGTGGCTGGTAGATGGGGAGCGTACAGATACGTTGATGATGATTTCGCTCTCCATATATTTTTTTATGTTGCTGATTGAATTTGCGCAGTGTTTATTTTTTAAGTTGATTTTTCTCAACCCTTCTCGCCGTAGCACAATGGATAGTGCACATGCCTCCTAAGCGTGGGATACAGGTTCGATTCCTGTCGGCGGGACCACTTCAAAGCAAAAAACTTATCCACAGCTTATGTGGATAAATCCCCAAAAGTTTTCGTAAGTCTAAGATTTGTATAGAGTGACCTAGCTTGCTTAAATTATGAGCATCCCCATCTGACAAAAAAATCAGTAAAGATCTGTTGACAATTGAGATTCATTTACAGAATTTCTGGGGTGATATTTTTGTATTTTTAAAATTCTCATACACTTACGTTATGCATAAGCTCACCACCAGCACCATCGCCGCCCTAGAGGAAATGCTTCAAAATGCAGCAAGATCAGCGCCCGGAGATTTTCTGCCCATTCATTTTTTCGGCGGTACTCAGGCTGGGCAGGTTATTGGGCACTTAAACCCGGATTTCGTGCCGTTTTTGCAAGAATCCTTACTCAAAAGTCCAATTGCCCACATTGCAATCGATCATGATCGACTCAGTATCCACAAAGCTAGCCCCCCAAACCTGTCTGACAGCCTGGCTAAACTGGCTGATCGTATGCATCAAGGTGGCTACATCCCAGGCTGGCGGCATGAAGATTTCGCCTGGATTGATCAAAATGGTCATAAATACTTTCGTTTAGAGCGCGCTGCGTTCAGAACTTTTGGTTTTCGTAGCATGGCAACCCATATCAATGGCTATACCAAGGCCGGCAATCTCTGGCTGGGGCGTCGAAGTGTAACCAAGGCTACCGACCCTGGACGCCTAGACAACCTCGCTGCCGGCGGTATTGGGGCCGATGAAACCCCTTGGGTGAATGCCCGTCGTGAACTCTGGGAAGAGGCGGGTGTGCCACCTCAGATTTCTAATCAAATCGAGCCGGTAGGTCGCATTCATATGCGTCGCCCCATTCCTGGTCGTGGCTTTCATGATGAACAGCTTTATATCTATGATTTGGAGCTTGCTGAGAACTTTGTGCCCACCAATCATGACGGGGAAGTCAGCGGTTTTATTGAAATCTCGCTTTCAGAGGCCGCAGCTCGCATTTTGGCCGATGAATTTACTAGTGATGCCGCCTTTGTGACGGCGGACTTTATTTTGCGCAATACCAAACCTAGTTAAGCCATCAGCTGATTGACTTGACATTGGTCATCCAGCTCAAAGCCAATTCGTGGTTAAATTAGCCTTAAGGATGAAACAGGGGTGCCCTCGCTAGTGATTTTTAGCTATGAGGCGCTGAGAAAGACCCTATAACCCGATCCAGGTAATGCTGGCGTGGGGAGTTTTCCATCAGACCGTCACCCGGTTTCGTCCATCTAAATTACGTCAGGAGATGGACATGAGTACAAACAATAAAACAAAACCAGAAATTCCAAGCTTGAAGAGCTTAGAGCAAGACTTCGGTCAAAAATTTGCCTATCCCGCATCTACCAAAACCTATCTTGAAGGTTCGCGTCCAGATATCAAGGCGCCGATACGGATGATTGAGCAACTCTCAACTCGTGTTGGCGAAGAGATGGTGGCCAACCCCCCCGTTCCTGTTTATGACACCTCTGGTCCTTACAGCGATCCGGATATCTTGATCAACCTTGAAAAAGGTTTACCTTTATTGCGTAAGAACTGGATTGAAGAGCGTGGTGATACTGAGCAGTTGGCAGGCCCCTCCTCCGAGTACGGTGTTGCTCGATCCATTGATGAGGCGACTCAAAGCTTGCGTTTTGCCCACATCAACCCCCCTCGCGTGGCTAAATCAGGCAATAACGTGAGTCAGATGTATTACGCCCGCAAAGGGATTGTTACTCCCGAAATGGAATATGTTGCTTTGCGTGAATCGATGGGCCTTGAGCAATTGCGCAAGAATCCAGAATACAAACAATTACTCAAGCAACATCCAGGCAAGAGTTACGGCGCCAATCTGCCAGAGATCGTTACCGGTGAATTTGTGCGCTCCGAAATCGCCGCTGGTCGCGCAATCATTCCAGCCAACATTAACCACCCAGAACTAGAGCCGATGATTATTGGCCGCAACTTCCGCGTGAAGATTAACGGCAACCTCGGCAACTCTGCTGTTACCTCCTCAATCAATGAAGAAGTGGAAAAAATGGTGTGGTCAATCCGTTGGGGTGCAGACACCATCATGGATCTTTCCACTGGTAAGCATATTCATGAAACTCGTGAGTGGATTATTCGAAATTCTCCGGTACCGATTGGTACCGTTCCAATCTATCAAGCATTAGATAAGACTGGCGGCATTGCAGAAGATCTGACGTGGGAAATGTTCCGCGATACCTTGGTAGAACAAGCTGAGCAAGGTGTGGATTATTTCACTATTCATGCTGGCGTATTGCTACGCTATGTTCCTTTGACGGCTGACCGTATCACTGGCATTGTGTCCCGTGGCGGCTCCATCATGGCCAAGTGGTGCTTAGCGCATCACAAAGAAAACTTCCTCTATACAAAGTTTGATGAGATTTGCGAGATCATGAAAGCGTATGACGTGTCATTTAGCTTAGGTGATGGTTTGCGCCCTGGTTGTATCGCAGACTCTAATGATGCCGCTCAGTTTGGCGAGCTCCATACCCTTGGCGAATTAACTGCTAAGGCATGGAAGCATGATGTTCAGGTCATGATCGAAGGTCCTGGTCACGTTCCAATGCAGCGCATTGAAGAAAATATGACTGAAGAGCTCAAGCATTGCTTAGAGGCCCCCTTCTACACCCTTGGACCATTGATCACTGACATTGCTCCTGGCTACGACCATATCACCAGTGGTATCGGTGCTGCACAAATCGGTTGGTATGGCACAGCAATGCTTTGCTATGTCACACCTAAGGAGCATTTAGGTTTGCCGGACAAGGAAGACGTTCGCACCGGCATCATCACTTACAAGATTGCGGCACATGGTGCAGACTTGGCTAAAGGTTTGCCTGGAGCACAATTGCGCGATAACGCCCTATCTAAGGCGCGTTTCGAGTTCCGCTGGGAAGACCAATTTAATCTCGGATTAGATCCAGAGCGTGCCCGTGAATATCACGATGCAACCTTACCTGCAGAGGGTGCGAAAATTGCTCACTTCTGCTCTATGTGTGGACCAAAGTTCTGCTCCATGAAGATCACTCAAGAAGTGCGTGATTACGCAGCAACATTAGATGCTGACGGAAATCCCAAAGCAAAAGTGATCCCAATTACTGCAGAAGCCTCAACAGATCCAGCAAAGGGCATGGAAGAAATGTCTGCAGAGTTCCGTAAGCGCGGTAGCGAGATTTATCAGTAAGTGAACATGGCTTTTGCAAATGGCAAATACGCTATCGTTGGCGCCGGCCTCATGGGTCGGTTGCTAGCGGTTGCGCTTGCCAAGCGTGGAGCTCAAGTAGAGCTGTTTGAGAAAGGCGGTTCGGATGGCAACTTAGCCGCAGCGCGAATTGCTGCTGCGATGCTGGCGCCATTAGCTGAATCTGCTATTACCGAAGATAACGTCGTGCGCATGGGTGTTCACAGCCTTCCCAGATGGAAGCAACTGATTAGTGAATTAGCTAAGCCAGTCTACCTCCAACAAGAGGGCACGCTCATCTTGTGGCATCGTCAAGATACTAGCGATGCTGAACGTTTTGCCTCACACCTAGAAAGAAATTGTGATCGCAATCATGATCTTTCTAGACCCATTCATTTGGATAGCCAGTCTCTTGCAGAGATCGAACCTAGTGTTGCCGAACGCTTTACTCAAGGACTCTATCTACCCAATGAAGGTCAACTCGATAATCGCCAATTATTGGAAGCGCTATTAGTCGAGCTCACCCTAATGAAAGTATCCTGCCATTGGAATCAATCGGCCGATCCTGAGCAACTTCGCAATAAAAAGAATGGCTTTAATTGGGTGATTGACTGCAGTGGACTTGGTGCCAAGAACTCCTGGAATAGAGTTGGTGATGATTCCAAAAATTTACGCGGCGTGCGTGGTGAGGTCATTCGTTTGTATGCGCCCGAAGTGAAATTGCGCCGCCCTACTCGCTTAATTCATCCACGCTACCCTATTTATATCGCTCCAAAAGAAGATGATGTCTATGTTGTCGGCGCTACAGAAATTGAATCTGAGGACCTCTCTCCGATGAGTGTGCGCTCTGCGATGGAGTTATTGAGCGCTACTTATACTGTCCATAGCGGCTTTGCAGAAGCGCGTATTTTAGAGATGGCCACGCAGTGCCGCCCCACTTTAAAAGACAATCTTCCAGAAATTTGTCTTGACCAGAAATCCAATGAGGTCGACCTCATGATGATTAACGGTCTGTATCGCCATGGTTTTATGATCTCTCCTGCCATCTTGGATTGCGCCCTAGAAATACTGAGCACTGGCAGCAGCCCTACCGCTACGGACGTAGGCTTGCAAATCACAAGCATTAATACTTCAGCCCCTTTAGAGGTGAATGCATGCGCGTAATCGTCAATCAAATTGCACAAGAAATTCCTGAGGGCAGCACCATTGATGATGTATTAGTGCTCATCGATGCCAGGCCCCCGTATGCCGTGGCGATCAATTATGAATTCGTCCCCAAGGCTAGGCATGCTGAAGAAACGTTGCATGAAGGCGATGAAATGGAAGTGATAGCGCCAGTCACTGGTGGTTAATCAAGCCACACATTAAGCAACAATTTAGCAATTAATTAATATGACCGCTCCATTAGCAAACCCCTTAAATACTACAGACCCCTTGGTGCTCTATGGTGAGGCTTTTGCCAGTCGTCTATTGCTGGGAACATCACGTTACCCTTCTCCGCAAGTTTTGGAGAATGCTGTAAAGCAATCTAACCCCGGCATGATTACCGTTAGCTTACGTAGGCAAGGTAGCTCTACAGCAGAAGCACACTCGGGCTTTTGGGATCTCCTTAAGAAAATGGCGGTACCTGTTCTACCAAATACTGCCGGCTGTCATAGTCCTAAAGAAGTCATTGCAACTGCACAGATGGCTCGAGAGGTCTTTGATACCAGCTGGATAAAGTTAGAACTCATTGGCGATGACTATACCCTGCAGCCTGACACTTTGCGTTTAGTTGCTACAGCAGAGATATTAATTAAAGATGGCTTTAAAGTACTTCCTTATTGCACTGAAGATCTCATCCTCTGTCAGCGTTTAGTGGATATCGGATGCCAAGCAGTAATGCCTTGGGCTGCACCTATTGGAACTGGCCAAGGACCACTCAATCCTTATGCTTTAAAACTTTTACGCGACCGCCTAAAGGTGCCGCTCTTAGTTGATGCTGGCTTAGGCCTGCCCTCACATGCTTGCAGCGTGATGGAATGGGGATTTGACGGCGTCTTACTCAATACAGCAGTTGCGTTAGCCGACGATCCAGTGGCGATGGCTAACGCCTTTTCAATGGCTGTTGATGCTGGTCGCACAGCCTATCTTTCCGGAGCTATGAAAGCCCAGCAATCTGCTCAAGCCAGCACTCCGCTGGTTGGGACTCCCTTTTGGCATCAGAGCTAGAGAACAATATTCATGAGCCTAGTACGCGATCTTGCCGACCAAATTGTTGCTGCCCATAGCAAGGATGATTTATGCATTCCGATTCCGGCATACAGCATGGCATCGCCGCCGCCCAAAATTGATAATGAACATGCAGCTGACCATTATGAATTGGCTGGAATGGTAGCAGCCATCACAATGGGATTTATAGAAAATGATGCCAAGGTATTGGGTAAGGCTTGGTCGCGAATGGTGCATCAAGATGGTGGCTTCGATCCCTTTAAGTGGCCATCTAGACCAGAGCATTTTGATTTGCTCCCTTGGACTCGTAATATGAATCCCAATGCCTTTGCAGAATGCCCTAAACGATTGGGCTTATATGCCGTAATGCCAGATGCTGATTGGGTAAAGCGCATGGTCGAGGCAGAGGTACCCACCGTGCAGCTCAGGCTGAAGTCTGAAGATGGGCAATTTATTCGTAAACAGATTGCGGAGTCTGTTCAGGCGGTCAAAGGTAGCAAGACCTTGCTTTTTATTAATGATTTTTGGCAAGAAGCGATTGAGGCTGAGGCCTATGGTGTTCACTTAGGGCAAGAGGATTTAGAAACGGCAGATTTAGATGCCATTCGCTCTCAAGGCCTACGCCTAGGCTTAAGTACGCATGGCTATGCGGAGATGGTGTATGCGGATCGCTTTTGCCCTAGCTATATCGCCATGGGGGCTGTTTTCCCAACCAATCTCAAGAAGATGGCTACTGCCCCACAAGGATTGGGACGCCTCTATCAATACGCCAAACTCATGAGTCACTACCCCTTGGTGGCTATTGGGGGCATTGATGACAGCAGTATTCATGCGGTGGCACAGAGTGGGGTTGGCTCAGTGGCAGTGGTGAGGGCGATTAATGGCACAAGCGATCCGAAAGCTGCCGTTAAAAAACTTCAAGAGCTGATGAAAACTTAATACTTACCCTCTTCCTCCGGCAATGCTGTTGGATAAAAGTCGTGCATATGCCACAGAGGTCCTGGACCTTCACCGATGCTTAAGAAACGCCCCGCTTCTAAGCCAGCCTCTACATAAGAAATTGCTTTAGCAACCGCATGCGGAAGATCATGACCATCGGCTAAGTAAGTTGCAATAGCCGAGGACAATGAGCAGCCAGTGCCATGGGTATTAGCGGTGCTCACGCGATAGTGTTTAAATTCTTTTGATTGAATGACTTCGAGATCATCCTCGATCGTGCGCCACATGAGGTAATCAGTCAGCTGAGTATGGGTTGCATCAAGATGCCCGCCCTTAATCAAAACGGCTTGAGGACCCATGTCAAGCAATTCTTGAGCAGCCAACTTGAAATCTTCTGGTCCGGTAATTTCACGACCCAGAAGCAAGGAAGCCTCCTCTAAATTTGGAGTCACCAGAGTAGCCATCGGAAATAACTCTTTAATAATCGCCTGAGCGGTGTCATCACCCCCAAGGCTGGCGCCAGAAGTCGCCCTTAAGACTGGATCAAGAACAATTCTTTTCGCTCCATGACGCTTTAAGGCGGAGGCTACCGTGCGGACAATTTCTGGACTGGCTAACATACCAATTTTGACGATGTCTGCCCCAATGTCTAAAAATATGGCATCGATCTGAGCCTCTACAACATCGAGATCGATGTCCTGAATCCGGCTAACCCCTAAAGTGTTCTGGGCAGTAATAGCGGTAATGACCGATGCCCCATATCCACCAAGGGCTGTAATAACTTTAAGGTCCGCCTGAATGCCCGCACCACCGCCACTATCGGACCCGGCGATGGTCAATACTTTGGGGATCTGCACAGAACTTGGAGTAGATGATTTCATCTTGCTATAATATCGGCTTATTCCTCGATAGCTCAGTTGGTAGAGCGCCGGACTGTTAATCCGTAGGTCCCTGGTTCGAGCCCAGGTCGAGGAGCCAAATACGAGAAAACCACCTTTTTAGGTGGTTTTTTCTTTTGCGGCTTGTTGGGGGGATGATCGAGTTAGATCAATCCCTTCTTTCTTAGATTGGCAAGGCGGTTATTTAGCGTCTTAATAGTAAGCAGGTTATATTTATCACCCTCAACCCAATTGCTACCCTTCCACTCAATACCCTCAGGTGTGACGCTAGCAAACGGCTCATTACTAGCTTTTGCATACCCTTCAAGAATAGCCATCAATGCAGCGCGATCATCAGATCCACCAGCATCTTTGACCGCATCCAAAATAGGCTTGGTAATGGTATCGCTGTAGGTGACTTTAGAGTCAGGATGCTTAGCCGCTACCGGCTCTTCAAAAATATATTCATGGGGCCATTCAAAGACATTTCTTGCTGAATTCTTTACTGACTCCGGACTTACTGCACCGCTTGTGGGATTTTTTGGGTCGATCGGCAAATTTAGCTCAGTAATCCAGGATTCAAATTCTGCAATGCGGCTATAGCGCTTTTCTTCGCTATCGCGCTTCTGCTCTTCTTGCGATAGCAATAAAGTGACCCAAGCCCAGGCGATGTCTTTGGGTATTGCAAACTCTTGAGCCAGAATACCGCTCGCTTTTTTTAGGATTGGCTTGGATGTGAGTTTTGTCATTGCGTTCTTTCTACATTCTTTAATAAGTGCCTTAAATTTGGAGTGGAAAGCTCAAGGGAAGGCGCCCGTTCATTTTTACAATGCTGACCACAGAACCCGTAGGATACTCTTGATTGGAAAGCATTTATTTACAAATACGCAGATAGAGTAGCCTCCAGCGGGCTTTAGAGCCCAGAATGTAGCAAATCAAGCAAGATCGCCTGTATTCACTAAAATAGCCCTTATGACTAAGATTCCAGAACTTCTAGCCCCAGCCGGCAGCCTCTCTATGCTGCGTACCGCCTTTGATTTTGGTGCAGATGCCATTTATGCCGGGCAACCACGATACTCACTTCGAGTGCGTAATAACGACTTCGGAAAGATAGAGACACTCAAAGAGGGTATCGATACAGCCCACGCACTAGGCAAGAAGTTTTTCCTCGTCTCCAATTTATTACCTCATGGTGGAAAGACGCGCACCTATATTAAAGACATGGATCCAGTGATTGCGCTGAAACCAGATGCAATCATCATGTCTGATCCCGGCCTCATCATGATGGCTAGAGAAGCTTGGCCAGATATGCCAATTCATTTGTCGGTGCAAGCCAATACTGTGAATGGTGCCTCCGCTAAATTTTGGCGCTCCGTTGGCATTAGCCGAGTAATTTTGTCGCGCGAACTCTCCTTTGATGAAATTGAAGAGGTACGACAAGACTGTCCAGAGATGGAATTAGAGGTATTTGTTCATGGTGCTTTGTGTATTGCCTACTCAGGCCGCTGCTTACTCTCTGGCTACATGTCACATCGGGACTCTAATCAGGGCGCCTGCACTAATGCCTGCCGCTGGGATTACAAAGTCAAGCCTGGCCAACAAAATACGAGTGGCGATGTGGTTCTGCTGCAGGAAGCCAGAAGGCCAGATGATTTGATGCCAATGGAAGAAGATGAGCATGGCACCTACATCATGAACTCCAAAGACCTTCGTGCCATTGAGCATATCGAGAGATTAACCAAGATGGGCGTGGATTCTTTCAAGATTGAGGGTCGCACCAAATCCCCCTATTACGTTTCACGCACTTGCCAGGCTTACCGCACGGCGATTGATGATGCAGTTGCTGGTCGCCCCATGAACATGTCTCTGATTGGCAATTTAGAGGGCCTTGCAAATCGTGGTTATACCGATGGGTTTTATGAGCGTCATCACGACAAAGAGTACCAACTCTATATGCGTGGCCATTCTCTGTCTGGTAGAAGCCTTTATGTTGGTGAAACATTAGAAATTGACGAAGCTTCAGGCCGAGTAAAGGTCGATGTGAAGAATCGTTTTTCTATTGGCGACAAATTAGAAATCATTGAGCCAGAAGGTAATCAGGATATGGTCCTAGATGCTATGTGGAACCTGAAAGGTGAAGCAATCGATGTGGCCCCCGGTTCTGGTCACTTTGTTTGGATTCAATTACCACTGAAAAGTAAGCATGCATTTATTGCTCGCTATACCAATGAGCCTGCTCCTGTTGAAGCAGCAAGTTCGTGCAGTAACTGTTAGCACATCTAAGCAAGTACTCAATCTTTTTAGAATCTATTAATGAATAGCACCCAAGCATCGCCTAAGCATCCCCCTAGCTTTAAAGCAAAGCTAAAAGAGGAAATTGCAAAAGCCCTACAACTCTCCATTTATTTTGGGATTTGGTTTTGTGCTTTAGCATTTCTGGCTGCTACTTCATTAGATGAAAGACCCATTCCTTTAACCATCTTTGGTTTTTCCCTAATTAAAGCAGCTCTCTGCGCTAAATTTATGCTGATTGGACAAGCCATCATTCCAATTCAGGTTAACAAAAAAAATGGTATTGTGATCTCCCTCATCTTGGAGTCTCTTGTGTATTTGGTGGTAGTTTTGATCTTGAATTATCTTGAAGCGGGGATTCATGGACTTATTCATGGCAAGGACTTCATCTCTTCTATGGCCGACTTTGGTAGATCCAACCCACTACATGTAGTGGCCATGTCGATCGTCTATTGGCTTATTGTCTGGCCTTATTTATTGCTAGTAGGCTTTAAATTGGCCATCGGTAGTTCAGCGACACTAGAGATACTCTTTGGCAGTAAATCTCAATCTAGCAAATAAGGTTTTGAATCGTCTGAAGCCCTCTTTGCGTCTTTTACATAGAGCTTCAATAGCATTCAATCTATTGCTTGGATTGACGTTCCTTCTGGTACCGCCATCGTATGGCCAAGAAATCGAGGCGCGCACCTATTCCAATGCGCCGATTGGCATTAACTTTCTCAGCGCCGGTGTAGCACAAGCTAAAAGCGGTAACTACACCCTCACCAGCGAAGCGATGAGTCTCACCCATATCTTTGATGTAGGTGGCCAATCCGGCAAACTCACCTTGGTGCTTCCCTATGGACAATTAACTGGATCAAGTTCTATTGGTGGTCGTACAGTCAATGCCAGTACGGAAGGTTTGTCAGACCCCCTGATTAAAGCCTCAGTTAATCTTTATGGCGCTCCCGCATTAACGCTGGATCAATTTAAGAACTACCAACAAGATCTCATCATTGGAGCAAGTCTCGCAGCATCGGTGCCTTGGGGTAAATATGATGACAATCAACTGATCAATGTAGGTGCAAACCGCTGGTTCATCCAACCAGGGATTGGAGTATCCAAGGCTCTTGGCCCATGGAGATTAGAATTAGCAGGTGCTGGAATTTTTTACACCAGCAACACCGACTTCATGGGTGGCAACTCCTTATCTCAAAACCCAGTTTACTCGACCCAAACTCATGCGATTTATTATTTCCAGAATACCGCATGGATCTCGGTGGATGCTACGTATTTTACTGGTGGCCAGTCTTATCTCAACGGCAATCCCATTAGCGGCAATCAAGAAAACTGGCGCTTTGGCAGCACGATGTCATACCCGGTAAATAAACATAATTCGATTAGGCTTTCAGCTAGTACTGGGGCCTACTCTCGAACAAATAATAATTACGATTTATATGGGATTTCTTGGCAGTACCGTTTTGGCGGTGGCCTTTAATTTTTAATCAGTCGCGCAGATGGCGGCGTAGAATTTTTCCAACATTGGATTTTGGTATTTCATCAATAAAGGCTATTTTCCGAGGTCGCTTGTAACTGGTCAATTGTTCTTTGCAAAACTGAATGACTTGTGCCTCCGTTAAGCCATCTTTGTCTTTGACAATATAGGCTTTCACGATCTCCCCCAGCTTACGGTGTGGCAATCCGATCACTGCGCACTCCCTCACGCCAGGAATCAATGAAATCACCTCCTCAATCTCATTGGGAAATACCTTAAAGCCGGCAACCACAATCATGTCTTTCTTGCGATCGACAATCTTTACATAACCTTCAGGGCTCATGATGCCAATATCCCCAGACTTAAAATACCCTTCTGGGGTAATAAATTGCCCAGTCTCCTCTGGTCTATTCCAATAACCCGCCATGACTTGCGGCCCCTTGATGCAAATCTCTCCCGGCGTGCCAAATGGAACTTCACTGCCGTTATCGTCCAATATCAAAACATCAGTGCTGGGAACGGGCATACCAATCGAGCCCGTGAATTCTTTTGCAAAGGGGGTGTTCACGCAAACTACGGGTGATGTCTCTGAAAGCCCGTAGCCTTGGGCAATTGGCACGCCCGTTAACTTATGCCAGAGATCGGCAGTCTTCTTTTGAACTGCCATACCACCGCCAATGGTAACTAAAAGATGGGGTAGCTTGACTGATTTAAATTCCGGGCGATGTATCAGCGCATGAAACAAAGTATTTACACCAGGGAAGATATTAATGTCAGGATGCCTCATTAATAACTTAATAAATCCAGTGATGTCACGCGGATTGGCAACCAGAATTAATTTGGCACCCTTACGAACGCCCAACATTCCACAAGCAGTGAGTGCAAATATGTGAGTCATTGGTAAAGCACATAGGAAAACAAGTTGCTGTAAATGTCGATGGTGTAGGGCCGGCTCCAACCAGGACTCAATTTGAATGATGTTAGCCAATATATTTCGGTGTAATAAAACGGCCCCTTTGGAGATGCCGGTAGTTCCACCCGTATATTGCAAAAAGGCAATGTCATCTAAACCAAGTTTTGGCTTAGTAAAGCCATGTCCAAAACCAATTTTGAGGGCCTGATTGAATTTGACACAAGGAAAGTCCCATTGCGGCACAAGCTTTTTAATATGCCGAGCAATCAGATTGACAATAACGCCCTTAGGGCCCAGAGCCTCACCCAAACTACTCACAATCACTTTTTTTACTAGCGATTGCTTGTTAATCTCTTGATACACATGAGCAAAGTTTTCTAATATGGCTAATACGGATGCGCCACTATCACGCAATTGATGCTCCAACTCGCGGGCCGTATACAGCGGATTGATATTGACTACCGTAAAACCGGCTCGTAGCGTACCCAGCATCGCAATGAAGTATTGCGGGACATTGGGAAACATGATGGCTATACGCGCTCCAGTATCAAGCCTCAGGGTCTGGAGATAGGCAGCAAAATCTTGCGAGAGAATATCAAGTTGACGATAAGTGAATGTGTGCCCCATTGACTCAATCGCAATCCGATCGGGGTATTTTTCAAAAGAAGTCTCTAGCAATTCCACGATCGATGAATGGCCCGCCAAATCAATTTCATGAGGCACACCCTCAGGATAGTTTTTTAGCCAAGGTTGTTGAGGATTCATATTTATTGCAAAATGAATAGACTGTATTTAGGCACTCAGCAACTCTTTGAGTTTTTCTAGATAGAGTTCTTGACCATGGTTCACTCGATGCTTCCACTCATTTCCAGAATCTGCATTCGCATCGTCTGTAACGTATTTAAATGATTGCCAAGGAATATTAAATTGATAAGCAATATTAGCTATCGCAAATAGCTCCATATCTACAACGTCAACTCCTTGAGAGGCCAACCAGGGATCATGCGCAGTAACAAAGCTATCGCCAGTCCCGCAAATATGTTCGCCGCCCAAGGAGAGATATTCGGATGGCTTGGAACAAAACGGGGTTTGTCCCCGGGGAGCTAGTGGCACCGTCATCATGTCTCGTTGTATGACTTTGCCAATCTCTACCAATCCTTGTAACCCTGGATTAATCTTTCCAACCGTACCAAAGTTCACGATCCGCTTGGGCTGAAGCTCATGGATTGCTTGAATACTTGCTGCGGTTGCGTTGATCTTGCCAACTCCCGAATACACAATCTCAATACCAGCAGGCAATACGCTTTTATCAAGCTCGGACTCTAATGCGGTAATAATAAGTAATTGTGTTTTCATGTCTGCCAATAATGAATTTAATAGATTATCTACCCGGAATCCCTGACTTTCCTAAACCAGGCATTCTCTTTAGGGACATCTCCCCTCTCTTGGCGAATCCAACCGCATTTAAGGAGGCCGTCTTGCAGCTAGAGAGTCTGGCCAAGCAGTTCAACTACAGCCATATTCTAGGCATTGAATCGCGTGGCTTCATCTTTGGTGCCGCCCTGGCTCATCAAGCCCATAAGGGGCTTGCGCTGGCCCGAAAGCCCAATAAGCTACCCCTGGCTAGCCATCGAGAATCCTATGGCCTGGAATACGGCTCTGACTCACTTGAAATCCAGCAATCCACTCTGCCGCAGGGTGCTCAGGTATTGATAGTCGATGATGTATTGGCCACTGGCGGAACTATCATTGCGGCCAGTCAATTGCTCAAAAAAGCAGGTTTTCAAGTTGCTGGCGCCTTAACGTTTCTAGAGATTGCAGGCTTGAATGGCAGCCAGACCCTCAATGAAAAAGGAATTGCCAATAAGACAGTCTTAGTCGCTTAGGCAGATAAATTACAGTAGATTCTTGGCGCTTTTGAGCAGTTTCATGCTACCCCAACCTACAGCCAAGACCTTGCTGGCCAATTTAGGCTTGTAATGAGCCAGCACAGCAAATGCGCTAGTCCATAAAATTGGGCTACTCTTCATAAAATTGAAAGCGTCAATACTTTTATCCGCCCAAGACAAGGGCTTTTCAATGGGCTCAAAATGTTGTGAAAAATCCACACGCTCTTGTGCTACCCGTACTTGCAAGACTCTCTGTCTTGCCTCTAGTTCTGCTAGCTTACGACTCATCGCTTTGTAAGTTCCTGGCGATCTTTGGCCAGCTCTGCAATAGTTGCCTCAAATAATTTAGGCATAGTCTTAAGTGCACGCATCACTACCAATGCCAGAATGCAACCCACCGCCAAGAAGCTACTAGTAAGCAAGCTAAGTGCCAGCATGCGATCGCTCTCCCAGCTATAGATGACGATGAGCAAGGCTAGCATTACTAAGCCAAAAAATAGGAAGAACAAGGTGAAAATGAGCATCACAAGAAGACTCAGAAACTTTGCACGTGCGATTTGCACATCGGTCGAAATCAACTCTAAACGAGTCTGCGCAATCGAAGCTCCAGTAGAGACTAGGTTCTTTAAGGCAGATAAAAGATTTTCTTGTGACATGACTACCTAGCGACGACGGATGAATAAGCCAATTAATAAACCAAGTCCAGCGGCAACCCCTATCGCCTCCCAAGGATTGCGATGGACAAACTCATCAGCACCTTCTGCAACAACTTTAGCTTTTTCAGATAAGCCACCCTCAATGGAAGAAAGACTTTCTTTAGCATTGCTAAGGGTGTCTAGCGCTTTTGAGCGAATCGCACTAAGCGGTCCATCCTCGTGACTTGCAGTTGCATGAATTAGCGCCTCTGCATCTGCCATCAATGCTTTGAAGTCACCAATGAGCTGCTCAGAATTAGCCTGGAGGTCATCATGTGTTGTGATCGGTTTTTTCATGGTCATTGCCATTCCTCGCTATTGCTGAATAAATTGCTTGATAACTCATTCTAAGCAATTCTGGACTGAGATCCCAGCAATAAAACAGTCATACCCGCATTACCCTCCTTAAAGTGCTTCAGATGCGCCTTAAGGCCGGGACGCCTGCGTAAAAGCACATGGTAAGCCTCGCTTCCAAATGCGGCATTTTCGCCAAAATGATATTCATCGACACGATCTGAGAAGTAATTATTTTCAAGGGCTTCATGAATAACCCACTTAATGCGTCCGCCCTCACCGCTAGCTCCATAGCCATGAATCAATATCATCGCCTTAACGCCTACTTCTGATGCTCGGCGCAGCGCAATCGTTAGCCGGTCCAAAGCAGCTTCGGCGCTGGGGCTATCGAATTTTAAATTCAATACCAAAGTATCGCTATGCGGCAAAGGGAGCAGTTCGCTGCCGCACTGACGACACTCCCCAAGCATTCCCCTGGGATTGCCGCACTCTGGACACTCAAATGAATGGCTCAACTCTAAATCCTGTTATAAATATCGAAGAATAATAAGGAGACAATAATGCATCGCATCATTATCAACGGGCTTTTACTGGCCCTGGTATTTAACACCAGCAACGCATTTGCCCATAAACCCACTGAACCACAGCATCAAATCTATGCGGAGGGTAATTTTGCACTTGAAAATGGCTCAGTTATTAAGGACTTTGAACTGTCCTATACAACTCAGGGAATCTTAAATGCCGACAAGAGCAATGCCATACTCATGGTCACCGCAATTGGCGGCAATCACCATCGAATTGATTACCTCATTGGACCGGGTAAAGCATTGGATACGGATAAGTATTTTGTGATTTGTACGGATGCCATTGGAAATGGCTTGACAACCTCTCCATCCAACAGCAAATTGCAGCCCAATATTCAGTTTCCTGAATTCAATATGCGGGATATGGTCAATAGCCAATACCGTCTCATTGCGGATCACTTCGGGATCAAGAAGCTAGTCGCAGTAGTTGGCGCATCCATGGGGGGCATGCAAGCTTTGCAATGGGCAGTCTCCTACCCCAACTCCATGCAGGCAATCATCCCAATCATCCCACTCGCCAAGACGAATGCATGGACAACGGGCGTGCTTGAAATGCTACGCCAAAGCATCATGGCAGATCCAAACTACCAGG
>CANBPJ010000003.1 GCA_947371415.1 Burkholderiaceae bacterium | reverse complement strand
TATGAGCCCAAGCTGATGGAAAGCCTCTATATTGGTTGTGTTTCTCATAGCCTTCGTTTTTTCCCCAAGGGCAATATTGATGCCCATGCTTTTAAAGAGGCTGAGTTAGCAGCACGTCGCGAGATCCAAGTTATTTCAGGCGCTTATTTAAAGAGCGGTTGGAGGCAGGTGGTCGGATCTTCTGGCACGGCACGTGCCTTAGCAGACCTCATTTCGGAGAATAACTTCAACGGTCAGCTGAATGAAGGTCTGACTATGGGTCGCGTCAATAGTTCTAGTGGGTTGATTACGCGCGATGGCTTAAAGGCCATGAAAAAACATCTTTTGAAATACGAGAATGTCAGCCAGGTGGAGTTGCTTGGCCTAAAAGACGACCGTAGATCTGTTTGGCCAGGTGGCCTTGCCATCATGATTGCCGTCTTTGATGAGTTGGGTATCGAGAGTATGGAGGTGACTGATGCTGCATTGCGTGTCGGTGTTCTATATGACCTTTTGGGGCGTTCTCAGCATGACGATATGCGCTTTGTGACCGTTGAGCAATTCATGCAACGTTATGCAGTGGATCGAGAGCAAGCAAAGCGGGTGGGCCAGCATGCTGCTGAATTTTTAGCGCAACTGCCTAAGCCTGATGTAGAAAGTAGATCAGACAACATTGCATTGCTTCAGTGGGCAGCCAATTTGCATGAGATTGGCTTGTCGATTTCTCATAATGGTTATCACAAGCACTCTGCTTATATTGCCGGCAATGCAGATATGCCTGGATTCTCAAAAAATGATCAAGCAAGACTAGCCGCATTATTAATTGGCCATACTGGAAAACTTGGCAAGCTAGCCAATAATCCGAGCTTTAAGGATTGGCGTATGTTGTTTTGCTTGCGTTTGGCTCAGGCCCTATGCCGCGGTAGAAGTGATGCCAACCTACCAAAGGTTAAAGTATCGGAGCATGATGGGTCTTATCTAGTCAGCCTTTCAAAAGACTGGGCAAGAGAGCATCCTTTGACAGAGTTTAGCTTGCAAAAAGAAGCGGCCGAATGGGAACGTATCGGCCGGCCTTATAAAGTGAGTTTGAAGTAAATCCATGGCAGCTCAGATCGAGCTGTCTATCTGCTACAGACCTAAAAAATGCTTGGCATAACGCGGATTTATTTCTGAGAGACGCAGCATTGTTAAAACGTCAGCAGTGTTGAAATCGGGATCCCATGCTGGGGCACTACAAATCTTGGCGCCTAACTTCAAGTAACCCTTAATCAGCGGCGGTGGGTCGACCTCTAAACCACCGTTAAGACGATCCAGTGGGAGTGGCAGACGAGGAAATGCATGGTTCTCTACCGGCGCCATTTGTTCATTTCTGAGGGAGTTAAAGAGGCTGGCCGCATAGTGACCGCCATCTGCCATTGGGATGCTTGCACAACCCAGCATGATTTCATAATCGTGTTTTTGCATGTATTGGGCAAGACCGCTCCATAGTGCCATGATGACGGCGCCAGAGCGGTAGTCTGCATGTACGCAAGATCTACCGAGCTCCACCATCTTTGGGCGCAAATGATTTAAGCGTGACAAGTCAAACTCAGAATCAGAATACAGGCGGCCAATTTCTAAGGCTTTATGTGGGGGTAGTACGCGATAGGTGCCGACTACCTTGAGGGATTCTTGGTCGCGAATCAACAGGTGATCGCAATAGGCATCAAACTCATCAATATCGAGGTTTTCAGGATTAGCAGGAAGGTTTGCACCCATCTCTTCTGCAAAAACTTTGTAACGTAGGCGCTGAGCTTCTTTAATCTCGCTGGCATTGCTGGCCCAAGTAATTTGAAACGCAGGGCGTTTTGGCTTGGCAATTGCCTTTTCAGGCACTACTAGTTCCTGGATCTCCAGCTCTGTACGCGCTTGAGTGGCAAACTTTTTCCCAAATAATTTCTTGGCTATTTTCTTAGAAAAAAGTTTCTTAATAGTTTCAGCTTTACTCTTTTTTGCCTTTTTTGGCTTGGCTTCAAATCGTGAGTTGAAGATATCAAAAGCGCCTAGTGGGTTTGGAATATCCGACATAGTTATCCTTATTTATATACCTTTAAATCGTATAAGTATTTTGTTACGAAGACATGACAAGGGGAGCGCAAATCGCGATCCAAAGCAATGCGGCAATCATCAGGGCTAACATTACTGCAGCCGATCCGAAGTCTTTTGCCCTCTTTGATAGATCGTGATGATCAAATGAGATTCGGTCGATGGCTGCCTCAACACTTGAGTTAAGTAACTCCACAACTAACACCATGATTAATGAGGCAATCAGAGCGCACTTTTCGAGTGGGCTGATCGGCAGAAAAAGTGCAAGAGGGGTGAGTAATATCAGTAGTGTGAGCTCTTGCCTAAAAGCACTTTCTTCTTTGAATGCGTAAACAATGCCACACCAAGAGTTCTTGGCGGCATGCCAAGCTCTGGTGAGACCACGATTGCCTTTGTGGGGATTCTGATTGATGTTGTAGGGGGTGGTCAAAATGCTGCCTTATGCGAGAGCGCTAACATGAACTTCTGTTGATGGCACTGGCTTAAGGTGATTTGCAAATTGCTCGGAAGCAGCTCTCCAAGAGAATTTCTCGGCATGAGCTCTAGCAACTTCACGCGGAATCTTGAGAGCCTGCAGGCAAGCCTCCCGCAAATCCTCATTCATAGCTCCCGCTGGGGAGTTGCCTAGAACATCAATTGGGCCAGTTACTGGATAGGCTGCTACTGGCGTACCGCAGGCCATAGCCTCCAGCAATACCAGTCCAAACGTATCTGTTTTGCTGGGAAATACAAACACATCGGCTGCGGCATATACCTTAGCCAGCTCATGTTGTTGCAGCACACCCAGATAGTTAATGTCAGGGTATTTTTCTTTAATACCAGCCATTGCTGGACCATCGCCAACCACCCATTTTGAGCCTGGCAGATCAATTTCTAAAAAGGCATTGATATTCTTTTCCACGGCAACGCGACCGACATACAAAAAGATTGGGTGTGCAGTATTGAGTGCTTTGGATTCTTGTATTTTGAAGATATCGAGATCAACACCTCTAGACCACAAGACCACATTATTAAGCCCATATTTTTCTAGATCATCCTTAACGACAATGGTGGGTGCCATGACTGCCATAGACTGCCCATGAAACCAGCGGATGAAAGCATAAGTAATGGCAAGTGGAATGCCGGTACGTGCTTTGACATACTCAGGAAAGCGCGTGTGGTAGGCGGTAGAGAAGGGTAGATTGTTTTTTACAGCATAAGCGCGCGCCGATAAGCCTAAAGGGCCCTCTGTGGCGATATGCATCGCATCCGGTGCGAATGCTTTGATTTTGCGGGCAACTTCTTTTCCGGGAAATAAAGAGAGAGCAATATCGGGATAAGTCGGGCATGGAATAGATTTAAAGCCATTTGGCGTAATCATTTCAACCTCATGACCCATGGCAATGAGTTCGGCGCGCGTTTGCTTTAGTGTTCTCACCACGCCATTAACTTGCGGATCCCATGCATCAGTGATGATCATAATTTTCATAAGGCAGCCTCTTTAAAAAGTGCTTCAACAGCGGGTTGGAGAGTAATTTCAGGAGCTTGAACTGGATCACCTTTGATATGTGTCCAGTAAATAATTTTGAGTTCGCCTTCGGTTGTCTCGACTAGTGCAGAAAGACTTTCTACCCAATCACCATCATTGCAGTAGAGCAGACCATCAATCTCGCGGATTTCAGCTTTGTGAATATGGCCGCAGACCACGCCATCACAATTACGCAAGCGCGCTTCTCTAGCCATGATGTGCTCAAAGTCTGCGATATAACTCACTGCATTTTTTACTTGGTGCTTGAGATATTGAGAGAGAGACCAGTACTGCAGGCCCATCTTGATCCGCAACATATTGAAATAGCGGTTGATGTAAAGAATGAAGGAGTACAGCGTATCACCAACGTAAGCTAGCCATTTTGCGTATTGCATGACACCGTCAAATAGATCGCCATGGGTGACCCAAAGCTTGCGGCCATCCAAGGTTGTGTGGATCACCTCTTCTTGAACTTTAATGTCGCCAAATGACATGCCAAAATACTGCCGCGCTGCCTCGTCATGATTGCCGGGGATATAAATAACCTCGGTACCTTTTCGTGCCTTACGCAATAATTTTTGAACTACGTCATTGTGAGCTTGAGGCCAATAAAAAGATTGTTTTAGGCGCCAGCCGTCGATAATATCGCCAACCAAATAAAACTGATCCGCCTCATTGTGTTTTAAGAAATCGAGGAGGTAGTTAGCCTGACACCCTGATGTTCCTAGGTGTATATCTGAAATCCAAATAGCTCTGTAATGCATCATGAGTAAGCATTAAGCCCGCCCATCATGTAATCCTCATGACAGTTTTACGACATTTTGATGACATGATTTATATTGATGCTTGTTTATGAAAATACTTTCTTCCGACCTCGATGTAGTAGAGACGCCAAGGCTCCTGCGTATCTGGGTATGGTGCCAAATCTGGGTTCATGTTATTTGCGGTGTTTGTACGCTAGCTTTTGTTTTTCCATTTCTGAATCGCAGGAATAAAGATCGAAAAATTCAGGCTTGGTCAAAACGCCTTCTAAAAATATTCAATATTGAGCTTGTCGTTCAAGATGCTGTTTTACTGGGTAATACCCCGCATTTGATCGCCTCCAACCATATATCGTGGCTGGATATTCATGTTATTAATGCATTTAAGCCAATTCGTTTTGTAGCGAAGTCTGAAGTAGAGGGTTGGCCGATATTTGGGTGGATGGCCAAACAACTAGGCACCGTATTTATCCGTAGGGACAGTGCCCGACAGGCAAGGCAAGTGGTTGGTCGGATGGCGGAAGTGCTAAAAACAGAATCTATCTGTATTTTCCCCGAGGGAACCTCAACAATTGGTGATTCTGTCTTGCCGTTTAAGCCCAATCTGTTTGAATCCGCGATTGCCGCAAATGTGCCAGTTTTTCCGCTCGCCCTTCAATATCTCTCAAAAGTCACTGGTTTGAGGAGCGAATCCCCAGCATTTATTGGAGATATGGGCTTATTGGAGTCGATGTCCAGGGTCATCAAAAATCGATCTTTGGTGGCGCATATTAGGCTCTTTCCAGCTTATTCAGATGACCTCTTGCCAAATGCGGATCGCAAGCAATTGGCAAATTACAGCCAGGAATCGATCTCAAAAAGCCTTGAAAAGGCATCCGTAACAAAAGTGTCATATCCTTGGGATACAAAGCTAGTAACGCCTCAGGGGAAGAAATGACGTCAAAACACAAAGAGATGGCTGAGTGGTATCAGCGTGCTCAAGAAGAAATCTTAGATAGCATGGACGAAGAGCTCGAAATGGAGCTTGATGATGACCGCCTTTCCCCGGATGGTGGTAGCGGTTCTGTTATCCCGCGCCAAGTCTATTTCAAGGAGCTTTTTCGCTTACAGGGCGAGTTAGTTAAGCTTCAGGACTGGGTTGTAGAGAATAAGCTCAAAGTTGCTGTTTTATTCGAAGGTCGCGATTCTGCGGGTAAGGGTGGTGCAATCAAGCGGATTACGCAGCGACTTAACCCCCGTGTTTGTAAAGTCGTAGCATTGACAGCCCCAAGTGAGCGGGAAAAGACTCAGTGGTATTTTCAGCGCTACATATCCAATTTACCTGCTGGTGGTGAAATTGTGCTGTTTGACCGCAGTTGGTATAACCGTGCTGGCGTAGAAAAAGTCATGGGTTTCTGTACTGATGCCGAGTATGAAGAGTTTTTGCGGACGGTCCCAGAATTTGAGCGCATGATTATTCGATCTGGCATCATCTTGATTAAGTATTGGTTCTCGATTTCAGATGACGAGCAATACAACCGCTTCATGATGCGAATCCATGATCCGCTGAAGCAGTGGAAATTAAGCCCAATGGATCTGGATGCTCGTCGCCACTGGGAGGCTTATACCAAGGCAAAAGAGACTATGTTGGATCGCACCAACATTCCTGAGGCGCCATGGTGGGTAGTGGCAGCCAATGATAAGAAAAAGGCGCGCCTCAATTGCATCTCTCATTTGCTAGATCAAATTCCCTATAAAGAAATTGATCATCCAGAAATTACCTTGCCTGCCCGCGTACATAATCCAGATTACTTGCGAGGCCCAGTGCCTCCTGAAATGTACGTACCTGAGGTGTACTAAGAATTTGCAGAAAGTGTTAATCTCTTAACCATATTAAGGGGTTAACACCATGAAGCTACATGAGTCTATTACCAATCGAGAGTTCAAGCTCCTCATCAAGCCAAAAGGCTTGGATCGTCGCAGCAGAATTACTGCTTTAAGCGATCAGATTCTCAAGTTCTGCAAAAAGAGTAAGGTGGATTTTTTCCATTTAGATAATGCAACTACCGGCCTTCGTAATATTTATTTTTACGATACGCCTGGAGAGGATTTTCGTCGTAACAACATCATCTTGCGCGTTCGTGAATCTCGCCAGAATGTTTGGGTAGATGATTGGTGTGAGGTCACCCTAAAATGCCGTGCGAGTGATCTTTCGGAGTCTTCTCAATTTGACCCAAGCCCCAATAAAAAGATTAAATCAAGGTTGCGCTTAAAAGAGGAGATATTGCGTGGCGACACCCTCGGAACCAAGCGATCAATCTATTCAAACAATGCCATTCTAGATGCCGTGCCTTTGGATAATCTATTTGATCGAAGCCTCAATAGTGTCGGCAAGTTTTTCCCTGGCCTAGTCCATCTACCCATTGATAAAAAACTGCCGCTGCGCATTGTGGGTGGGAGTACCAACAAAATTCTCGAGGCATGCCTACCAATTGGTAATTTGGTGTTTGGGGATGGAGTGCAAGCGCATTGCGATATTGCAATTTGGATGAAAAGTGTTGGTGATCCAATTGTGGGCGAGCTGGCATTTTCCTATCGAGTGAATGATCAAAATCGCGCACAAGCAAAAGCACATAAGCGAGCCGATAAATTCTTTAAAAAGCTTCAAATTGAGCTGGCTGACTGGCTGGAGATCGGTAGCACTAAAACAGCTTTAATTTATGGAAAGCCAGAGTGACTCTAGCTGCTGATATTTCCATTTCCAAGGCTGACCCCCCCAAACTGGGCGATCTATTTATTCAGTTTTTACTGATTGGCGCCATCAGCTTTGGCGGCGGGATTATTGCCTATGAACGCATCCTCTTGGTAGAAAAACGCAAGTGGCTGTCACCGGATGAATTCATGGCCTATCTGGCGATTAGCCAAACAATGCCTGGCCTCAATTCAGTCAATATGGCCGTCCTATCTGGAGATCATCTGCGCGGTGCCCCGGGAGCCTTTATTGCAAGCATTGGTTTAATTTTGCCGGGCAGTCTATTTGTATTGGGTATGGGGATCCTTTATGCCAGCGCCTCGAATCATCCTCTGGTAAATCTGATTTTGATTGGTATTGCAGCGGCGGCTAGTGGTCTACTGGCAGCAATAACCTACCGAATCGGTGAAGATAATTGGCGCCATCTAAAGTCGCTGTTGATTATTGTGGTCACCTTCTTGTTAATGAGTATTGCAAAACTATCTTTACCTATAGTTCTGCTAATCATGGCTCCGATAGCTATTTATCTTTACCGTCCACGTCAGAGCGCATGAGTCTTTTAATCCACCTTGCCCTCAGTTTTGCATTGCTCTCTATTTTGGCAGTAGGGGGCGGCACTGCAGTGCTACCAGAGATGCAATCCCTACTGGCTCATCAGTTTGGTATCGACCATACCCAATTTGTCCACATCTATAGTTTTGGTCAATTGGCTCCTGGGCCCAATATGCTGATGGTATTGGTGATTGGCTACCAATTGGCTGGTCTGATGGGCGCCGGGATTGTTTTACTGTCATTCTTTTTGCCGTCTAGTGTTCTGTGCTTTTACGTTGGCAGACTGTGGAATCGATTTGGTGAAAGTCCCTGGCGAAGAGCTGTTCAGAATGCCTTGGAACCCATTTCTCTTGGGTTGATGGCCTCAGGCGTCTATGCAGTAGGTAAAGCGTCCATTGTGAGTCCTATTACTTTGACACTCGCATTGATCACGTTTTATCTCATCTTAAAAACAAAACTAAACCCCGTTTACCTGATTTTGAGTTCGGGCTGTATCGGTGCATTGGCAATGCATTATTGGTAGCTGGCGTTAACTTAAAAAGCGCCTCTTAATCCCACCATGACACTTCTTCCAGGTTGCGGTGCATAGAGCCTGACCGCCATCGGTGTAGTCGCATACCGAATTTGTTCATTGAGCAAGTTCTTTAGGTTTGCATAGACAGTCCAGTTCACGTCTCTAACTCGCTCTGTGTAGGAGATGCCAGCATTTAACAGGTTGTAACTTGGTGCGGGGCCTTGCTCCCAACTGGCCAATCGATTCTGTTGATAGCTATAAATGTAAGTCGCATTGGTAAGCCAGCCATTTTTTTGATGCGCTAACTCTGCGCCCAATCGGGGTGCTGGCTGCAACGGAAGGTTGCCTCCCGCATCAAAAGCACCTTGTGAGGCATCGCCAAAGACTCGACCACCCAAGCCAGCTTGATTCCAGTTATAGGTTAGCTCGCCCTCAATGCCTTTGATGGTGGCTGCAGCTTGCTGAGCGGTAACTACGTTAAAACCATTGCCTTCTTGTCCGCCATTGCTGATAACACTTCCAGTGTAGTAGCTATAGATATAGTTGTTAAAGCGATTGGCATAGACGCTTGCCTTGCTCCTGATTAAGCCAACGGTCTTCTGAATATTGAGCTCTAAATTATGTGAAGTCTCTTTAGAGAGGTTGGGATTGCCAATATCAAAGGTAGCAGTAGATTCATGTGCACCATAGGAGTAAAGCTCCTGTGCGCTCGGTGCGCGTTGTGAAACCGTGTAGGCAACTCCAGCACCATAGCCCTGCATGAAGGCCCATAAGCCTCCGGCTGAATAAGACATCAGATTAAATTTGCGATTCTGTAAGGTAATGCTAGGGGTAGTTCCGATGGGATCCACTGTGGGTTGAGGTTCTAAAGTTGTTCCTAAATTGGGATTCTGCGCAAGGCTGTTGTAACGAAGGCCTAGGCTACCTTGCAGGGAATTCCATTTGCCCTCCTCAATCCAAAATAAGGCATTGGAACTGGTTTTGGTTGGCGGAACAATGGCGTAGCTCCCGGTGCCTACTTCAGTTGCATTAAGTGATGCTGCAGTGACTTGAGCGCCGAAGCTACCTTTCCAGCCAGCAACGGGAATGTGGGTCAACTCAAGGCGAGCCTCATTAGCGATGTTTTTCCATTGTGATGCCGCTACACCGACATTATTAAATTCGGTATGGTTGTAATTGGAATTGGCTGCGCTAACCTTGATAGAAGAGAAACCAGAAAATGGATCGCGTGTTTGATGCTGTAAGTCATAGCGATTCTGCGACTGATTGATGGAGCCGCCCTCGGGAGTTGGTATTCCGTAGTTGTTATTTAAACGTTCTATAGAGACACCGGTATAGCCAGACTCTCCAATGTGAGAGACCCCAACGCCTAAATTATTTTGAGCACTGTAAGTGTTCGGTAGCTTGCCGCTGTAATTAGTTCCGCCACCCGGGGGAACTGTCCAGCCTCCCGCGGGCTCACCTTGTGATTGTGTCGAGTTGCCGGGGATGCGGTAATTATTCGCATTATTAATCGCGGTATCTACATGCACTGCAACTGAACCAATAGCGCCATCCAGCTCTAAGGCTCCGGCACGACCATTGTTGACGGTTTCATAACTGGTGTTGATTGCACCAGTTGGTCTGTCTGGCAGATTAGTTAAGATGCGGTCGTTCACCACATTGACTAGGCCGCCACTCGAGCCCGAGCCATAAAGTAGGGCGGCTGCACCCCGAAGTATTTCTACTTGATGGGCATTTTGCATATTGTTGCCAACGGCATGGTCTTGCGAGATATTAGATACATCACCAACAGACAAGCCATTTTGCAAAATCTGAACTCGCGATCCTTCAAGGCCGCGTATGACTGGTCTGGATGAGCCTGCACCATATCCAGTGGCAGATACACCCAACTCATTAGCTAAGGTGGCGCCAAGGGTGCTGCCAAGTTTATTAAGTAGCTCATCTCCTTGAAGGACTTTCGTAGGCGTCAAAATACTTTGAGTTGCTTCCTGTGAGCCTGTTGCAGTAATTTCGAGGGCCGGAGTTGTCGATTGGGCAAAGGCAATTGAACTCAGAAGTCCTGAGATAAAAACGACAATCAATTTCTGTTTACTTAAAGCGGCGGGTTGGTGCAGCATGGTGAAGCTTTCATTCTGAAGAATCTACCCAGTTGCGCTGGGACATTCAATAAATCGGTAAGCCAGGCATCAGCTTGGCAAAGATGTGATTTACAGAATGAAGCTAGGTGGCGCTCTCGATTGATACGCCCATACTTGAATGAGAGTTGTAACTGACTCGCTAGCAACGGGCTTGAGGGCATTGAGCGGGATCTGCGTTTCAAATGAATCTGGGGCGGAAGAAATAAATCCAGCCAATGTGAGTGCATCGAACAAGTGACAGCTAACTGAGCCGTGCCCAAGGGTTGGCGCTTGGTCGACACAACTCAACTCGATATTTTGATGATGGATTCCAGAGTGGGCTATACCGTGGGCAAAGCCAAGCCAGTGGGTTCCCAGCAAACTGAGCACCAAAAAGCTCAGGGCAATAGCCCCTGTAAATTGCTTTCTGAATTTGCTTAAAAATAAGGCGACCATGGAGCAAATCTTACAGGATTTGCTCCAATGGGCCATCTCGGTGTAGAATATCGATTCCGTCGGAGTGTAGCGCAGCCTGGTAGCGCACCTGCTTTGGGAGCAGGGGGTCCAAGGTTCGAATCCTTGTACTCCGACCACCATATATTTAGTTTTACGCATTTCAGTCCCAGTACTAACTGCCTATAGCTCAGCTGGATAGAGCAACGCCCTTCTAAGGCGTAGGTCGCACGTTCGAATCGTGCTGGGCAGACCACTTTTCCATTCAAAAGCTGTTTCCCCCTCTTTTAATACCTGATTTATCCCCGTATTAGGGATATTCACACTATTGAAGACTTTATCTCTCGATATACTAGATCTGGTAATTTCGACGTATTTTGACGATAGGGGATATTCGTGAATAGTAAAAAACTCAGCACTAATTGTTTCGTTGTAGCAGCCTTATTTCTGGGCATTGCAAATGCCCACGCTGCTAGCCAGACGCTAGATAAAATAAAGTCTACTGGCGCTGTCACTATGGGCGTTCGCGAATCATCTATTCCCATGTCCTACACCACTGGCGATAGCCGTTTTGATGGATACCATGTCGAGGTTTGCCGCATGATCTTGACGGATATAAAAGATAAGCTTGGGTTAAGCACCCTGCGTATTAACTACCAACCTGTTACTTCGCAAAACCGTGTCCCTTTAGTTCAAAACGGCACAGTAGATATCGAGTGCGGAACAACAACGAATAATAGTGCGCGTGCTAAAGATGTTGGTTTTGCTAACACCCTTTATGTTGAGGAAGTGCGTATTGCGGTAAAAGCCAACTCAGGCATCACCTCTATTTCTCAATTGGCCGGTAAGAAGGTTGCCACAACGACTGGTACAACCTCAGTGCAGCTGTTACGCAAGCATGAAAAAGCCAATGGTGTAAATTTTGATGAAGTATTTGGCAAGGATCACGCTGATAGTTTCTTATTGCTGGAATCTGGCCGTGCAGATGCTTTTGTGATGGATGGCTCAATTTTGGCTGGCAATATCGCTAACTCTAAGAATCCCAAGGATTACAAAATTGTTGGTGAAGTTCTAGCAACTGAACCGATTGCGATTATGGTTCCAAAAAATGATCCCGAATTTAAGGCGACCGTAAATGCAGCAATTGCAAAAATTGTTGCTAACGGCAATATGCCCAAGTTATGGGATAAGTGGTTCTTAAAACCTATCCCTCCAAAAAATATCGTTGTGGGTCTTGAGTTATCTCCAGCAACTAAAAATGCCTGGGCTAATCTGAACGACAAGCCTGCTGAAGATTACGCGAAGAAGTAAGTCTAAAGAATTCAATCAAACTGAGCGAATAATATGTCTTTAGATTTAGGTGTTTTTTGTAAAAATACCTTAGACGGGGAAGTGGTCGAGCACTGCTTCTCCGCTTTGTTTGGTCTGGCCCAAAACAGCGATCCAAGTTATCTGGACTGGTTGATGAAGGCTTGGGGTTGGACCCTGGCTGTAGCTGGTCTCGGGCTCACTATTGCCTTGATTTTGGGTGTAGTAATGGGTACTTTGCGCACCCTGCCAAGTACTAGCTCTCGCAATAGATTCTTTATTAGGATTTCGACCTCATGGGTGGAGTTATTTAGAAATATTCCCATCTTGGTTCAGGTATTTCTTTGGTATCACGTCATTCCTGCATTTGTTCTACCTTTAAAGTCATTGCCATCCTATTGGTTGGTAAGTATCGCTTTGGGGTTTTTTACCTCTGCTCGCATAGCAGAGCAGGTAAGAGCGGGTATTCAGGCGCTACCGAGTGGGCAGGCTGCAGCTGCTACTGCCTTGGGATTGACTACCACTCAAAGTTATCGTTATGTAATCCTACCAATGGCTTTGCGGATTGTGATTCCACCCCTGACTTCGGAGAGTATGAATCTCATTAAGAATTCATCGGTAGCATTTGCCGTTTCTGTCCCAGAGTTGACCTTGTTTGCGATGCAGGCGCAGGAGGAAACATCCAAGGGCGTAGAAATCTATTTGGCAGTCACCTTTTTGTACGCGCTCTCGGCATTTGCTGTAAATCGCGTTATGGCACAGATTGAAAAGCGTACCCGTGTTCCAGGTTTTATTGCATCAAATGATGCTAGCTTAGCTCATTAAAGGTCGATGATATGTTGAGCCTAGACCTTAGTTTTTATAACTGGACACTATTTACCAACTACATTCTGAAGGGCTTGTTATTTAGCGCCCAGTTGACCATATTAGCTACTGTGGGTGGAATCCTGTTTGGAACTCTTCTGGCGCTCATGAGATTGTCTGGCAGGCCTGCCTTGGTGTATCCAGCTACTTTTTACGTTAACACCATGCGGTCTATTCCATTGGTCATGGTCATTCTTTGGTTCTTTTTGCTCATTCCAATGCTGATTGGTCAACCTATCGGAGCAGATCTGTCGGCTACGATTACCTTTATTGCATTTGAAGCGGCTTTCTTTTCAGAGATTGTGCGTGCTGGCATCCAATCTGTGCCGAAAGGTCAGACTTATGCGGGGGAGGCTCTGGGGATGACCTATAGTCAGAACATGCGACTCGTAGTGTTGCCTCAGGCCTTTAGAAATATGATCCCCGTTTTTATGACGCAGACAATCGTTTTATTTCAAGATACTTCGTTGGTCTATGCCATTGGTGCATATGACTTGTTAAAAGGGTTTGAAATTGCTGGCAAAAACTATGGCCGTCCAATTGAAACTTATATCTTGGCTGCCGCCACTTACTTTGTTATTTGCTTCTCTCTTTCTAAAGTGGTGCGAAAAATTCAAACTCGTGTCGCCATCATCCGTTAATTCATAACAGAACATATCACTTAGACCATCATGATTGAACTTCAAAATATCTCAAAATGGTACGGATCATTTCAGGTCTTAACTGATTGCTCCACATCGATTAAAAAAGGTGAGGTTGTTGTCATTTGTGGACCATCCGGATCTGGTAAGTCGACTCTGATTAAAACAATCAATGCCCTTGAGCCATTTCAGAAGGGTGAGATTACCGTTGATGGAATCGCGCTACATGACCCAAAAACTAATTTACCAAAGTTGAGATCACGTGTTGGAATGGTGTTTCAGCACTTTGAGCTTTTCCCTCACTTGAGTGTTACTGAAAATCTTACGCTAGCTCAAATGAAGGTCTTGGGTAGATCTGCTGATGAGGCAAATGCCCATGGCCTAAAGTATCTAGAGCGCGTTGGTCTGATTGCGCAAAAAGATAAATTTCCTGGCCAGTTATCGGGTGGGCAGCAGCAGCGCGTTGCGATTGCCCGTGCCTTAAGCATGGATCCGATCGTGATGTTATTTGATGAACCTACTTCTGCGCTGGATCCCGAGATGGTTGGCGAGGTGTTGGACGTCATGGTGAAGCTGGCTAATGAAGGTATGACAATGTGCTGCGTTACTCACGAAATGGGATTTGCTCGCAAGGTAAGTCACCGAGTGATCTTCATGGATCAAGGCAGAATCATTGAAGACTGCAGCAAGGATGAGTTCTTTGACAATCCCGAGGCCCGATCCCCGAGAGCCAAAGAATTCTTATCCAAAATTTTGGATCACTGATTCAAATTCCCATTTCAGCAAAAACTTCCTTTGCGCATCTAAAGCTATCAATTGCAGCGGGCACTCCGCAGTAAATGGCGGCCTGCAAAAATACCTCCTGAATATCTTCTTTGCTCAGGCCGTTGTTAATGGCACCTCTAACGTGTAGTTTGAGTTCATGCGGGCGATTTAAAGCGGTAATCATGGATAGGTTGATGATGCTTCTAGTTCTGCGGTCTAGGCCAGGGCGATTCCAAATCTCGTTCCAGCAATACTCAGTGACCAATTCCTGCATTGGCATGTTGAATGCATCAGCATTCTTTAGGGAGTTATCCACATACTCGGCGCCCAATACTTCACGACGTGTTTTTAAACCTTTTTCAAATGCTTCTTTATTCATTGCCATCTCCTAGATTGATGTGATTGACTGTTGATGGCAATATATTGCCACTATTAAAGTCGAGATGTTTAGCCTAGAATGCTTCCATGACCATCTGTAAATCTCTCGGTATCGCTCCTTTATTGATTTCCTTGTGCATGCTGTCAGCTTGTTCGGTGGATAAGCTTGAGGCAAGACTTCAGGCCGACCCTCAATGTAAGGCGGTCTTGAACCCCAAAACCGGCGCTTTAATGCCTTGCCCGGGTAATGACAGGGAGTTTTACAAAGCCATTCCTACTTTAAATGCTACTGCTTCAAAACCAGCTCAAGAGACTTCACTCGCGACTAGCCCCACTGCTCAGGCTAGCGGTAGCAAAACTATCAGCGCACCAGTCGAGTGTAAGCCTCAGTTGCACCAAAAGTCAGGCAGTCTGATGCCTTGCCCTGCGCCCTAAGCCTTAAAAGCAAAACCTTCATCTAGAAGAGGTATGATCTTTGTAAACCTCTCTTGGGCCAATTCTCAAGCACTCAAACTCAATGGAATTCAAATGAAAAAATTAGGCACCTTAGTTGCAGCAATCTCTGTCGCAGCCGTATTGTCCGCATGCAGCAACACCCCTAAATTGGCAAGCGAGGCAATGCCTAAATCTGGGTTCTTGCCAAATTACGCAGTTCTAGTTCCCATGGCCACTTCTGAGCCGGATACTCGCATTTGGAGATACCGTAAGGCTGGTATCAATCCGGGTTCATACACTGCTGTGATTTTGGATCCGATTTATTTAAATCAGAATGCTACTAAAGAGATTTCTCCAGAAGCAATTAATCAAGCCCAGGTGGCATTACAAGACTCCATGGTGAGCGCTGTCAATAGTCGCGGCAATATCAAAATTGTGAATCAACCTGGTCCAGGTGTCGCTCGTATCTCCGTTGGTATTACTGGCGCAGAAAACTCTAGTGATAGCTTGCAACCATGGAATTTCACTCCAATTGGCTTGGCGTTGAATGCAGCCGCCTATGCTGGTGGCGTGAACTCCAAAACACCTGCAATGTTGGTTGAGAGCAAGATTACGGATAGTCAATCTAAAGAAGTCATTGGGGAAGGCCTGGTGACCATTCAAGGGGAATCCTTTAGAACTGGTGGAGGCTCAGTGGAATCATTCGTTGCGATGGCTAAGAAGGTTGTGCGAGTTGCCATGGAAACCTCAGCCGACCCAAGGGCAACTTCCGCCAAGTAAGGATTTCAAATGAGCGAATTTCTGAAGGGTTTAGGCCTCGCTGTTGTAATGACATCATTGTTGGTCTCAAGCCCAGCAATTGCTGGCGACTCTTCTCGCAATAAAGAAATCCAAGAACGATTTACTAAATGCGATACCAACCACGATGGCAAGCTAACCCTGAATGAAGCTAGGGCTTGCATGCCTCGGGTCTATGATCATTTCAGCTGGATTGATTCACAGGGCAGGGGTTATGTCACCGTTGCTGAAATTCAGGCAATGGCGGATCGATAAATTATTTAGAAAGCTTTGGCAGCTTTTTAGAGTTTGCTGGCCAAGTCAGCACAATCTTCGGATCTATCTTTAAGATCTTCTTGTCTTTGTCCGGGTAGTTAACTCGTGATAGCAAATCAGCAATCAGGTTAAGATGCGCCATTTTTTTATCATTTGCGCTAATCACCTTCCAGGGTGCCGGTGTGGAGCTGGTGTGCTTGAGCATTTTGTCCCGAGCAACCGAGTATTCATTCCACATCTTCTGAGCTTTTTGATCAATGGGGCTAATTTTCCATTGCTTTAATGGATCCTTGGCTCGGTCTTTTAATCGAATTGCTTGCTCTTCTTTGGTGATATCGAGGTAGTACTTGATCAGCTGAATGTCAGATGCAACCAGCAAGGATTCAAACTCATTGACAGTCGCCATAAACTGCTTATATTGCTCATCGGTGCAAAATCCCATGACCTTTTCGACGCCGGCACGGTTGTACCAACTCCGGTTGAATAAAACGAATTCACCGGCTGCGGGTAGTTCGGCAATGTATCTTTGGAAGTACCATTCGCCTTCCTCGCGCGGGGAGGGTTTGTTGAGTGCAACGATTCTGCTATCACGTGGGCTTAAATTCTCAGTAATGCTTTTAATGCAACCGTCTTTACCGGCGGTATCCCTGCCTTCCAAGATAACTAGCAGCCGTTTACCCTTTTGAATCGTGTGACGCTGGAGTTTGACCAATTCAATTTGAAGAAGTCTTAAGTCTGCCTCGTAAGTATGTTCAGGGACAACAGATTTACTCACGGGCAGTCCTTATGGAGTGCTCAATATTGATTAAGCAGGTGTTACTGGGGCAACTACTTTTTTAGCAACAGCCTTCTTCGCAGGAGCTTTTTTAGCGACCACTTTTTTTGCTGGCGCTTTCTGAGCTATCACTTTTTTAGCAACCGCTTTCCTGGCTGGAACTTTTTTAGCAGCTACTTTCTTCGCAGGAGCTTTCTTGGCTACTACTTTTTTCACTGGAGTTTTTTTCTCCATTTTGTCCAAAGTTTTGGCAAGCTTATCAATCAACTTTTCTCTTTCGGCTTCCAACTTGTCTAATTTTTTTAATAATTGCTTTACTAATTTTTTCTGACTCATGATGTATTCCTTTAAAGAGAGTGCTATTGATTGAAACTATGCAAAAGGCTGACGCCTACCCCCCGATCCTACGTTTTATTGGGGCGACTTTCAAGTGATTATTACAGTTAGGACTACTTTTAATTTGATGCTACATTGATTTAATATGTTTAAGACTTTATTTTCTCTTCCTCGAACAGTATGGCTTATTGGACTAATTAGCTTTGTTAATGATGCGGCTAGTGAAATGCTGTATCCATTAATGCCTTTGTATCTGGCAACTGTTCTTATGGCTGGACCTAAGGCGCTTGGTTTGATTGAGGGGATTGCAGAGGCAAGCTCAAGCATCTTTAAGTTGGTTTCTGGTGTCATTGTGGATCGTACTAAAAAGACCAAGCCCTGGATTGTGATCGGTTATTTCTTGGCCGGTATTGGTAGGCCGCTCATTGCAATCGCCAATTCCTGGACGTGGGTATTGTGTATTCGCTTTACAGACAGACTGGGTAAGGGCTTAAGAAGTTCGCCGCGGGATGCTTTATTGGCGGAGAGTGTGCTCCCAAATCAACGTGGGCTGACATTTGGATTGCATCGATCCATGGATAATGCCGGCGCTGTTTTTGGTCCCCTGATAGCAGCCTTTTTGCTCTCCATGAATATTCCCTTGCGCGATATTTTTCTGTGGGCGGTTATTCCGGGGATTATTACTGTTGGATTGGCCTTGTGCCTTAAGGAGCCGCCTAGAGAGCAGCAAGTTGTCAAGCCATTCTCCTGGTCACTCGAAGGTTTGCCACCGCAATTTAGGCGTTACATTTTGGTTGCCGGAATCTTTGCTTTAGCTAATTCATCGGACATGTTTTTATTATTAAGGGCAAGGGAGCTTGGCGTGCCGCAAGAGCAGATTCCATTGCTATGGGCCGCCATCTCGCTAATTACTACCTTGTTTGGAACGCCGCTATCGGCACTCTCAGATCGATTTAGCCGCAAGAATTTTATTTTGATCGCGTGGTGTGCGTTTGCCTTTTTCTATATTGCAATGAGTTTCTCTGGAATCACGATTTGGACGCTTTGTGCATTATTTGGAATTTACGGTTTGTTTAAAGCGGCCACTGAGGGTGTAGAAAAGGCATTGGTAGCTGATTTGGCCCCGAGTGGAATGGCTGGCACTGCTTTTGGGTGGTTCAATCTCATATCGGGTTTGATGTTATTGCCAGCATCACTGATATTCGGCTGGCTCTATGAATCCTTTAGCCCCCAATATGCCTTCTTGTTCTCAGGCTCATGTGCTGCGCTGGCATTTTTATTGCTAGCATTTTGGGTATTTGGTAACAGACAAGAGCATCGAGTTAATATTTAACATTAATCTAATTTTGATCAGAGAGTACCCATATGCAGCATTACATGAAATGCCTCCTTGCGATAAGCCTATCCCTCATAGGCTCCTGTGCTGCGGCGCAAAAAAATGACGCTATTATTCAGACGGAGCAAATGCAGCAAGCGTTGGCTCGTGGCGCAATCATTTGGGATGTGCGTGATGAAAAAAGTTATCTAGAGGGGCATATTCCTGGCGCAATTAATATTGGTGATGCGGGTAACGTGCTCAGAGATCCAAATAAAGAGGATTACATTGCCACCGAGAAGATTCAGGCAATTTTCAATGCAGCCGGCCTCGACGTAAATCGCGATGTTGTGGTCTATGGCTCGCGAGGAAATCCATACGTTTATTTCGGTCTGTATACGATCAATTATTTTGGCGGTAAGCAGGCCCAAATCTATCATGATGGAATTGACGCTTGGAAATCTGCTGGATTGCCTATTCAAAAGGAGCGCTCCAATTTGCCGGCAGTTTCGGTAGCGCTAGTTCCTCAACCTCAGTTGGTTGTTAGTAACGAGGAAATGCTCAGAATTGCCCAATCGAAATCTGTCCAAATTATTGATGCCCGAACGCCTGACGAGTTTTCAGGCAAGGATGTGCGCGCAATCCGTGGGGGTCACATTCCTAATGCAATCAATATTCCTTTTGAGAGTAATTGGCAGGATCCCGCCGCCGCGATTAAGCTTAGCAAGAAGCAGGCTTCCGACAACTCAGGCATGGCCCTAAAAAGCCAGGCAGACTTGAAAAAACTATACTCAAACCTGGATCCAAATCAGGATACAGTGGTCTATTGCCAGAGTGGGGTGCGTGCCTCAGAAACGGCTACAGTTTTAAAAAATCTAGGATTTAAGAAGGTCAGGGTCTATGACTCATCCTGGCTGGGCTGGGGAAATAACCTCAAAGCGCAAGTTGCCGATGAAACCTTTTTAAATGTCGGCGCTTTGAATGCGAAGATGGCTGCAATGCAAGGCAAGATTAATCAGTTGGAGGAGGCCTTAAAAGCCAAAAATAACTGAGCAAAGCTCATTTTTTGATCCCCAAATAAAAACCCCAGAAATGTCATTTTTCTGGGGTTTTTTCAAACGAGGCGGCTTATTCTGGATGGAAGTTGTTGCTGGCCATGAAGCTGATGGTGCGCTCAAAGCCCAGAATTCGGATGTAACGCCAAGCGATATCGCGGTATTTGCTGTCTAGGTAGCCAATAGCTACTTCAGGATCCGTCCTCTTGGACAGGTCGATCTGTTGAATTGCACGGGCCCAACGTTTGAGTCTTGTTGACATATTTGTCACCTCCATGAGCATACAACGCATGGAAAAGTGACGGAGATGACAGGAATGAGTAATATTTTTGAATAATTTCACCAAATCTAGCTGAATTCATCGATTTTTGACTTTTAGTTTTGGATTTCAACGGCCGTACGCTCTTTTTTAGCGGCTTTAGCACGCGCTTTGATGGGCTTCAGGAAGATGAGTAGGCAAACAAAGGCAACAGTACCAAGGGTGGTTTCTAGGGTGGCCATCCAGAAATTGGTCCCGGTTTCGAGAATGCGAACCAATCCCTCGGTGATATAGAGCAAGATCAGCATCGATGCCCATTGCATTGTGTAAACCTTGCCTTTCCAAAGCCCTGGAATAGCAAATAGCAGGGGGATGCCTTTGAGGATGAGCCAGGAGCCCCCCGGTCTTAATGGGGAAATAAACCATTCCCACGAAACACATAAGATGAATAAGTCTACGAAGGCTGCTGTTGCAATTAGCTGATATGGGTTTTTAATGCGCCAGTCTTTAAGCATGGATTGCCTTTTAAATAAGTTTGAGTGCTGTGAGTGCAAG
This sequence comes from Burkholderiaceae bacterium, assembly GCA_947371415.1. Classification (GTDB taxonomy): domain Bacteria; phylum Pseudomonadota; class Gammaproteobacteria; order Burkholderiales; family Burkholderiaceae; genus Polynucleobacter. The sequence continues at coordinate 13,731 of CANBPJ010000003.1, read as the reverse complement.
ACGTTTGCCTTGGGCAATGGCCAAGCGTTGCTCTTCAGCGCTAATCGGCGCACGCCCATCAGCATGGGCAAGGTGAGTAAGACCATAAGGGCCGCCCCCGGTAGAGGTGCTCATCAAGTCAGGTTCGCTATACGGTATGCCCATGATGATCATGCCGTGGTGTAGTAGGGGAATCATCATTGTGAGTAGGGTACTTTCTTGGCCGCCATGTAGGCTTCCGGTGCTTGTAAAGACACAAGCAGGTTTGCCAATCAGCGCGCCATTGAGCCACTCTGAGGAGCTGCCATCCCAAAAGTATTTCATGGGGGCGGCCATATTTCCAAAGCGGGTCGGTGAGCCTAGGGCGAGGCCAATACATTCTTGTAGATCAGCATATTCAACGTAGGGTGCACCATCCGCCGGTACTGCTGCTTCAGTAGTCTCGCAGACTGTCGAGATTGCCGGCACGGTGCGCAGTCTTGCATTGACACCTGGAACGCTTTCAATTCCTTCGGCAATCAAGCGCGCCAAATCGCGGGTTGCGCCATAACGGGAGTAGTACAACACTAAAATATCGGATTGGCTCATATTCTTCTCTTATGATATGGGCGATGCGCCTCATTCGGAATCCTCAATTATGGCTCTCTCTTGGAAAAGAGATCTGGGAGCGCAATCGCGGTCAAAATTTGAAGCAGGTGGCAGCCAGTCTTGCCTTTACAACTACCTTGGCCTTGGTTCCGATGCTAACGGTGGCCTCTATTTTGATTGGTTACTTACCTAGCGTAGTGCGGATTAAGTACGCTTTTCAGGCTTGGTTGCTCGATACCTATATGCCTGGTGGCCTAAATCAGCAGGTCTTTAATTACCTGGACCAATTTTCATCGCAGGCCAAAGGCTTAACTTTGATTGGTTTGGGTGGTCTGGTCATCACTACGATTATGACGATGGCGGTTATCGAGAGCGCCTTCAATCAGATCTTTCGAGTGACTAAAAATCGCCCCATCTTAAAGAAGGTTGCAATTTATTCCGCTGCAACGATATTGGGCCCCATCTTGCTGGGTGTTGGCACCTACCTGAGCGGTCTCTTATTTAGTGCTGCAGAGGGGTGGACCGAGACGCTTAGCTTTGGACTGAGTCTGGTGGCAACGGTTGTGCCCGTGCTCTTGGCTATGTCTGTATTCTCGGTGGCCTATAAAGTACTTCCCTATGCACAAATTCAGTGGCGAGATGCTTTTAGTGGGGCTTTCTTTGCTGCCCTTACTTTTGAGCTAATGAAATTCGGCTTCGGTCTATTCCTGACAAATATCGCCTTTTATAAGACTGTCTATGGCGCGTTTGCCATATTCCCTTTGGCGCTTATTTGGATTTACCTTACCTGGTGGATTACCTTGGCTGGCGCAGTCCTGGTTGCCAATCTCCCCAGTATTCGGAGTGGAGTAGTTAGGGTTATTCGTTACTGAAATACCACATTTGACCCTTGATTCTATGGGGCCTTGAGAATATATTGTATGAATAAGAACACATTGCTGGAGACTAAATGAAAGTTTGTGACATATTGCGCGTAAAAGGCAGCACGCTGTTTACGGTGGCCCCAGAGACGGCTTTGCAAACTGCAGTCTTGGTCATGAGCGAGCATGACATCGGCTCTTTGGTGGTGATGGAATACGATAAGCTGGTTGGTATTCTGACATTCCGCGAAGTCATTGCAGCCCTAGCAAAACATCATGGCAAGCTAGATGATCTGAAGGTTCAGAGCGTAATGAACGCCAAGCCGCTCACATGCAATATGGAAACCGAGATCGACGAAGTTCGCCGCATGATGCTCGTTGAGCACGCGCGCTATTTACCCGTCATTGATCAAAAAATGCTGATGGGTGTGATTTCTTTTTATGATGTCGCTAAATCGGTGGTTGAAGCGCAGGATTTTGAGAACACGATGCTCAAGGCCTACATCCGCGATTGGCCGGAAGAGACTGAAAAAGCCTCCCCCTAAGCCGGTCCTAGCCCAAGCCTCTGACAGATGACATAATGTCGTTATGTCAGGAAATACTTTAGGCCTTCTTTTTACAGTCACCACGTTTGGTGAATCCCATGGTCCCGCTATTGGCGCCGTTGTTGACGGCTGTCCTCCAGGAATGTCTTTATGTGAAGCCGATTTGCAGATTGATTTAGATCGTCGCAAGCCCGGTACATCTCGACATGTAACTCAGCGCCAAGAGGCCGATAAAGTCGAAATTCTGTCTGGTGTCTATGAGGGTAAAACGACTGGAGCGCCAATTGGTTTGCTCATTCGCAATACTGATCAGCGCAGCCAAGATTACGGCAACATCCTGCAAACATTTAGACCTGGTCATGCTGATTATGCTTATCACTACAAGTATGGATTGCGCGATCCTCGTGGTGGTGGCCGTTCATCAGCACGATTGACTGCTCCTGTTGTAGCGGCAGCAGCGATTGCTAAGAAGTGGCTTAAAGAACAATACGGCACCGAATTCTATGGCTACATGAGCCAACTTGGCGAGATCGAGATTCCGTTTAAAGATTCAGCGCTAATTGAGAGCAATCCTTTTTTTGCTGCGAACGCGGATATTGTTCCTCAGCTTGAAGCCTATATGGATGCTCTTCGGAAAGCAGGGGATTCTTGCGGTGCAAAGATCGAGGTGCGGGCACGCAATGTGCCTATTGGTTTGGGCGAGCCTTTATTTGATAAGTTGGATGCCGATATCGCGCATGCCATGATGGGGATCAATGCAGTTAAAGGTGTTGAGATCGGTTCTGGCTTTAAGTCTGTAGCTCAACGCGGTAGTGAGCATGGTGATGAGCTTTATCCAGATGGTTTTGCCAGTAACAATGCAGGCGGTACCTTAGGTGGCATTAGTAGCGGACAGGATTTGCGTGTATCGATTGCAATTAAGCCGACATCCAGCATCTTGAGTCCGAAGCAATCCATTGATTTGGATGGTAAACCTATCACCGTTCAAACCAAAGGTCGTCATGACCCTTGCGTAGGGATACGGGCAACGCCGATTGCCGAAGCCATGCTCGCCTTGGTCTTGATGGATCATTCCCTTCGTCATCGTGCTCAATGCGGTGATGTGAAACATGCGGTCGCGCCAATTCCAGCAGCTCGCCCCGGTTCTGCAGCTGACTAGTTAAAAAATTCATCTAAGAAAAAGAAAAAGAAAATGACACCTTCCGTGCGTTGGGCCTTCGGGTCCTTTTTCTTTTTATATTTTGCCTATGTTGGTTTAGTTTCTCCCTACGCTAGCCTCTTTTTTCTCGATCGTGGCTTTAGCGTCATCGAGATCGCGATCTTGATGTCCATGCTACAAATCACCCGAATTGTTGGCCCATTTTCTTGGGGCTGGCTATCTGACTATCTTTCCAACCGCATCAGCATTATTCGTTTCTGCGCTTGCTTGGCTGCGGTAGTTTTTCTATTTATCTTTTTTCTGCAAAGCTATGCCGCATTCTTTGTCTGGATGTTTGCACTCCACACCATCTTAAGTAGCCTGATGCCCTTAGGTGAATCGGCTACTGTTCACGCCTTATTTAAAGACAATTCTTTTGATAAACGTTATGGGCGTTTGCGTTTATGGGGCTCCATTGGCTTTATTGCCATGGTCTTATTTGCTGGTGAGTTATTCCAACGCAAAGGTATCGAGCTTTACCCCATGGTGGGCGCGGTCATTTTGGCCTGCTTAGCATTTGTCACCTTTCGTTTGCACGAGCCCAAGACGGAGCGTCGAAAAATGGTCAAGGGCGAGCTCTTGGTTGTTTTGTTTAACCCTGATGTGCGTTGGTTTTTGCTGTCAGGATTCTTCATGATCTTTGCCCATGCTGCTTTGTATGTGTTTTATTCCCTGTACTTGGCGGATTTGGGCTACAACAAATTTCAAATTGGTTTGTTTTGGGCGCTCGGTGTTACTGCTGAAGTTGTCTTCTTTTATTTTCAGAGTAAGGTGCTCAGTCGTCTCGATGCTGAAGTGGTGCTGCAGATCGCTTTTGGTATTGGTGTGTTTCGCTTTATCTTGATTGCATTCTTCCCAGTGACTTGGGTTCTAATCATTGCCCAGCTGATGCATGCGGCCACATTTGGCGCTCATCATAGTGCCGCAACAAAATTACTTCAACGCTGGTTTACTGGGCCGCTCCAAGCCCGTGGACAAGCTCTGATGGCTACGGTGTCATATGGGCTAGGCGGAACGCTGGGCGGCTTAGTTGCCGGCTGGTTATGGGATGCTACTCAGCCGCGCAATGTGTTTGTGATGGCGGCTTTGGCCTGTGGCCTAGCGGGTATGGCGATTGGGAAACTGCGTCCTCGCCACTACCCGGCTAGATAAAGTCAGAAGTCATACGCAAGGTGACTTACATTGATGCGTAGTTTGGTCCACCACCACCTTCTGGAGTCACCCAAATAATATTCTGGCTTGGATCCTTGATATCGCATGTTTTGCAATGCACACAATTTTGCGAGTTAATTTGCAACTGTGGCTGCCCATCCTTTTCAACAAATTCATAAACGCCAGCAGGGCAGTAGCGTTGCTCTGGACCTGCATAGGTTTTGAGATTCAAGCTAACTGGTACCGAAGCATCTTTTAAAGTGAGGTGGATTGGTTGGTTCTCAGCATGATTAGTGTTGGAGATAAATACAGATGAGAGACGGTCAAAAGTAATTTTGCCGTCTGGTTTAGGGTAGTCAATCGGCTGATGTTGTGCTGCCGGTTCGAGGCACTCATGATCCGCATGCTTTAGATGCACAGTCCAAGGCATATTGCCGCCTAAGAGTTTTTGCTCAAGGCCAACCATGATGGTTCCGAGATAAAGTCCTTTAGACATCCATGGCTTGAAGTTGCGTGCTTGACTGAGTTCGGTATGTAGCCAGCTATGTTTGAAGGCGCTTGGATATGCAGCCAATACATCGGCCGACCGATTTTCAGCAAGTGCAGCAACTGCTGCTTCAGCAGCAAGCATGCCGGTCTTGATAGCTGCATGACTTCCTTTAATGCGCGAAGCATTTAAGAAGCCGGCATCACAGCCAATTAATGCGCCACCTGGGAATACTGTCTTAGGTAAGCTATTTAAGCCTCCGGCAGTAAGGGCTCTAGCACCATAGGCAAGGCGTTTACCGCCTTCAAAAGTTTCACGGATCTTCGGGTGTAACTTGTAGCGTTGGAATTCTTCAAAAGGCGAGAGGTAAGGATTCTTATAGGACAGGCCAACTACCAAGCCAACCGCGACTTTGTTATCGCCCAAGTGATACAGGAATGAACCGCCATAGGTGTCGCTCTCTAATGGCCATCCTGCGGTATGGACCACTAGGCCGGGCTTACTCTTGGAGGGCTCAACTTCCCATAACTCTTTAATGCCAATGCCGTAGCTTTGCGGGTCAGCATCCTTATCCAGCACAAATTTGGCAATGAGTTCCTTACCCAGATGCCCACGTGAACCTTCGGCAAATAGGGTGTACTTGGCGCGTAATTCCATGCCAAGCTGGAATTGATCTGTAGGCTGGCCTTCTTTGTCTAAACCCATTGAACCGGTGATCACCCCACAAACGGCTCCTTGCTCGTTATAGAGAATTTCTGCTGCAGGAAAGCCTGGGAAAATTTCTACACCCAGACTCTCGGCTTGTTGACCAAGCCAGCGAGTGACATTAGCTAAGCTAACAATATAGTTACCTTCATTCTTAAAGCAATGAGGCAGCATCCAGTTGGGAACTTGGAACGAACTATCTTTGGTCAGAAATAAAAACTGATCTTGAGTGACTTCGGTATCGAGTGGTGCACCAAGCTCTTTCCAATTGGGAAATAGTTCGGTCAGTGCCTTGGGGTCCATGACGGCACCAGAGAGAATATGGGCGCCAATTTCTGAGCCCTTTTCCAGGATGCAGACGCTAATCTCTTTGCCCGATTCATTCGCCAGCTGTTTTGCTTTGATAGCTGCAGATAATCCAGCCGGGCCACCTCCCACGATGACTAGGTCATAGTCCATCGATTCTCTGGGGCCAAACTGTTCGAGCAATTGCTGGGTGGTCATTTCATTTCTCCGACATTACTTGTAAAAAGGGTGCTAAAGGGATTTCGAGCATTTTTGCCATTTATCAAGCCTTAAACCACACCCATAGTTTAGTTCTAAGCCAGAAAAACCAGGTTGGTGCCCATGGGGAATGGGCATTTGTGGCTAAGGCGTTATGATTACTTTTTTTACCCCTTCTTGGCAATATTAGGACGAATTTATGAATAAAACTTACCCATCGGCTGTGGATGCCTTGCGGGATATCTTGAGAGATGGCCAGAAGCTCGCCGTTGGCGGTTTCGGTCTATGTGGCATTCCAGAGGCATTGATTCAGGCGGTAAAGGATTTGGGCGCACAAAACCTCACTGCTATTGCCAATAATGCTGGGGTTGATGGTTTTGGTTTGGGTTTGCTATTGAACTCAAGACAAGTGAAGAAGATGGTCGCCTCCTATGTGGGCGAAAACAAAGAATTTGAGCGTCAATTTTTGGCTGGTGAGCTGGAGCTGGAATTTACTCCACAAGGCACCTTGGCAGAGAAGTTGCGCGCTGGTGGTTGTGGTATTCCCGCCTTCTACACCAAAACCGGTGTAGGCACTTTGGTTGCTGAAGGCAAAGAAGAAAAAGAATTTGATGGCGAGCAATACATCATGGAACGTGCGATCGTTTCCGATATTTCTTTAGTAAAAGCATGGAAGGCTGATAAGTCAGGCAATTTGGTTTATCGCTACACGGCACGTAACTTTAATCCAGTGGTGGCAATGGCTGGCAAGATCACCGTTGCTGAAGTGGAAGAGATTGTGGAGAATGGCGAATTAGACCCGGATCAGATTCATACGCCAGGTATTTACGTTCACCGCTTAGTTCTCAATGCCACCCCTGAGAAGCGTATTGAGCAGCGCACTTTGTCTGCCGCTTGATACCCATAGACGTTATATAAAAACAGTACAGAATATTTAGGAAGATCGACATGCCTTGGAATAGAGATGAAATGGCGGCGCGTGCTGCTAAGGAGCTAAAGGATGGTTACTACGTTAATTTAGGTATTGGTATGCCAACCTTGGTAGCCAATCACGTTCCGGAAGGAATGGAAGTGTGGCTCCAGTCTGAGAACGGTTTATTGGGTATTGGCCCATTTCCAACTGAAGTAACTATTGATGCGGATTTGATTAACGCAGGCAAGCAAACAATCACTACCTTACCTGGCTCCTCCATTTTTTCTTCTGCAGATTCGTTCGGGATGATTCGTGGTGGAAAAATCAATATTGCTATTTTGGGCGCAATGCAGGTAAGCGAGTATGGTGACCTAGCAAACTGGATGATCCCAGGTAAGATGGTGAAGGGTATGGGCGGCGCCATGGACTTAGTTGCTGGCGTCAAACATGTGGTTGTCTTGATGGAGCACGTTGCTAAGAAAAAAGATGGCACCGAAGAAATTAAGATCTTGCCTAAATGCACACTACCGCTAACTGGTGTGGGTGTTATTAGCCGCATCATTACCGATCTTTGCGTACTCGACATCACACCAAAAGGCTTGAAATTGGTAGAGTTAGCTCCAGGTGTGACCAGGGACGAGGTGATATCCAAAACGGGTGCCCCCATAGATACAACGGGATTCTAATAACGGTCATTAGTTAGTGAAATAATGGGGTCTCAATGACCCCATTTCTTTTTTCAGGGAATTCTTATGAGTGCTGTAGATCATTCGCTTCATGCCCATAAGCAGGGCGATGCCAAGCATTCCCATAGCAAAGAGGTATCAAACCAAAATCTTTTACTGATTGCGCTTGTACTGACTCTGAGTTTTTCTGGAGTTGAGGGGGCCGCCGCTTATTTTGCCAATTCCTTGGCATTGGTTTCTGATGCCGGTCATATGGTGACTGATGCAGCAGCCCTAGGTTTGGCATTGTTGGCGCAAATCATTTCTCGTCGTCCGCCATCACCAAAACATTCCTTTGGGTTTGGAAGGGCTGAGGCCTTGGCGGCCTTTGTTAATAGCATTGCGATGCTAGCCCTCGTTGTGTGGATTGTGGTTGAGGCGATCAGCCGTTTTTATGACCCACATAAAGTTGATGGACTCACTGTTACGGTTGTTGCTGCCATTGGCTTGTTGATGAATATTGTGGTGGCATGGGTATTATCGCGTGATAAGAAGAGCGTCAATACACGAGCTGCATTAGTTCATGTCATGGGCGACCTATTGGGTTCTGTAGCTGCCTTGATAGCAGGTATCGTTATTCAGCTGACTGGATGGATGCCGATTGATGCCATCTTATCCATCCTGGTTTCCCTTTTAATTCTAAAGTCGACCATCTCCATTCTTCGTGAGTCATATCATTTCTTGATGGAGGGGGTCCCTCTTCATATTGATTATTTGCAAGTTGGCTCTGATTTAAGAGGTGTCCCAGGGGTATTAGCCGTTCACGATCTCCATGTTTGGGAAATGACCCCGAGTTTTCCTGCGCTCATTGGTCATATTGAAGTAGCCCAAATGTCTGAGTGGCCAGACATCATGGGGCGGATTAATGTGATGTTATTGAATCAGCATGGCATTGATCATGTAACCCTACAGCCTGAGGTTGTGGGTATAGCTGATGAGCAACTGCAAGATGACATCAAAACACCCACCCCCATTCATCAGGGTGATACCTTTTACGTGACTTGTGCTGATAGTGATGGCTCTCATCGCATGGCTTATCACGCCTGGGGAAATCCTGCCAATCCAAAAGTGTTGGTTTGTGTTCATGGCTTGACTCGTAGAGGTAGTGATTTCAAAACCCTTGCGGAGGCGATGAGTAAAGACTATTACGTTGTTTGCCCTGACATAGTGGGGCGTGGTGACTCCGATCATCTTCAGAACCCCATGCTCTATGCAGTGCCTCAGTATGTAGCAGACATGGTGAGCTTGATCAAGCAACTTGATGTTACTCAAGTGGATTGGTTTGGCACATCGATGGGCGGATTGATTGGCATGGTCTACGCCTCTATGCCAAAGAGTCCAATTCGTCGCATGTTGATCAATGACGTTGGTCCACGTATTGAGCCTGAGGCAATTCAGCGTTTAGGCTCTTACGTTGGCCAGCCTTTTAGCTTTACTGATCGCGCAGATGCTTTGACGCGCCTAAATGGGATCTGTGCCTCCTTTGGTTCGCATACGCCCGAGGAGTGGGAGATCTATAACGGCCCAATGCTAGTGCAAAAAGATGGACTTTGGGTAATGCACTATGACCCAGATATTTCCGTACCATTTGCATCTGTTAATCCGATCATGGCAAAAGCAGGTGAGATGGCAATGTGGCATGCATTTAAACAAATTCGTATTCCGATGCTCATTGTGCGGGGTGGAGCCTCTGACTTATTGTCCGCAAAAACAGTGGCGGAGATGTGCAGACTCAATCCTTATATTCGCAGTATTGAGATTCCGGGAGTGGGGCATGCGCCTGCTTTTATGAAGTCTGAGCAGATTGCTTTAGCAAAAGAATTTTTCAGTTAAGGATTGCATTTCTCCATGTCACATGACGGCAACCCATCTGAGAGCATCAAAATTGTTGATGGCTGGTTCGGCGAGCCCTCTCAAGATCATGCTGCTGGCGTACTAAGCATTCTCAAGCTTCTTCATCTTGACGAGGCCACCTTAACTGCTGCAAGCAATATTGCACGTACTCATGGCAGGGAGGCGCTGACCAAGCTGATTGGTGATGAGTCAGCCAAACTCTTGATTGGATACAGGGGGCTTAGACAAGCCCAAGCAAAGCTAGTGCGAAACGATGGCGGTCTGAGTATTTCTGGGCAAGAAGAAATGCTTAGAAAGATGCTACTCGCCTTTGGTGATGACTTGCGTGTAGTACTCATCTATCTTGCCTCCCGCTTGCAAACATTGCGCTGGATCACGCATGAAAAGATTGAGATGCCTAAAGCATGGGCGCAAGAGATTCTCAATATTGATGCAAGCCTGGCAAATCGCTTGGGCATCTGGCAGATGAAGTGGGAGATGGAGGATTTAGCCTTCCGAGTTCTTTCTCCGGTTGTATACCGTGACATTGCCAAGATGCTTGATGGCAAGCGCGTTGAACGCGAATCGTTTATTGATCAGATTGTGAACAGACTCAAACAAGAGTTAAATGCATCTCATATCGACGGTGAGGTTCAGGGTCGCCCCAAACATATCTACAGTATTTGGAAAAAGATGCAAGGCAAGTCATTGGACTTTGCCAATCTTTATGACGTCAGAGCCTTCAGGGTTTTAGTGGAGGACGTTAAATCTTGTTACGCCATTTTAGGAATCGTGCATAACGTCTGGCAACCGGTGCCTCGTGAGTTCGATGATTACATCGCCAGACCTAAACCTAACGGCTATCAGTCTTTGCACACAGTGGTGATGGATGAGCATGGCACGGCATTTGAGATTCAAGTGCGTACCAATGAAATGCATCAGCAGGCTGAGTTTGGTTTGGCTGCGCACTGGCGTTACAAAGAGGGTGCCTACATTGGTGCTGCGACTCCGCCAAAAAGTAAATTTAGCAACTCCTCTGCAGCCGCCCCACAAAACCCAAGCCAACAAACTGGTACGCATAGCGCAGCAGTAGCCTATGAGCGCCAAATTGCTTGGGCAAGACAGCTGATCTCCTGGAAAGAGGATGCTTGGGAGCAGCTTAAGCACCATGAGATTGATGATCATATTTATGTTCTCACACCGTTAGGTAAGGTGATTTCATTGGAGAAGGGCTCATCACCCATCGACTTTGCTTATGCGGTACATACCGATCTCGGACATCGCTGTCGTGGGGCTCGGGTTGATGGTGCCATGGTTCCCTTGGACACACCATTGCAAAATGGTCAGACAGTTGAAATCATCGCCGTCAAGCATGGTGGCCCATCACGTGATTGGATTAGCCCCAATCGTAATTACCTGCGCTCACAGCGCGCTCGTACTAGGGTGCGCGCTTGGTTTAATGCTATTGATGATGATGAGGCTGGAGCAAAGCATGGTGACGTTAAGGCAGAGCAAAAGCCTGAGGCAAAAGTCGGCGCACCGACCCCAGAAATCGTTCTCAAACAAAGTACTCGCAAGCAAGGTCAGGTAGGCGATGTTTTGGTGGTTGGGGTGGACTCTTTATTGACCCAGCTAGCTCGTTGCTGCAGGCCTGTCCCGCCAGACGCCATTGCCGGCTTTGTGACACAAGGTCGTGGGGTTTCAATTCATCGCAGATCATGTAAAACCTTTAGGGGTCTTTTGGAGAGGGCGCCAGAGCGCGTTATTCAGACGGCTTGGAATGAATCCGCTGCAGAAGGTTTGGCTGCCACTGATGTAAAACAGGTATTTCCTGCTGATTTGGCTGTTACTGGCCTTGACCGCCCAGAACTGATGCGAGAGCTGTTTGAAATTCTGACTAGGCAAGGGGTTCATGTCATTGATTTGCGTAAATCGGCTAAGCGGGGCCTGGCTCAAATACTGCTCACGGTTGAAATTAAAGACTCGGAGGCCCTTCGGGTTATCCAAAATGGCCTTGAAGAGGTCAAAGGCGTGACCCAAGTACGTCGCCGGTGATAAACTCTATGGCTGTATAGGCTCGTAGCTCAGCTGGTTAGAGCACCACCTTGACATGGTGGGGGTCGTTGGTTCGAGTCCAATCGAGCCTACCAACGAATGAAGACCCAAAAGAGCGCGGTTGCCGAAATGCTTCCGCGCTTTCTTTTTTGTAAGTAAATAGGATGGAGTTGTCATGCTTGTAGTTACTCTGCCAGATGGATCTAAACGAGAGTTCGACGCTCCCGTTCGCGTTCTTGATGTTGCGCAAAGCATTGGTAGCGGCCTTGCTAAGGCTGCCCTTGGCGGCATTGTTGACGGCAAGATGGTAGATGCCAGCTTTGTCATCGATAAAGATAGTCAGTTAGCGATCATTACGGACAAAAGCCCCGAGGCTCTTGAGATTGTTCGGCACTCTACGGCCCACTTACTCGCTTACGCAGTCAAAGAATTATTTCCAGAGGCGCAAGTCACGATCGGCCCTGTAATTGAAAATGGTTTTTACTACGACTTCTCATTTCATCGCCCATTTACCCCTGAAGATTTAGCCTCACTCGAAAAGAAAATGACTGAGCTGGCTAAAAAAGATGAGCCTGTGATTCGCACAGTCATGCCTCGTGATGAAGCAGTGAAGTTCTTTAAGGAGCAGGGCGAGAACTACAAAGCCGAAATTATTTCCAGCATCCCACAGGGCGAAGATGTGTCTTTGTACGCCGAAGGTAAGTTCACCGACTTGTGTCGTGGACCCCACGTGCCATCTACCGGCAAGCTTAAGGTATTTAAGCTTCTGAGCGTTGCTGGTGCTTACTGGCGTGGCGATAGCAAGAATGAAATGTTGCAACGGATTTACGGCACAGCGTGGTTGAAAAAAGAAGATCAGGATGCGCATTTGCATATGCTCGAAGAGGCTGAGAAACGAGACCACCGTCGCCTTGGTAAGTTCTTAGACTTATTCCACTTCCAGCCTGAAGCCCCTGGCCTCATTTTTTGGCACCCTAAAGGCTGGTCTATTTGGCAAGAGGTAGAGCAATACATGCGTCGTGTATATCAGCGCGAAGGCTACCAAGAGGTAAAGGCTCCGCAAATTCTGGATCGCGGTCTGTGGGAGAAATCTGGCCACTGGGATAACTACAAAGAAAACATGTTTACTACGGAGTCGGAGAATCGTGCATATGCGTTAAAGCCGATGAACTGCCCAGGACATGTACAGATTTTTAACTCTGGTTTGCATAGCTACCGTGAATTGCCATTGCGTTACGGTGAGTTTGGTCAGTGTCACCGTAACGAACCGTCGGGGGCATTGCATGGCTTGATGCGCGTTCGTGGCTTTACCCAAGACGATGGTCATATTTTCTGTACAGAGGATCAGATTCAGTCAGAAGTAGCTGCATTTGATAAGGCGGTTCGCGAGGTTTATCAAGATTTTGGCTTTACTGAGGTAGCTGTGAAGTTAGCCCTCCGTCCGGCTAAGCGAGTTGGTGATGACGCAATTTGGGATAAAGCCGAGGCTGCCTTACGCGGTGCCTTGACTGCTTCAGGCCAAGAATGGGAAGAATTGCCGGGTGAGGGTGCTTTTTATGGTCCGAAGATCGAATATCACCTCAGGGACTCTATTGGCCGTACTTGGCAATGCGGCACGATTCAGGTGGATTTCTCAATGCCAGCCCGTTTAGGTGCTGAATATGTGACAGAAGAGAACACTCGCAAGGCCCCAGTGATGCTTCATAGGGCAATTGTGGGTTCTTTAGAGCGTTTTATTGGTATTTTGATCGAAAATCACGCTGGAAACATGCCGGTTTGGCTTGCTCCTACCCAGGCTGTAGTCCTCAATATATCTGATAATTCTGCTGCATACGCACAACAGGTCCAGCAATCTCTGAAAAAACAAGGGTTTAGAGTCGAATCAGATTTGCGAAATGAGAAAATTACGTATAAAATACGCGAGCACGCATTACAGAAGCTCCCATTTTTGTTAGTTGTCGGGGATAAAGAAGCAGAAAGTAATACGGTGGCCGTTCGTGCCCGTGGCGGAGTGGATTTAGGTGTAATGCCTCTTGAAGCCTTCGTTGCCCGACTCCAGCAGGATATTTCCCAGAAAGTCGGACCCGAGCCTAGCTAGGGGTGGAATGGTTTTTATTGTTTTTTTAAAGGAATTAAGAAGATCGCTACTGATAAATCGCAGCGCATAAACCGGGAGATTACTGCTCC
>CANBPJ010000002.1 GCA_947371415.1 Burkholderiaceae bacterium | reverse complement strand
CCTTAATAAAAGGCACAGATAGGCAAAAGGATATTAACCGCTATAAATCCAGCCCCAATATATCTAAGGGACACCTTATCCAGCCTCAAGGAAAAGTCTGGGTCCTTTTTTTGCTGGTAGCAATAAACCGAAATTAGTGAGGCAATTACACATAAAGTAATGGTGAACAAGCCAATTGCGGTAACTAAATCTGCTAATCCGAAATAGCCCGAAGAGGGCAACAAAGAGTGGGTCATGTAGGCATTTGCTATAACTCCAAAGTATGATGCTGATGGAAAAGCATAGCGCGATCCGGTCTCAGAAGGATGAATATAAAAACTACAAAAGGTAAGCAATACACCGGCGTAAAGTCCAATGAATAGCTTCAAAAAAACACCTACGCCATTTCGCTTAACTGTCACCCCATAGTTATATTCACTAAAGGTTGTCCGCCTGCCTTCTTCAGCCCTTGGATCGCCATAACTTGTTTTATAGGTATGGGGTTTTACCACTGCGCTCATTCCGGTGATGTCATAACCAGAAATTTTTACCCGAGAGCTAATGCCAGATGTTGGATCAGGGACATAACGCATACGCCGCACATCATTCGCCGAATCCTCAATGTAAATATTGAGCATATGGTCGTCTAAGGGTGCTCGTGTCGTGTTGAAGAACTTCGTAACCCTGGCTACAACTTTATAAACCTCGTAGTTTGTGCCATCAGGTGCTGTATAGCTGTCTTGAAGATCTTTCAGTTCAATTTTTCCATCAACAAGCCTAAAATTTTTTCCTGGGTTTAGCGACTGATCACCCTTCCAGCGGAACCAAATATAAAAAGTTGGCGTCCAGTAGGAATCTTTTATTGAAAAGCTCTCTATGCCGTCTAAGTAGATACCGACATTTACTGGTTTAAAGTCGACATTAGGAGGAAGGGGATCGGGAGGTGTCTTTCCGGGCTCCACTGCATCAGGGCTCATCCTAAGAGCATGATTTCTGTTGGCAACACTCTTCTCGCCTTGGACAATATAGACAACCAATATGGCGATCAAGACATATGTAATGGAAATGCCAATCGCCCAATATCTAAGAAAGGACTTCTTTTCCGAGGATAGTATGGCCGACATATTGACAAACCTTTATTTGAGTCAGTTCTTAACTGGGCTTTAATTTTGAAATAGTTTAACTATTTTCTGCCGAGGGGCACACCCTAGCCAATAGAGCCTCATCAATCCCACAAATGAAAAAACCACCCGAAGGTGGTTTTGGTATTTCTTGGTGGCCCGGGGCGGAATCGAATCACCGGCTAAACGATCCTCACCCCCCCCAGGCTGCCCTCAGACCCGGCTAATAAAGCACTATGTATGCTACAGAACATTTCTTGTGAAATAAAACCTTTAAAGTGAATTAAGGAATGGTCAAGCAGACATTAAAGGAAACGATAAGTGAGAAGTTTTTCTGCTTTCCAACTTGCAGCTAGCAATCGCCAAATCTCCATTCCCTATATTTTTTCGACAGTCCTTAGCGGGCAAGTGCAAAACAAAAAACCACCCGAAGGTGGTTTTGGTGTTTCTTGGTGGCCCGGGGCGGAATCGAACCACCGACACAAGGATTTTCAATCCTCTGCTCTACCGACTGAGCTACCAGGCCAAGAGTTGGAATTATAAATGAAACTGTAGCTAGACTGCCCAAATCTGGGCAACAGAGCTTACTTTGCTGAATTTGCTTGTAAACCACTGCCGATGCGGCCATCTAGCAATATTGTGAAAGTTAATCGACAGTAATCCGCGCTTTTTCAACAACCTTAGCCCAGCGACCTTGCTCAGATTTAATAAAAGCGCCAAATTGAGCTGAAGTATCGCCAACTAATACTGCGCCATCATCCAACATCCTCCTTGAGTCTTCCTTTGACTTCAGCCCTTTGGCAATGTCCTTTTGA
This sequence comes from Burkholderiaceae bacterium, assembly GCA_947371415.1. Lineage (GTDB taxonomy): Bacteria > Pseudomonadota > Gammaproteobacteria > Burkholderiales > Burkholderiaceae > Polynucleobacter. Next base: position 36,828 of record CANBPJ010000002.1, on the reverse strand, counting down.
AGTCTATCCACGATAGGCTGTGGCGTTCCAGCAGGAACAATTATTCCGTACCACTGTGAAGTCTCAAAACCTTTATAACCAGACTCTGACAATGTTGCTACCGCAGGTAATACTTTTGAGCGCTCAGCAGAGCCAACCGCTAGCGGACGCAAGGCACCACCTTTAATTTGCCCCATTAATGATGGAAGACCATTAAAGGTTGCCTGAATCTGACCCCCAATTAAATCTGTCAACATGGGTCCTGAGCCTTTGTAGGGCACGTGAACCAAATCAATCCCAGCTTCAGAAGAAAAATATTCCATCGCCAAGTGACCTGCGCTGCCATTGCCTGCCGAGCCATAGTTAATTTTTCCTGGATTCTTTTTGGCATCTGCCACCAAGTCAGCCAAGGTTTTGTAAGGGCTCTTTTCGCTAACCGCAATTACATTGGGTACTTTTGCCACCAAAGTAACGGGGGCAAAATCTTTGTTTGGGTCGTAAGGTAATTTTTTTCCGAACAAGGCGGGATTAACCGCCAAAGTACCTACGTGTCCTAACATGAGGGTATAGCCATCAGGATTGGCGCGCTTAACTTCTTCCATTGCGATATTGCCAGCACCACCCGGCTTGTTATCAACATAAACGGATTGACCCAAACTAGCGCTGAGAGTACTCGCAACAGATCTGGCAATAATTTCAGAAGTACCGCCAGTGGCGAAAGGCACCACAAGACGAATTGAGCGCTCTGGATAAGCGGCAAACGCAGATACAGTAAATGCGGACAGTATTGCCAGGATGAGAGGGGTAAGTTGTATCAGCCGCACATGAACTCCTTTTGCTTACATTCTAGTTATTGGTCGCCATAGATTTGGCCCGAGCTGCGTGCAATTTTTTATAACTATCGATTAAGCGGTGGTGTCTATCGAGGCCCTCCAGTTTGATGCTGGTTGGAGTCAAGCCGTAGAAACGCACGCTGCCATCTACTGACCCTATTACTGCATCCATGCGCTCATTGCCAAACATACGGCGTAAATTAACCATGTAGTCATCAAGCTCCAAGTCGTCACCCAACTCAATCTCTAGCGCCGTACTTAAGGCCTGATAAAACAATCTACGCTCTACGGTGTTGTCGTTATATTGAAGAAAGGCGGCCGTCAACTCATTAGCCTCATCAAATTGCTTTCGGGCAAGATGAATCAGCAACTTCAATTCGAGAACGGTTAGCTGACCCCAAGGCGTATTCTCGTCAAACTCGATGCCGATTAATGTGGCGATATCACCGTATTCATCTAACTCGTTATTCTCTAGGCGCTCAAGCAGCGCGCCTAAACTTGCATCATCTAATGTGAGTAGATTCAAAATATCGGCGCGGAACAACAAGGCCTTATTTGTGTTGTCCCACATGAGATCTTCTATCGGATAAATCTCGGAATAGCCGGGCACCAAGATTCGACATGCGATCGCGCCCAACTGGTCATACACTGCCACATAGGATTCTTTGCCCATAGACTCAAGAATGCCAAACAAAGCTGCCGCTTCTTCAGCGTTAGAGTTTTCCCCATCACCTGAGAAATCCCACTCAACAAAATCGTAATCTGCTGTTGCACTGAAAAAGCGCCATGACACAATTCCGCTGGAATCAATAAAGTGCTCAACAAAGTTATTTGGCTCAGTCACCGCTTCACTTGCAAAAGTTGGCGGGGGCAAGTCGTTAAGACCCTCTAAACTGCGCCCCTGCAGTAATTCTGTCAAACTCCGCTCCAATGCCACCTCTAGGCTTGGGTGCGCACCGAAAGATGCAAATACGCCACCTGTTCGCGGATTCATCAAGGTGACACACATGACTGGATAGATGCCACCTAGTGATGCATCCTTTACTAGTACTGGAAAGCCCTGCTCCTCTAGTCCACGAATACCTTCCAGAATGCCAGGGTATTTTGCGAGCACTTCCTGCGGCACATCCGGCAAAGTGATTTCACCTTCCAGAATTTCGCGCTTGACTGCGCGCTCGAAAATCTCTGATAGACATTGCACCTGCGCTTCGGCCAGCGTATTGCCAGCACTCATGCCGTTGCTGACATAAAGGTTTTCAATCAAGTTGGAAGGAAAATAAACAGTGTCGCCATCCGACTGTCGCACATACGGCAATGAACAGATGCCACGCTGCGCATTACCGGAATTGGTGTCAATCAAATGTGAGCCGCGCAATTCGCTATCGGGATCAAAAATATTGAGACAGTACTCATCCAGAATTTCTGTGGGTAAAGCATCCTGAGCATCCGGCTTAAACCAGCGCTCATTCGGGTAATGCACAAATGCTCCATTGGCGATATCTTCACCCCAGTATGCACCGGCATAAAAATGGTTATTACTCAGGCGCTCAATATACTCACCCAAAGCTGACGCCAACGCACTTTCCTTTGTTGACCCCTTCCCATTGGTAAAACACATCGGTGAATGCGCATCACGAATATGTAGGGACCAGACGTTGGGAATGATGTTGCGCCACGAGGCGATTTCAATCTTAATTCCTAGGTTCGCCAACACGCCAGACATATTGGCAATGGTTTGCTCGAGCGGCAGATCCTTGCCGGCAATATAGGTACTAGCGTCAGAAGCGGGTTTCAAGGCCAATAAGGTCTGCGCATCTGCATCTAGATTGCGCACCTCTTCGATAACAAACTCTGGCCCAGCTTGCACTACCTTCTTAACCGTACAACGTTCGATAGAGCGCAATATCCCTTGGCGGTCATTAGCAGAAATATCCTCTGGCAACTCAACCTGAATCTTGAAAATCTGCTGATACCGGTTTTCTGGATCAACAATATTGTTTTGTGAGAGGCGAATATTTTCAGTGGAAATATTGCGAGTGTCGCAGTACAACTTCACAAAATAAGCTGCGCACAAAGCTGATGAAGCTAGGAAGTAATCAAATGGGCCCGGAGCCGAGCCATCGCCTTTATATCGGATAGGCTGGTCAGCAATCACCGTGAAGTCGTCGAACTTAGCCTCAAGACGCAGCTTATCGAGAAAGTTAACTTTAATTTCCATGGGAGTAATTCCGAAATGATGTGGGCGCTATTATCCGTTGCAAGGCCAATGTCGTGTAATGCATCGCTATTCCCAACAAGCCCTCACGCAAAGAATCAATCGCTACTGAAAACCTTATTGCTCAGCCTTATTACGCGAAGTATCAATTCCCAAAGCTTTTAGTTTTCGATAGAGGTGCGTACGCTCGAGGCCAGTGTATTCAGAAATCTTAGTCATGCTACCGCCCATGATGATCATTTGATGCTCAAAGTAGGCCTTCTCAAACAAGTCTCTGGCCTCTCTGAGAGGTAAATCAAAATAGGTCTTTGCAATTCCGCTAATGTACTCACCATCTTGATTTTGCAAGACTTGCTCGCTGACCACCGCTTTAGGGCTTGAGGTAGACGAGGGTGCTAAAGATGCTTTTTCTTCAATAGGCTCAACATACTTCGGCGAACTCTCTAGGGCTTTAGTGACTGTCTTGAGCAGCTTTTGGAGTGCAATCGGCTTTTCTAAAAAGTTGAGTGCCCCGATACGAGTAGCTTCAACCGCAGTATCAATCGTAGCGTGTCCCGACATCATGACAACAGGCATTGTGAGTTGACCGGTCTTAGACCACTCTTTTAACAAAGTAATGCCATCAACATCAGGCATCCAGATGTCGAGCAAAACAAGATCTGGGCGCATTTGTTCGCGGATGGTGCGAGCCTGCATAGCGCTCTCAGCAGCATAAACAGTGTGGCCCTCATCCGTCAAAATCTCATTGAGAAGCTCGCGGATTCCCATCTCATCGTCGACCACCAAGATACTTGCCATTCTTATGCTGCCTCTTTTGCCAAATTCATAAACAAAATGGATACTTTCGCACCGACCACCTCATCACCCCGCATACGATTCCGGACTTCAATTTTGGCGCCGTGATCATCTACGATTTTCTTTACGACTGCCAAACCTAATCCAGTACCCTTACTCTTTGTTGTTACATACGGCTCAAATGCTCTTGCCAATATCTTAGCTGGAAACCCCGAACCACTATCACTTATTGTTAAACGCACCGCATTTTGTACGATACCGTTTAATTCACCATAAGGTACCAACTCTGTTTTTACTTCAACTGGCTCGGCTTGATGCTTACCCTCAAGAGTAGCATCCTGGGCATTCTGTAAAAGGTTGTGAATAATCTGTCTTAATTGAGTTGAGTCACCCATAATATTTGGGCACTGCGGATCTAGCTGGGTTTTTAAGGGGCTACCCTCATATAAGCCCAAAATCTCTTGCGTCAAAGTATTGATAGAAACTGACTTCAATTGCGGGCTAGGGGTTTTAGCAAAATCCCTAAAGTCATTGACCATCTCTTTCATAGCCTGAACTTGCCCAATGATGGTTTCTGTACTGCGATTCATCATCTCCTCCTGCTCAGGACTCAATTTACCGGCCAACTTATGCTGCAGTCTCTCGGCAGAGAGTTGTATCGGGGTTAGTGGGTTCTTAATCTCATGGGCCAAACGCCTAGCTACTTCACTCCAAGCAATGGAGCGCTGGGCACTCACCACATCAGTAATGTCATCAAACACCACCATGCGCAAATCGGAGGTCAGCTCAGTTCCACGCACAAATAAAGTGACGCCAGGCTCATTCTCGAACTCGTTTGTACTGTGAAGCTGAACCTGCTTTTGCCACACTGGCGCAGATTTGCTGGCCCCCGCATCTGGCTGACCACCATCAACCCCAACAGCTAGCTTCATAGTTGCAAAACCTTCTTTAATGGCTTGCTCAAACTCAACTAGGGCCGGGCTATCGCTTAGGGGGCGCCCATCTATCTGGGTTAAGTCTTGCCCAAAAATTCGGTCAGCCCCAGCATTACTAGAAACCACGTTAAAGTTTTTATCAAAAATACAGACGCCCGCAGTTAAGCTGCCCAATACTGTTTCTAAAAATGATTTAGATTCTTGTAGGGAGGTTCTTGTGTCGGCGAGCTGACGTGTCATCACATTAAATTGACGAGTCAACATGCCAAGCTCATCACTGGTATTGAGCTCCGGCTTAGGAGATAAATCTCCTTGTGCGACGGCCTGGGTTCCCTTTAAAAGCATCAACAAAGGTCTGGCCAGCTGACGCCCAAGTATTAAGGCCAAAGTCACGGCAACAAATAATGCAAAGAACAGCGTTAATGTGAGCGTGCCTACAAACATCTTGCGCAAACCGGTGCGCCCCAATGACTTCTCTTGATAATCGCTATAAGCAGACTCAACTGCAAAAATATTCTTAGCCAATGGGCTCGGAATATAGCGCACTAACTGCAAAAAATATCTGTCTTCTGCTTCTTTGCCGGCATCTGCTTTGCTTTGAATCGGTTTTTTTCGCACAATCGGCACGATCGCTCTCACTCGGTAGCCGCGCTGCCCACCCTCCATTTCAATTTGCTCTAAAGAGGTGAGACCCTGCTTTTTAAATGCCTCTGCAATTACATCGGCACTAGGGGCTGGTAGATACTTTTTCGACTTGAGCTCGCTCGATAAAATCAAAATGCGTTGCATAGTGAAAAGACTCACTTCTTGAATGCCAAATTGATTGCGAATCTTCATCACCATGGCGCCGACTTGATCAGAGTTGGTTCCGGAGGGAACCTGAGTCACCTGTTCCGCAATGAACTTACCTTCAGCCAAAATCTCTTCTTGAGCAACCCGCAAAGTAATGCGCCCTAACTCTAAGCCCGAGTTGAGCGCGGACTCAACCTGTACATCAAACCAAGTTTCAATGCTGCGAGAAACGAATTGTAGAGATACGCCGTACAAAATTAATCCCGGCACCACGCCTACTAAAGCAAAAATCATGGCCAACTTTGCAATCAGGCGAGTACCAAAACGTCCCTTGTGCCAGCGAATTGCAATCACAATTACCAAGGTCAAAATGACTAGGAGTAAGCAAACTCCAATCACCACGTTTGCTGCGTAGAGCCAAATAAAATAGTTGTCGAAAAACTCAGTATTAGAAGATGCAACAGACAGCAGCACCAGCAGCAAAAGTGCAAAGGCGCCAATCACTGCCGTTGCTATAGGAAGCGCACGCCTTTTCCAGGCGCTTCTTTCAAACGCATTTGACCCAATGAAGTCGAAAAATAGTTTCATCGCTTAATTAGATTGGGGCCACTTGGTGAGAATGGAAATCGCAACCAGTCACTAGCGACATTCCAATCGCGATTATTTAAGGCGTTTACTTGAAACGGTTTTGGTAGCTTGCTTAAATCCAAAGTCATTCTTAATGCCGCAGTGTAAGACTTGCTTGGATCGATTTGATTGTTATCAATCACCCTCCAGCCACCAATACTACCAACTGCCTGCAGGGCCTCAAAAATTGTTTTAGCAGAAAAAGTAAAGCCTTCGGAAGCAATGCGATATTCCTGAGTCAGCGGCTGATAAGAGAGGCGCGTTTGTCGCTGAGCAAATGCTGGCTTTTCCTCAAACCAATACCAACGCGAACGAGTTAAATCAAACTCAGTTTGAAAATATAAAACCACCCCTTTTTGGACTGCATCCTCCAAGCCTGGGGTTAAGTCAATCTTAAATGTGGCATTTAAGAGCCAGTCGTTATCCACCCGCTCCAATTCAGCAGATTTAATCTTGATTCCCTCTGCGCTGGCTGCTACTGAAAAAATACTCAGCGCTAGCAAACTGCAGAGAATGAATTGCTTAATGCCTTGGCTCATGGCCCATTTTTCTTAAACAAAGCATAGTAAAAACCATCATTTAGCTCGGCAGGCAAAATTTGCCCGGGGGCGCTTAATCGTAACGCATCGGCATGCTCTGCAGAAAACCAAATTGCCTGCTCTTCACCTTCCTCGGGAAATACAGAACAAGTCACGTATAAAAGCGTTCCTTCAGGCCTTAGCATCTTCCAGGCCTGTTCAAGGATTGCCCGTTGTCTTTGCTGCAACGCCTTAATATCTGCCTCACGACGTAAAAATGGAATATCAGGATGCCTTGCAACAATGCCTGAAGCCGAGCAAGGCGCGTCCAACAAGATTTTGTCGAATGGCTTGCCATCCCACCATGCTGCTTTCGAGGCATCGCCGCGCACCACCTGGACAGCATTAGAATGCAGACGCAAGCGATCTAGGTTGCCGCCAATTTTTCCAAGTCGCTCGCCATCTAGCTCCAAGGCAATCATGTCACATTGGGCAAGCTCTAGTAAATGGGCGGTTTTTCCACCGGGCGCAGCACAAGCATCCAATATCCGGTCTCCCGGCTTTGGATCAAGCAATACTGCGGCAATTTGCGCACCAGCATCTTGAACAGAAACTGCACCACTATAAAAATCCGGTAAATCCGATACGGGCACTGGCTCGCGCAACAGTAAAGCCGAATCTAAGGCAACGCCAGCTATCTCACTAATAAGCTCTGATGCAATACCAGCTTGTTTTAATAAATCTTGATATTCCTGGCGCGTATGTTGTTTGGCATTCACTCGCAAAATCAGGGGTGCACGTTGCGCCTGCTGAATCAGCATTGCCTGCCAAGCCTTCGAATAGTTACGCTTTAGGCTAGCTCGCCACCAAGGCGGGAAAAACATGGGGATGGGGTCTGGTGGATAAGGCTTTTCATTCTCAGCCTGAACTGCAAGGCTTACTTTGCGCAGAACAGCATTAACCAAACCCTTGGCATACATTGTTGGCTCATATTCGCTACAAGCCTTTACGGCCTGATCAACAATCGTGTGTATCGCATATCCTTTGCCCTCTACCCCATTCTGCAAAAACAAAGCAATCGCGACACACAATAAATATTCCACCTCTGGTGGTGGCGCCTTCGGAATAAATTGCTCGATAAATTCCTGAGATCTTACCCACTTACGCAAGGCGTCAAAAGTTAAGCTTTGAACAATAGGGCGCTCGTGCACATCCAGCTGATCTAACACCTCTGTGAGTGATCTACCAGCCATCACTTCGCCAATTGCTTGCGCAGAAATCGTAATAGCCTCGGATAGAGGAAGGCTGCGTGGTGTTTTTTGGTCGGTCAAATTAGTCTTTCTTAAACTGCATTATTTTTTCTTGCGCGCGATAAGTTTGCAGGCAAGCGCTTGCGCTAATCTTTTTTCCACCGGACTTTTGCATCTCTAAGATTTCAATGGCGCCCTCGCCACACTGAACATATACGCCATCCTCGCTAAACCCCAACACCTGCCCGGGATTTGGAGATTGCTCTATCTGCCCCTTGCTAGGCAAGCAAGAATTCCAAAACTTCAGCAAATCACCATTGAGACTACTAGTGGATCCAGGGAATGGATTGAATGCACGAATGCGTCGATCGATTTCATTGGCGCTTAGCCCCCAATCAATCTCCGCTTCGTTCTTGAGTATTTTTTCCGCATAGGTAATGCCCTCACTGGGCTGCGGAGTTCTGGTAATCACCACACCTTGATCCAAGGTGTTGAGGGTCTTCACCATTAATTCGGCGCCCAACACTGCCAAACGGTCATGCAGTGATGCGCTAGTTTCTTGTGGAGTAATTTTCAGATCTCTCACTAAGACAGTATCCCCAGTATCTAAGCCAGCATCCATCTGCATGATGCTTACCCCAGTACTGTCGTCACCGCTTTCGATGGCGCGCTGAATCGGCGCAGCGCCACGCCACCTCGGCAATAAGGAGGCGTGAATATTAAAACAACCCTGTCGTCCATTTTGAGAGGCTAGGTCTAGGATGTCCTGAGGAAGAATTAAACCGTAAGCGACAACTACCATTGCATCAAATTCAATGCCGGATAAACATTGATACGCCTCTTGGGCTGCAGCTCTTTTTTGTAAGTCTGTATGGCCTTGCTTTAAGGTTTCCGGTTGTAACACTGGGATGTTTTTCTCCTGTGCAAACACTTTTACAGGGCTCGCTTGAAGATGCATCCCCCGACCAGCACGACGATCCGGTTGCGTTAGCGCTAAAACAATTTCATGGCCAGCCTGATCTATTGCGCGCATTGCTTGTGCAGCGAAATCCGGGGTGCCTGCAAAAACAATTTTCATTGGGCGCTTAGCGCTCGCCTACTAATTCTTTGGCGCGCTTTTTCATTTTTAAAGAAATGCGATTGCGCTTCAACATAGAGAGGTATTCAACGAATACCTTGCCTTGCAAATGATCCATCTCGTGTTGCAAGCAGACTGCCAACAAGCCATCTGCCTCCACCTCGAATGCTTTACCGTTGATATCGAGCGCCCTTACTCGAACAACGGCAGGGCGATCAACCTCATCGTAATACTCGGGCACAGAAAGACATCCCTCGCGCCACGATTTCATTTCCGGGCTTGACCAAACTAATTCTGGATTGATAAACACCATCAACTCATTCTGGCCGTCAGATACGTCAATCACCACGATCCGCTCATGAATGTCCACCTGAGTTGCGGCCAAGCCAACCCCAGGAGCTTCGTACATGGTATCTGCCATGTCAGCCACAATTTTTTTGATGCGCGTGTCCACTTGCGCTACAGGTTTAGCAACCTTGTGTAGGCGTGGATCTGGATAACAAAGGACAGTTAATAAGGCCATGCTGGAATTATCCAACAGAGTAATCAGACTGTCCCGATAGTTATAACTAGCCCTATGCCGAAAATTGCTTTATGAACACTCCCAAAACATCGCACATCACCCAAATTAGGCGAAATACCCCCAACTACCCAACCCGACTACTGGATTTATGCGACCCGCCCAATTCACTCTATATATATGGCGATATTAGTCTGCTCAACTTACCCATGCTCGCCATTGTTGGCTCACGGGCTGCCAGCCCAGAGGGAATTAAAAACGCCCACTTTTTTGCGCAGGCGCTATCTGAGGCAGGGTATCTAGTGATTTCTGGGTTGGCCCGGGGTATCGACGGAGCAGCCCATTGGGGGGCTCTCGGGCCGAAGCAGAATCATCCAACCCTAGCGGTATGCGGAACCGGGCTTGATATCGTCTATCCACGAGAGCATCTCGGATTAGCCAGGGAAATCGCCAGATATGGGCTACTGATCTCCGAGCTAGCGCCTGGCCTAGGACCAAAACCCTGCCACTTTCCTCGCCGCAACCGCATCATTGCAGCCCTTTCGCTAGGGATCCTAGTGATCGAGGCAGCGGAACGATCTGGTTCGCTTATTACAGCAAGGCTAGGCTGCGAGCTTGGGCGTGAAATATTCGCCATCCCTGGATCGATACATCACCCCCTTTCTAGAGGCTGCCACCAACTGCTTCAGCAAGGTGCCAAACTGATTCAATCTCCTCAAGATATTCTTGAGGAGTTGCCAAAATGGCCAAAAACCGCTTTTAAAGCCCATTAAACCCTGTTTTCAGTGCAAAGAAGCTAGTCAATACACTGCCAATGCACCCAAAAAAATTGGGTTTTTGGACTTTTGACAATTTATCGGTTAATAATAAAAAAGGGATATAGGGAGCATCAGGCTGAGATTAGGTTTAAATTGGCCCTCTGTTTTCCCCGTTAAAACATCATTTCAAGCTCAAATTTAGGCAAAACGCGTGGCAACTAAAGCATCTACCAAAAAAAGCAGTACTAAGACTTCGGCTGGGGACCATCCCAAGGCGCTGATCATCGCGGAGAAACCTTCTGTTGCCAATGACATTGCCAAGGCTTTAGGCGGCTTTACTAAATACGAAGATTATTTTGAGAGCGATGACTTTGTTATCTCTTCTGCAGTTGGCCACCTATTAGAGATTGCCGCTCCCGAAGAGTTTGACGTCAAACGTGGTAAATGGTCGTTCGCCAACTTACCGGTTGTACCCCCTTATTTTGATTTACGCCCCATCGCCAAAACTGAGTCGCGCCTGAAGGTCTTGCAAAAGCTCATCAAGCGCAAAGACATTCATGAGCTCATTAACGCCTGTGACGCGGGTCGCGAAGGTGAGTTGATCTTCCGCCTGATTGCGCAACATGCAAAAGCGCCACAAGCCATTAAGCGCCTCTGGCTGCAATCAATGACGCCTGCAGCCATTCGGGATGGCTTTGCCTCCCTCCGTAGTGATGTCGACATGCAGCCCCTGGCAGATGCGGCGCGCTGCCGATCTGAGGCGGATTGGTTAGTAGGCATCAACGGTACCCGCGCTATGACTGCATTCAATAGCAAAAGCGGTGGGTTCTTTCTGACGACAGTAGGTCGAGTGCAGACTCCAACCCTATCGATTGTGGTTGAGCGTGAAGAACTGATTCGCAAATTTATTTCCAAAGACTATTGGGAAGTGAAGGCTGAATTTATTGCTGCAGCCGGTGTTTATGAAGGTCGCTGGTTTGACCCTAAATTTAAGAAAGATGTTGCGGCCCCAGACGCCCGAGAGAATCGCCTTTGGAGCGAAGCCGCCGCACAAAGCATTGTTGCTGCATGTCGCGATAAAAAAGCGAGCGTGAAAGAAGAGGCAAAGCCAGCCACCCAACTAGCGCCTCAGCTGTTTGATTTAACTAGCTTGCAGCGTGAAGCAAATGCTCGCTTTGGCTTCTCCGCTAAAAACACCTTGGGGCTTGCCCAAGCGCTTTACGAGCGCCATAAGGTGCTGACTTATCCTCGTACCGATGCCAAAGCTTTGCCTGAAGATTATTTGGATACTGTGAAGCAGACCATGGAAAACCTGGCTGAGCACTCACAAGAGTATCGGCAGTTCGCCAAACAAATTTTGCAAGGTGATCCCAAGGATCCAAAAGCTAAAGCGGGTTATGGCTGGATCAAGCCAAACAAACGAATTTTTGATAACTCAAAAATATCCGATCACTTTGCAATCATTCCCACCTTAGAGTCTCCTAAGACCCTCAGTGAGCCAGAGCAAAAATTATATGACTTGGTTGTGCGCCGTTTCTTGGCCGTGTTTTATCCTGCAGCTGAGTTCCGCGTCACCACTCGCATCACCGAAGCATCAGGGCATCACTTTAAAACTGAAGGTCGCGTATTGGTCACCCCGGGTTGGTTAACGGTATATGGCCGATCTAATCAAGCGGATGATGAACTAGTAGCGGTACAAGCAGGCGAAACCGTACAAACTGAATCCATCGCTGCAATCCCCCTAAAAACCAAACCGCCGGCCCGCTATACAGAAGCAACATTGTTATCGGCAATGGAGAGTGCAGGCAAATGGGTTGATGACGACGATATGCGGGAGGCCATGGCTGAAAAGGGCTTAGGAACACCGGCAACGCGTGCGGCCATTATTGAAGGGCTGCTGGCAGAAAGATATATGGTTCGCGAAGCGCGTGAACTCATTCCAACAGCTAAAGCATTCCAGTTAATGACACTCTTGCGCGGTCTGGATGTTGAAGAACTCACCAGACCCGATCTCACAGGTAATTGGGAAAACAAGCTCTCGCTAATCGAACGCGGTGAAATGAACCGCGACACTTTTATGCAAGAAATTGCACAGATGACGCAGCGCATAGTTAAGCGTGCAAAAGAATATGACAGTGACACTATTCCAGGTGACTATGCCACGATGTCCACACCTTGCCCACACTGCAAAGGTGCTGTTAAAGAAAACTACCGTCGCTTTGCTTGTGAGAAGTGCGGCTTTACGATCAGCAAAACTCCTGGTGGGCGTGCATTTGAATATCCAGAAGTAGAAGAACTACTTCGCGAAAAAACTATTGGGCCGCTACAGGGATTCCGCAGCAAAATGGGTAGGCCGTTTGCGGCGATTATTAAACTGAGCGAGATCCCTGAAGACGATGCTGATTATCCAAATGCAGGCTTCAAATTAGAGTTTGATTTTGGTAACTCTCAAGAAGATGAGGCCGAAGCAATCGACTTTACTGGTCGCCAAGCTTTGGGTGCTTGTCCCAAGTGCTCTGGTGCCGTGTACGAAGATGGCATGCGCTACTTGTGCGAAAAGAATACTGGCCCCGAAAAAACCTGTGATTTCAAAACTGGTAAGGTTGTTTTGCAGCAAGAAATTTCTACGGAGCAAGTACAAAAACTGCTTACAGAGGGCAAAACAGATTTACTAACCAACTTCAAATCGAATCGCACTGGTCGGGGATTTAAAGCTTACTTAGCTCTGGGTACAGACGGCAAGATTGGCTTTGAATTTGAGGCTAAGGCGCCTAAGGCGGGGGCTGCAGCTAAAGCTCCAGCAAAGAAACGCGCAGGCGCAAGTGCGGCGACTAAGTCCGCCGCAAAGCCCAAGCGCGTCAGCAAAGCGAAGTCGTCCTCTAGCACTTGAGCGGTAATGAGTTTGGCCGCCAAGGCCGACCAAAGTACACCTCTCGACCCCAGGGCTGTTGCCAAAAATATCCCTGGGCGTTGAGTGAGTGCGCCAATGATAGGTAGCCGATCGCCAGCAACACAACGCACACCGACAAAACTTCCGACCTTCTGAAGGTGGCTTGTGTCACCCTCCACATAGTTCAGCAGGCCTTTTGCCTGCTCGCGATTAAAGTCATCGCTCGAAGCCCAGTCTTGAAGATCAGCTTCTCCCTCATCAAAACTGGAGCCCACTATCCAGCGATAACTACCATCTGGCATTCTCTGGGTTGGCAGACAATAACCGTCACCGGATAGCGCAGTCTTTGGTAATTTTTCAATCCAAACAGTATTTGCGGCGACAGAAAAAATACTCAGCTGACCACGCACTGGCCTAAGAGGGAGGCGCACACCCATGCTTGCCGCTAAACTTTTAGTCTCCAACGCTGCGGCAATAATCACTTTACCAGCAGTCATAATAGGTGCATCCTGGTGATCAAATAATTGCCAGCTGGCACCTAATTTTTCCAATCGACTCACTGGAGTGCTCCAGCAGCAAGTCAATTTCGGATGGGGTTTCAGCGCTTCGCTGGTTGCTGATGATATGTTGAGTGATGCACCGCGTGGAAGCCAAATACCGCTTTGTTGAATGCCGCAAATCTGCGCAGCCTGATTAGCATCAAGTGCTTGCGCCACATCCTCACCCAGTTCTAAGGTTTTTAAATAGTCAGAAACTTCTTTAAGCTTAAAAACTTTGTCTTTTTTGGTCGGCTGAAATATGCCATGCTGATTCCAAACTTTACCCCAGCGCGCTTCAGCCATCAGAAAAGCAATGCGGGTTAGTCGCAATAAGCGAGGTGCGCCACGGCCAACATGTGGGTGAGCAATAGCATATGCATGACTAGAACAAGCAGAAGCGGGCTGGGGTGCGGAGTCAACAATGCAAACAGTTTGACCACGCTCCAGTAACTCGTGCGCAATAGTTGCGCCTGCAATGCCTGCCCCAATCACCACGATGTCATGGTGTTGGGGTGAGGTCATTAAATAAAGATTATTTTGAAAAAGGCTTCTTAAATTTCTAGGGGGTGCCTAGGCGTTTAAGCGCTTCTCAATTTTGCTACGGGCTTCGATCAACTCTTTAGGCAAGCGCTCGCCTAAATGCTCAAACAGTTCGGAGTGCAGCTCGAGCTCATTCTTCCAATCATCAGCCGCAACGGTAATGGCTTTCTCGAACTTTTCAACCGAGTAGTCAAGTCCATCCCAATGCATATCAGTATGTTCTGGGCAAATACCAAATACTGTTTCTTTGCCCTTAGCTGTGCCTTCAGCGCGACCCAAGATCCAAGAAAGCACGCGCATGTTTTCGCCGAAGCCAGGCCATACAAACTTGCCGTTTTCATCTTTACGGAACCAGTTCACGCAATAGATTTTTGGCAACACAGCGCCTTCAGCGGCAAGCTTGCTACCGATATTCAACCAGTGTTGGAAGTAGTCGCTCATGTTGTAACCAGCAAATGCGATCATCGCAAATGGGTCGCGACGCACTACGCCAACCTGACCAGTAATCGCAGCGGTAGTTTCTGAGCCCATCGTAGCGGCCATGTAAACGCCCTCCACCCAATCGCGCGCCTCGCTTACCAAGGGCACAGTGTTTGAACGACGGCCACCGAACAAGAATGCATCAATCGCTACGCCTTCAGGATCATCCCAATTAGGATCAACCGCAGGATTATTTGTAGCGGCTACAGTGAAGCGTGAATTTGGATGTGCGGCTTTACGACCAGCAGCGCCATCAGCGGGGGTCCAGTCTTTACCTTGCCAGTCAATTAAATGCGCTGGAGGAGTATCAGTTAAGCCTTCCCACCAAACATCACCATCATCCGTTAAACCAACGTTAGTAAAAATCGCATCTTGGTTTAATGAATCGAGGCAGTTCGGGTTGGTTTGACGGTTTGTACCAGGCGCAACACCAAAGTAACCAGACTCGGGATTAATCGCGAACAAGCGGGTTTTGCCTGTAACGGCATCTTTGCGCGGCTTGATCCATGCAATGTCATCACCAACAGTTGTTACTTTCCAGCCCTCAAATCCTTTTGGAGGAATCATCATGGAGAAGTTCGTTTTTCCGCAAGCCGATGGGAATGCAGCGGCAATATGGTATTTCTTGCCTTCAGGCGAAGTCACACCCAAGATCAACATGTGCTCAGCCAACCAGCCCTGGTCGCGACCCATGTTCGATGCAATGCGCAAAGCAAAACATTTTTTACCTAGCAAGGCGTTGCCGCCGTAACCAGATCCGAAAGACCAAATCTCGCGTGTCTCTGGATAGTGAACGATGTATTTGTTTTTGTTATTTGGCCAAGCAACATCTTTTTCGCCAGCTGCAAGCGGCTTACCAACAGTATGAATACAAGGTACGAATTCACCATCAGCACCAAGCTGATCGATCACTGCTTTGCCCATACGCGTCATCAAACGCATATTGATGGCAACGTAAGGACTGTCGGACAGCTCAACACCAATGTGGGCGATTGGAGAGCCAATTGGTCCCATAGAAAACGGCACGACATACATTGTTCTACCACGCATGCAACCATCAAATAATGGCTTGAGGGTGGCGCGCATTTCGCTTGGCTCTACCCAATTATTGGTAGGACCAGCATCTTCTTTTTTTGCAGAGCAGATAAAGGTGCGATCTTCAACACGAGCTACATCATCAGGATCAGAGAGTGCCAGGAAAGAGTTTTTGCGCTTAGCTGGGTTGAGGCGCTTAAATACACCTGCACTTACTAATAACTCACAAAATTGATCGTATTCAGACTGGGAACCATCACACCAATGAATTTTGTCTGGCTTAGTTAGGGCTGCTACTTCTGCAACCCACTGAATTAATTGCTGATTTTTTACATAATCAGGCGCATTGGCATTAATTTGCCCGTTTGTTGTTGTGGTCATGAGATTCCCGTGGAAAGTAATAATTTTGATCACACTATTTTAACATTTTGGACATATTTATAGTGCTGCCCTGCCAAGTGCAAACCCTTTATTTGCCGATACAAAACTGGCTAAATATTTTGCCCAAAAGGTCGTCAGGAAGCAATTTCCCGGTAATTTGCCCCAATTGATCTTGCGCTAAACGCAGTTCTTCTGCAAATAACTCCAAAGAGATATTGCCATCTGCAGCGAACTGCTGAGATTTCTCCAAATGGGTTGCAGCCCTATCTAGGCAGTCTAAATGGCGTCGACGCGCCACAATAGCCCCCTCTTGAGTGCCGCCCCAGCCCACTGACTCCAAGATTTTCTGCTTTAGCAGCTCGATCCCGTCGCCATTTTTAGCTGAAATGAGCAATACCGGCTCTCCCCCCTCATTGGTACTGGAGCCGTTTAAGAGATCGGATTTATTGCCAACCTCTAAAACAGGGCATTTTGGCGGGAGCGCCTTTAATATTTGATCCTTAAGCTCCAAGGCATTTGCATTCTCCGCCCCACCTGGAGACCCAGAGTCCTGAAGAAAGATGACTAGATCGGCAGCGCGAATCGCCTCCCAGGATCTTTCAATCCCTTTTGCCTCAACAAGATCGCTGGTATCACGCAATCCGGCGGTATCAATAATGTGCATGGGAACACCATTAATAGTGATGCTCTCCTTTACGCGATCTCGCGTAGTTCCGGCGATGGGCGTCACAATAGCCACCTCCTCACCGGCAAGGCGATTTAGTAGAGAGCTTTTACCAACGTTGGGGGCACCAGCCAAAACCAATTGAATGCCGTCACGCAAAATCTTTCCTTGTTTTGCGCCCTCCCGCAATGCATGCAATTGATGCATGACTGTTTTTAGGCGTTCACGGGCTTGGGCATTTTCTAGAAATTCAATCTCCTCCTCAGGGAAATCCAAAGTGGACTCCACCAAAATTCGAAGCTGTGTAATTTCCTCAATCAAGCTATTAATATCACTTGAGAAAGCGCCCTGCAATGAGCGTGCCGCGCCGCGAACTGCAGCTTCACTTTGAGCATCTATTAAGTCAGCAATAGCCTCCGCTTGGGCTAGGTCAATCTTGTTATTGAGATAGGCGCGCAAGGAAAACTCTCCCGGCTCCGCAATCACTAAACCCTGATCCTGCCCCAACTCTAGACATCGCTTCATTACCAACTCAAGCAGTTGTGGACCACCATGGCACTGCAACTCCAGAACATCCTCTCCGGTAAAAGAGGCGGGGGCAGCAAAATAAATCGCAATGACTTGGTCAATTGCCGCGCCATCAATATCGCGCAAAGTTAATAGGTTTGCTTGTCGAGGCGCTAGTGTTTTTTGAAATAAGGCCTTTGCAATCTGCAAAAGCTTGGGTCCGCTAATACGAATTACCCCAACTCCCGCTTTGCCTGGGGCCGTAGCAACTGCAATGATGGGCAGTTTTCTAGTCATCATTGCAGATGCCCCCCTATAGATGTCTAACCAGCCAAGGCTTTATTTAGCTGGTTTTTTTCCGAACATTTGATTAATTTGCCACTGCTGGGCAATGGATAGCAAGTTATTCACAACCCAGTACAAAACTAAGCCGGCAGGGAAGAAGAAGAACATGACGGAGAATACGAGTGGCATGTACATCATGACCTTTGCCTGAATTGGATCAGGTGGCGTTGGGTTTAGTTTGGTTTGCACAAACATGGAAGCAGCCATGATGATTGGCAAAATATAGTATGGGTCTGGAATCGATAGATCCTGGATCCACAAAATCCAAGGCGCACCACGCATTTCTACAGAAGAAAGTAATACCCAATATAACGAGATAAACACAGGAATCTGAATCACTACAGGCAAACATCCGCCCAGAGGATTAATTTTTTCCTTGCGATACATCTCCATCATTGCCTGGTTTAGTTTTTGCGGCTCACCCTTGTACTGCTCTTTCATGGCAAGCAGTCGTGGCTGGACTTCTTTCATGCGCGCCATTGACTTGTAGCTTGCTGCAGACAGTGGGAAGAACACCAACTTAATCAAAATGGTCAGGAGAATAATTGACCAACCCCAATTACCTACGTATGCATGAATATTCTCTAGCAACCAAAAAATGGGTTTAGCAAGAATGGTGAGATAGCCATAGTCTTTTAATAAAGCAAACCCGGGGGCAATCGTCTCCAAAACACTTTCTTCTTGTGGACCAACGAATAGCCTGGCCTTTTCAACCACAGTAGTTCCTGGAGCAACTACACCTAAGGGTGTTTGCATCCCAATGCGATACAGATTGTTGTCAATCCGACCCGCATAGATGTCGCGCGCAGTTTTGTCACCAGGAATCCAGGCGCTTGCAAAATAATGTTGCACCATGGCAATCCAAGCAGGATCTCCAGCTGGCACTTGTGTTGGGATAGTAATTTTGTTTTTATCAATAGCTGTGAATTCCAGCTTATTGAATTTTTCTTTTTCTGTGTAAGTAGCAGGGCCTGTAAATGTACTTGCAGAAAATGCCCCGCCAAATGGGCCAATTTTTTGTTCCTGGGAAGCGTCTCGAACGATCTCAGTGTAGAGAACCAGTGGCGCTGCATTAGCGGCGCTTTGTGTAATGCGGTGCCCAACATCAACAACATAACTACCTGGACTTAAGACAAATGTCTTCTCCAGCTTTACGCCGTTGCGCTCGCTAGCCAGAACAATAAAAGGTTTTCCAGATCCATCCTTGCCAGATTGGACCAACTTAAATGTGCTGGTGTGATTTGGTAGATCTGCATTACCTAAAGCAACCAAACCAGAGCGCGCAAAATATTTATGGTTTGGTGCATATTGAAACAGCTCAACTGGTTTTTTTTCTGCAGTCAGTTGCTTTGGCAGCTTCGCATCAATAATGTTGGCGCCATTAGCGCTGATTTCTAAGATCAACACATCGTTTTGCAATACAAATTTTTCTGCTGTTTCTATTGCGCCTGTAGTAGCAACAGCAGGAATTTGATTCGGCGCTTGAATGCTTGGATTTTGTACGGGCGATGGAACGTCTGCCTTGCTTGCTGGTGCCTTATCGGCCGCCACAACACTACTTGTAGCGCTTCCACCAAACATCGATGGTTTGCCTTCGTGGACCTGCCAGTTGTTGTACAACATGAGGCCTGACATGGAGAAGACCGCCCAAAGAATTGTTTTTTTAAAGTCCATTTGCATTCACTTAATAATGATGAGATCTTGGTTTTACTGCAGGGTCATGACCGCCTTGTGACCAAGGATTGCAACGCAAGATGCGCCACACCATTAGCCCAACACTTTTGAAAAATCCATAGTTAGCAAAGCAGTCGCAGGCGTATTGAGAGCAGGAGGGTGCAAACTTGCAATGCATGCCGACAAAAGGGCTGAGCGCTACTTGATAGAGTCTCACAAGCTTTATGGCTATCTTGTTTAAAAGGCGCACGTTAAATTAGCCCTGCAATCTGAGTTCGCAGAACTTCTTTTTCTTTTCTTCTGAGTCTGCCGCGGGTTTCGCGACCAATTGGTTTTTTCAGCTTCACTACAACATCGCTGTTGAGGGTTGAGGCTTGAGCGCTTCGGACCATTTCACGGATCATGCGCTTCAATTGGTTGCGATCTACCGCACGCTTAGCTAATTTTTTAGCTACCGCAATACCTAAATCTGGTTTCGCGCCCTGATCTGAAGATGCCAAATACAGACCCCAATACAAACTTGTCTTGGGGCGTGTTTTTAGTAACTCAGAAATCCTGGCGCTGTTCAACTGCTAAATTAAACAGCCAGACGTTTGCGGCCTTTAGCGCGACGTGCATTTAATACTGCGCGCCCACTCTTAGTTTTCATACGAATACGAAATCCGTGAGTGCGTTTACGACGTGTTACTGAGGGTTGGTATGTTCTTTTCATGATTCATCCTGCAAAACCCAGTATTTTCCTTGTTGGATGGCAAAAGGTCAACCGCTATAGAAGAATATATAGGTATTTTTCTCTATTTTGTGGGTGAATAATCAATAAACCCTTAATTTAGTTGGGTTTTTTGGTTTTATACACAAGTTATCCACAGGTTTTCCACGATTTTCTAACTTGTGGATAACTTTATGGGATCGCTACAATGGATCCTCCAAAAATATGAGCAACTTACAGAATCCCCCCACATTGAATTCACTTAGCCCACTAGGGTTTTGGGATGGCGCCCTTGGCATGCTAGCTCGAGAGTTATCCCCCCAACAATTTAAAACCTGGATACAGCCACTAAGCTTGGTTTCTTATGATGAAAGTGAGCAATCACTCGTTGTTGGAGCCCCAAATAGATTCAAGCTAGACTGGATTAAGAAAACCTTTGCTGACCGCTTTCAGGAGATGGCAGACCAATATTTTGGTCACTCAGTTACCTTAAGTTTTGTACTGAATGTTGATGGCGCAGGCACCTCAACCCCAGAGCTTGGTGCGCCTCAAGAGGGGCCCGAGCCCCAAGAGGCGCTTATTAGTCCGGACAGCACATCAACAGAGGAGCAAGCGTTTGAAATTGAGGACCACTCGAAACTCAACCCAAACCTTACTTTTGAAACTTTTGTAACTGGTAAAGCCAACCAATTGGCTAGGGCTGCCTCAATTCAGGTTGCTCACAATCCAGGCACCTCCTATAACCCCATGTTTTTATATGGCGGGGTAGGTTTAGGTAAAACCCACCTAATCCATGCAATTGGCAACCACCTCTTAAAGGAAAAGCCTAATGCGCGGATCCGCTACATCCATGCGGAGCAGTATGTTTCGGATGTGGTTAGGGCTTATCAACAAAAAGCGTTTGATCGCTTTAAACGCTACTACCACTCACTAGACCTCCTACTGATTGACGATATTCAATTTTTTAGCGGTAAATCCAGGACCCAGGAAGAGTTTTTCTACGCTTTTGAGGCCCTCCTAGGCAATAAGGCTCAAGTCATCATTACGAGCGATACCTACCCGAAGGAGATGGCGGGCATTGATGATCGACTTATTTCAAGGTTTGACTCGGGCTTAACCGTTGCTATTGAGCCCCCCGAGCTTGAGATGCGAGTCGCCATTTTGATGAAAAAGGCCTTAAGCGAAGGTATCCCCATGAGTGAGGATGTTGCCTTCTTTGTGGCCAAGCACCTCAGATCTAATGTGAGGGAATTGGAGGGCGCACTCCGAAAGATTTTGGCTTTTGTGCGCTTTCACGGGAAAGAGGTCACGATTGATGTGGCTCGTATAGCGCTTAAAGACCTTCTTTCTATACAAAATCGTCAGATTTCAGTGGAAAACATTCAAAAGGCCGTGGCAGACTTTTATAGCATCAAGGTTGCTGATATGTACTCCAAAAAACGCCCTGCAAATATTGCTCGTCCACGTCAAATTGCGATGTTTATGGCTAAAGAGTTGACTCAAAAAAGCCTACCCGAGATTGGGGAGCTGTTTGGGGGGCGCGACCACACCACTGTTTTACATGCGGTTAGGAAGATTGGGGAAGAGCGCTCGCATGATGGCCAGTTGAACCATGAAATCCACGTTATTGAGCAAACCCTCAAATCTTAGGTTTTTGGCCTGTGGATAAGGTTGTGGATAGCCCAATGGATAACTTTGGGGATAGTGTGTGGATAAATTGTGGAAAGCTTGCTCTTCATGCAAAAATAGGGTGTTGATAAAAAGTTATCCAATATTTGTGCAGGGTTTATACAAAAGTTTTCCACAGGTTTTTTTGGTTCTAATGGGTTGTTTTATATACGGTTTTTGAGTTATCCACCGAAATAACGAGCCTTATTACTACTACTAATAAGATATATACAAGGATTTAAAAGCAATGCAACTCGTAAACACTTCACGTGACAGTTTGTTAAAACCACTTCAGGTTGTTAGTGGCATTGTTGAGCGTCGACACACATTACCCATTTTGGCAAATTTGTTATTCAAGAAGCAGGGCGACAAAGTGTCATTCGTATCTACTGATATTGAAATTCAAATTACCACTAACGCAAGTTTTGGGGTTGGATCTGAAGACATCACGACTACGGTAGCTGCAAGAAAGCTACTTGATATATTGCGCGCTTTACCGGAAGGTCCGGTGGCGCTTAACCTTAAAGACAATAAAATGGTTGTACAAAGTGGCAAAAGCCGCTTTTCTTTGCAAACCTTATCGGCAACAGAGTTTCCGGTGATGCAAAGTGTTGGTGAGGTTACTGCCAACTGGAAAATGACTCAAAAAAGTTTTCGTCAACTAGTGGGGCAAGTCCACTTTGCAATGGCGCAACAAGACATTCGGTATTACCTCAATGGTATGTTGTTGGTTGTAGAGGGCAAGCAAGTGATTGCAGTGGCTACAGATGGTCACCGTTTAGCCTATTCTCAGGTTGAGCTGGCAGAGGCTCCTATAGGCTCTGGACAGAGGCAGGAAATCATTATTCCGCGCAAAACTATTCTTGAGTGCCAGCACTTACTTGGGGATTCAGATGAAATTCTTGAGATGAGCCTGACCTCAAATCAAGTGAAGTTTACTTTTGGAGATATTGAGTTAATCTCAAAATTGGTTGAGGGTAAATTTCCCGATTTCCAAAGAGTGATACCTAAGGGGCACAAAAACTCCTTGGTGGTTGGTCGTGATGCTTTGCAGTCCGCTTTACAGCGTGCAGCTATTTTGACCACAGATAAATTTAAGGGTGTACGCTTTTCTCTGTCACCCAATCGAATTACCGTTCAATCAACCAACGCTGAGCAAGAAGAGGCTCAAGAGGAGATTGAAACTGAATATAGTGGTGATGCCGTCGAGATTGGTTTCAACGTCAGCTACTTGTTAGATGTTTTATCAAACCTGAAGAACGAAAAAATTCAAATTAGTTTGGGTGATGCAAATAGTAGCGCGGTGATTACCCTACCCGGTTCTGAAGACTTCAAGTATGTTGTGATGCCAATGCGTATTTAATTTAGAAAAAAATGACTGAAGAAAAAAAAGTAGTAGAGCAGTATGGTGCATCATCGATCCAAATCCTAGAAGGTCTCGAAGCTGTTCGTAAGCGTCCAGGCATGTACATCGGGGATACCTCTGATGGAACCGGTTTACATCATTTGGTTTTTGAGGTTTTAGATAACTCAATTGATGAGGCGCTAGCAGGTTACTGCTCTGAAATTACTGTTGTTATTCAAACCGATAACTCTATCTCCATTGTTGACAACGGGCGCGGGGTTCCAACAGGCATTAAATACGACGACAAGCATGAGCCAAAGAGAAGTGCGGCTGAGATTGTGATGACTGAGTTGCACGCAGGTGGTAAGTTCGATCAAAACAGTTATAAAGTTTCTGGTGGCTTACATGGAGTTGGTGTAAGTTGTGTAAACGCACTTTCAAAATGGTTAAAACTCACCATTCGTCGTGACGGCAAGGCCCATTACATGGAATTTGCGCATGGTGTGATTCAGAACCGCAATATTGAGGAAGAAAATGGTGTTGCTACCTCACCAATCACCATTACTGGCGATACAACCCTATCTGGTACCGAGGTTCACTTTTTAGCAGACGAAACCATTTTTGGAAATGTGGAATTTCACTACGAGATTTTAGTAAAGCGCATTCGTGAGCTCTCGTTCTTAAATAATGGCGTCCACATTAAATTAATTGATCAGCGTTCTGGTAAAGAGGAAGATTTTGCATTTTCAGGTGGTGTTAAAGGTTTTGTTGAGTACATCAACCAAACTAAAAATGTTTTACACCCCAACATTTTTTACGCAGAAGGTATTCGTCCATCAGACTTGGGTGGCAACATTACCGCCGAAGTGTCAATGCAATGGAATGATAGTTTTAGCGAACAAGTCCTTTGTTTCACCAATAACATACCTCAGCGCGACGGTGGTACTCACCTAACGGGTTTGCGTGCAGCAATGACACGCGTCATTAATAAATATATTGATGAGCATGAGGTAGCCAAAAAGGCAAAAGTAGAAATCTCTGGTGATGATATGCGCGAAGGTCTTGCCTGCGTTTTATCTGTCAAAGTTCCAGAGCCAAAATTTTCAAGCCAGACAAAAGATAAGCTGGTGTCTAGCGAGGTTCGTGGACCAGTAGAAGAGATTGTTGCTGAAGCGCTAAGCGCCTATCTCCAGGAGCGCCCAGCTGATGCCAAAATCTTGTGTGGAAAAATTGTAGATGCGGCGCGTGCACGCGAAGCAGCACGTAAAGCCCGCGATATGACCCGTCGGAAGGGTGTGTTGGATGGATTGGGCCTTCCTGGAAAATTGGCAGACTGCCAAGAGAAGGATCCCACTAAATCTGAATTATTTATTGTTGAGGGAGACTCCGCAGGCGGCTCTGCAAAGCAAGGCCGTGATCGTCGCTTTCAGGCAATTCTCCCGCTTAAGGGAAAAATCTTAAACGTTGAGAAGGCCCGCTTCGACAAAATGTTGGCGAGCCAAGAGGTGGTTACCTTAATTACTGTTCTTGGCACCGGTATTGGCGCTGAAGAATATAAGGCAGATAAACTCCGCTATCACCGCATCATCATCATGACCGACGCGGACGTTGATGGTAGCCACATTCGTACACTATTACTTACCTTTTTCTACCGGCAGATGCCGGAGTTAATTGAACGTGGTCACATCTATATTGCTCAACCACCCTTATATAAAGTGAAGTTTGGTAAGAATGAGCAATACATCAAAGATGATGCTGAACTTAATCAACTTTTATTAAAAATCGCCTTAGAGTCCGCTTCACTTCAAACCCCTGCGGGTGAGATTATTGAGGGTGCGGCACTGGGTGAGCTGGCTAAGCATTATCAAGTAATTCAATCAATTGTTGATCGCTTATCACGCAATATTGATGAAGATGCTTTGCGTGCTATTGCTTCTGGCACACAATTAAATCTAGATACCGAAGGGTCTGCACAAGAGTCCGCAGAGCGTTTGCGTGTTGCGCTTGCCGACTCTTTGAATCCCTTGGCGCTACCCCCAGAAATTATTGTGCAAAAAGAAGAGCGCACAGATCGCTTCAAGCTTTTGTTATCACGTCGCATTCATGGCAATCTGAAGCTGTCTGCAATTAACTCAGATTTTGTGCATGGTGATGATTACCAAAGTCTATCGAATGCTGCTGCTGTGTTGTCTGGCAAAGTGTTGCCAGGATCAAAAGTTCGCCGTGGTGATCCAGATAAAAATCAAAAGGAACAATCCGTTCAAGACTTTAGAGCGGCTTTTGCTTGGTTGCTTTCTGAAGCTGAACGCGTTCTTAGTCGACAGCGATACAAAGGTCTTGGTGAGATGAATCCATCACAGCTATGGGAAACCACCATGGATGCCGGCTCACGAACTTTGCTCCAAGTAAAAATTGAAGATGCCATTACCGCAGATCAAGTCTTTACCACTTTGATGGGTGATGAAGTTGAGCCGCGTCGCGCTTTCATTGAGAAGAATGCTTTAATTGCCCGCAACCTTGATGTGTGATTTCCTATGAGTAAAAAGAAATTAGTGGCACCAAAAATTGATCGATCCCGAATTGTTGTGAAGTCCTCCCCTATTCATGGGAAGGGCGTCTTTGTTGCAAAGCCAATTAAAAAGGGTGATGCCATTATTGAATACAAAGGCGAGCGCATTAGTTGGAAGTTGGCAGAGAAGCGCCACCCTCATGATCCAAAAGACCCAAATCACACCTTTTACTTTTCATTGGAAGATGGTCGTTGCATTGATGCTAAATATGGCGGCAATGCAGCGCGCTGGATCAATCACTCTTGCAAGCCAATTTGTGAAACACAAGAGGATAGTTTTGGTGGTGAACCTCGTGTTTTTATCTATGCAAAGAGGGATCTCAAGGTCGGTGAGGAACTTTTCTATGACTACTCCCTTGGGATTGATGGCCGTATTACCAAGCAAATGAAAAAAGATTATGAGTGCCGTTGCGGTGCTAAAAAATGTCGAGGCACAATGTTGTCTCTTGATAAGAAGTAAATCTCTTATTCAACATGCTGTTTATTTCCATTCAAGAATTAGAGGCGGCCATTAACTATTGGCGCAGCCAATCGCCAGCCTCGGGCGAGGAGCTGCATTTGTGCTTAGAGGCGGCGGCGCTTGCTAAGCCTTATGCGCTCATGATTGTTCAGGGTTCGCAAAGAGTCCCCATGGATGTCTTAGATGAAGCTGCCAAATCTGCTATCCAGAATTATTTAAACAGTAGCAAGACAAGCTAATAAGCTCACTCCGCCTTTAGGGTTATCGCTATATTAGCTAAAGCCTTCTTAGAGTATTCTCAAACTCTTGCCCATCAAAGGGTTTGGGGATTTGAGATTGCAAGAAATAATATTAAAAACAATTGGCCTTGGAAAAACGTTCAAAGGTTTTTCTGCGGTAAGTGACGTCAACCTAGATGTTGCTCGGGGAACTATCCACGCCCTAATTGGGCCCAATGGCGCTGGCAAAACAACCTGCTTTAATCTTCTTACAAAATTCTTGGAGCCGTCCAGCGGCCAAATTTTGTTTAACGGTTTCGACATCACCAAAGAGAGACCGGCCCAAATCGCGCGCCGCGGCGTTGTTCGCTCATTTCAAATTTCTGCCGTTTTTCCACACTTAAGCGTTTTAGAAAATGTTCGTGTTGCACTGCAGCGTGGTTTGGGTACGGAATTTCATTTTTGGAGGTCTGGTAACTCCCTTAATGTGCTGAATGAGCGCGCTGAAGAGCTTTTATGTGAGGTTGGTTTGGCCGACTTTGCCCACGAAGAAACTCTCAACCTGGCTTACGGTCGCAAAAGAGCGTTAGAAATCGCAACCACCATGGCAATGGAGCCTGAGTTGATGTTGTTGGATGAGCCAACGCAGGGTATGGGGCACGAGGATGTGGAGCGTGTTACAGAGCTTATTGATCGGGTTTCCAAAGGCCGAACCATTTTGATGGTGGAGCACAATATGAAGGTGGTTTCTTCCATCGCCGACCGGATTACCGTTCTACAACGGGGCTCCGTTTTGGCTGAGGGCTCTTATCAGGAGGTTTCAAACAACCCCCTAGTGGTTGAGGCTTATATGGGTAGCCATGGGGGCGATAGCGTATGAGCACTATGGCGCTAGAGGTTAAAAACCTAGAGTCCTGGTATGGGGAGTCCCACATTCTTCATGGGGTTAATTTTGCCGTCCGGGATGGTGAGGTGGTGACTTTGTTGGGGCGTAACGGGGCTGGCCGCAGCACTATTCTCAAAACTATCTTGGGCCTAACTAGCAAGAGAACGGGTTCTATAGAGATTTATGGCGCACAAACTATTGCCATGCCAACTTACAGAATTGCCCGCTTAGGTGTTGGTTTCTGCCCTGAGGAGCGAGGCATTTTTGCAAGCTTAAGTACGGAAGAGAATTTAATGTTGTTGCCAGAGATTGCTCCTGGCGGCATGGGTTTAGATGAGATTTATGAGATGTTCCCCAATCTCTACGAGAGGCGCAATAGCCCGGGAACCCGACTATCGGGCGGCGAGCAGCAAATGCTTGCAATGGCGCGAATTCTCAGAACGGGCGCAAAACTATTATTGTTAGATGAAATTACCGAGGGATTGGCGCCAGTAATTGTCCAGAAACTAGGTGAGGTGGTTACCAGTCTGCGTAATAAAGGCTTCACCATTGTGCTCGTCGAGCAAAATTTCCGCTTTGCGGCACCCCTGGCGGACCGTCATTATGTGGTTGAACACGGCAACGTGGTCGAGGTTGTAAATCAAAACGAGCTTACTGAAAAAGCAAGTTTATTAAATGAGTATCTTGGTGTTTAGTGGTTATTTATAGGAGACAAAAATGAAGTTAAAGCAAATTACCGCATGCCTGGTGGCGGCAACCATATTTGGTTCTAACCCAGCATTTTCGCAGGCATCAAAAGCCAGTG
Source organism: Burkholderiaceae bacterium (assembly GCA_947371415.1). Lineage (GTDB taxonomy): Bacteria > Pseudomonadota > Gammaproteobacteria > Burkholderiales > Burkholderiaceae > Polynucleobacter. The sequence continues at coordinate 8,813 of CANBPJ010000002.1, read as the reverse complement.
GCGATGTTATTAAGATTGGCGTCTTAACCGACCTATCGTCAACCTATTCAGACTTGGCGGGCCCTGGCGCTGTTATTGCTGCGAAAATGGCAATCGCTGATTTTTCTAAGGATGGTACGGTTCTCGGTAAGAAAATTGAATTGGTTAGCGCGGATCACCAAAACAAAGCAGATATTGCCGCAAATAAGGCGCGCGAATGGTACGACAAAGATGGTGTAGATGTGATTGTTGAGTTGGTATCCACCAACGTTGCTTTGGCAGTTATGGAAGTTGCTGAGCAGAAAAACAAAATTACTTTAGTTTCTGGCGCAGCTTCCTTACCAATTACCAATGAGAAATGTACAGCCAACAATGTGCATTGGACATATGACACCTATGCACTCTCTAACGGTACAGGTAAAGCAGTGGTTAAGCAGGGGAAAAAGAATTGGTACTTCATTACTGCTGACTATGCATTCGGTGCGGCCCTAGAAAAAGATGCAACCAATGTTGTTACCGCAAACGGCGGCAAGGTTTTGGGCACAAGCAAGCATCCATTCCCGAACAGCGACTTCTCTTCTTACCTTCTCAAGGCTCAAGCTAGTGGCGCTGATGTTGTTGCCCTGGCAAACGCAGGTCAAGACACTATCAACTCTGTTAAACAGGCCTCAGAGTTTGGCATTAATAAAAAACAAACAGTCGTTCCTTTACTCATGTTTATTTCCGATGTTCACTCTTTAGGTTTGAACGCTGCACAAGGCATGTATTTAACCGAGGGTTTTTATTGGGATAAAGATGACAATACGCGCGCATTCTCTAAGCGTTTTATCTTGCAACATAAGCGTATGCCTACTAGTGTCCAAGCTGGTGTTTACTCATCAGTACTTGCTTATCTGACTGCAGTTCAAAAGGCGGGCACTGACGATACTCAAGCTGTAATGAAGGTTCTTAAATCTACCAACATTGATGATGGCTTGTTCAAAGGAAAGATTCGTGCTGACGGTAAGTTTGAGCATGACATGTATTTGCTAGAGGTGAAGAAGCCTTCCGACTCTAAGAGCCCATGGGATTACTACAACGTCAAAGCGGTGATTCCTGCTGCCGAAGCAACACAACCACTTTCATTGTCACGATGCAAGTTGGTTACCAATAAGTAATCTAATTAAGCATGTTTGAACTTCTTGGAATTACCCCACAAGGGCTGGTTGCTCAGCTCTTGGTGGGGCTTATTAATGGCTCCTTCTACGCCATACTGAGTTTGGGTCTGGCCATCATTTTTGGCCTACTCAACATTATTAATTTTTCGCACGGTGCCCAGTACACCATGGGTGCTTTTGTTGCATGGATTGGCTTGACTCAAGTTGGCCAATGGTTTGGTTTTCCTGAGTTTTCTATTAACTACTGGTTTGCGTTAATTCTGGTGCCTTTGCTTATGGCGGGTTTTGGTTTAATTCTTGAGCGCACAATGCTTAGGCGCCTTTATCACCTTGACCATCTTTATGGCCTGTTGTTAACTTTTGGTTTAGCACTCATTATTGAGGGCATGTTCCGTCATTGGTATGGAATTTCTGGCGAGAGTTATTCGGCCCCCGAGGTATTGCAAGGTGCTATACCGCTTGAATCAATCGGTATTATTTTGCCCAAGTATCGCGTGTGGGTAGTGATAGTTTCTTTGGTGGTTTGTTTCTCCACTTGGTATGTGATTGAGAGAACAAAGTTGGGCGCCTATCTTCGTGCTGGCACTGAGAATCCAAAACTACTTCAAGCGTTTGGCATCAACGTTCCCCTAATGATTTCTTTGGCTTACGCGTATGGCGTAGGTCTTGCTGGTTTTGCTGGCGTCTTAGCGGCACCAATTTTTCAAGTGAACCCACTGATGGGCTCGAACTTAATTATTGTGGTTTTTGCAGTTGTGGTGATCGGCGGAATGGGTTCAATCATGGGCTCCATTTTGACTGGACTTGCTTTGGGTCTCATTGAGGGCTTAACCAAAGTCTTTTACCCAGAGGCGTCCGGCGTAGTTATTTTTGTGATCATGGCAATCGTATTGCTCATTCGTCCTTCTGGACTCTTCGGCCGGGAGAAATAATGATGAGCCCAAAAACAAAACTACTTTATGGCATCTTGGTTTTAATTGCCCTGCTTCTGCCATTTCAGGATTTTATCTATTTAGTGTTTGCGATGAAGGTCTTGTGCTTCGCCCTTTTTGCCTGCGCCTTTAATTTGTTGCTTGGTTTTACTGGCCTACTCTCGTTTGGCCATGCAGCATTTTTTGGAACCTCTGCTTACATTACCGCCTACCTCTGCAAAGAGGTTGGGCTATCACCCGAGCTGGGCATTGCATTAGGCGTTTTTGGTTGTGCTGCATTAGGCCTTCTGATTGGCTCTTTGGCAATTCGTAGGCAGGGTATTTATTTTGCAATGGTGACCTTAGCCCTCTCGCAAATGGTCTACTTCCTGGCAGTTCAACTTCCTTTTACTGGCGGCGAAGATGGTATTCAGGGTGTGCCGCGTGGAATGTTGTTTGGCCTCATCGATTTAAAAAACGATGTGAGCATGTATTACTTTGTATTAGCTGTTTTCTTAATTGGTTTTGCTTTGATTGTGCGTACAGTTCATTCCCCATTCGGCCAAGTCTTAAAAGCCATTCGTGAAAATGAGCCGCGTGCAATTTCTTTGGGCTACGATGTTGACCGCTTTAAATTAATTTCATTTGTGATTTCAGCGGCCCTCGCCGGTCTGGCGGGATCCTTAAAAACTTTAGTTTTCCAGTTGGCGACATTAACGGATGTTCATTGGCACATGTCTGGTGAGGTGGTTCTAATGACCCTGCTTGGTGGCATGGGAACTATTCTTGGGCCGGTGGTGGGTGCTGGCATCGTGGTTGGCTTGCAAAATTATTTGGCCAACATTGGATCTTGGAGCACGATTGCTACTGGATTTATTTTTGTAATTTGCGTTTTAGCATTTCGTCGCGGGGTTGTTGGTGAAATTACCTATTTGTTTAAGGGTAAGAATTGATTGATTTAAGTTTTCATTACAGCTTTTAGTGCGGCGCTACGGCGCCGTACTCATTTGTGGTTTTGTGTTGTTTCAGCTTTCCCTGGACCCCCACACCTATACCTATTTTTTATAAATAATCAATTAAATCAATGACTTATAGTATTTATTACTAATACTTTGCTTTAATATTCACAATTGTTTCACGTGAAACCTACAAAATGCTATGATCATCGCCCTATCAGAGGCAAATCATGCGCTATTCAAAGAGTTTCGATGTCATTGTGGTTGGCGGCGGTCACGCCGGAACGGAGGCTGCGCTTGCAGCTGCGCGCATGGGATGCGACACCCTTCTCATTACCCATAGTATTGAGAATTTAGGTGCCATGAGTTGTAACCCCTCAATTGGTGGTATTGGTAAAGGGCACTTAGTTAAAGAAATTGATGCCATGGGCGGCGCTATGGCAGCAGCTACCGATGAGGCGGGTATTCAGTTTAGGATTCTGAATTCAAGTAAGGGTCCAGCAGTTCGTGCGACTCGCGCCCAGGGCGATCGGGTTTTGTATAAAGCAGCTATTCGCCGTCGCCTAGAAAATCAAGAAAATCTCACCCTGTTTCAGGCTGCCGTAGATGACCTCTTGGTTCAGGGGGATGAGGTTCAGGGCGTAGTTACACAAATGGGCCTGAAGTTTATGGCCAAGAAGGTAGTGCTTACTGCTGGCACTTTCTTGGATGGAAAAATTCATGTTGGCTTAAATAACTTTGCGGGCGGGCGTGCTGGCGATCCTGCCGCAGTTTCTTTATCTGCAAGATTAAAAGAGCTGAAGCTGCCCCAGGGGAGATTAAAAACAGGTACTCCGCCACGGATAGATGGCCGAACCATTGATTTCTCCGTGATGCTAGAGCAGCCCGGAGATTTAGACCCCGTACCTGTTTTCTCCTATTTGGGCCGGCCAGAGCAGCATCCCAAGCAGGTGCCCTGCTGGATTTCACACACAAATGAGCAGACACACGACATTATCCGGGGTGGTTTAGATCGTTCCCCGATGTATACGGGTGTGATTGAGGGTGTTGGTCCCCGCTACTGCCCTTCAATTGAAGACAAAATCCATCGCTTTGCCTCCAGAAATAGCCACCAAATCTTTTTGGAGCCAGAGGGCTTAACGACGAATGAATTTTATCCGAACGGCATCTCCACTAGCCTCCCCTTTGATGTTCAGTGGAATTTAGTTCGGAGCATCCGGGGCCTAGAGGCAGCTGTGATTGTGCGTCCCGGCTATGCAATTGAGTACGATTTCTTTGATCCGCGCCATTTGCGGCATAGTTTAGAAACAAGAGCAATCGCCGGCCTCTACTTTGCGGGCCAGATTAATGGCACTACAGGCTATGAAGAGGCGGCTGCCCAAGGCATGCTTGCTGGCATTAATGCGGGTTTGGCTGCGCAGGGCAAAGAGCCTTGGCTGCCCAAGCGTAGCGAATCTTACATTGGCGTTTTGGTTGATGACCTCATTACTTTAGGCGTACAAGAACCCTACCGCATGTTTACTAGCCGCGCAGAATACCGCTTGAGTTTGCGTGAAGATAATGCCGATATGCGTTTAACTACGATCGGCCGCGAGCTTGGGTTGGTTGATGATTACCGCTGGAGTACGTTTTGCAGGAAACAAGAGGCTGTTTCACGTGAAACATCACGCTTGCAAGAAATTTGGATTGGACCAAAGCATGATTCAGCCAAGGCGGTATCTGAGCTTTTGGGCCAGGATTTATCCCATGAATGCAGTTTGGCTGATCTATTGAGGCGCCCTGGCATCACTTATGAGGCGATTACTGGTCTTTCAGAGGGCTTATGGTCCCCGGGAACCCTGGATGATGACTTGGGTTTAGCTCAACAAATCAGTGATCAGGTTGAGATTTCCATTAAATATCAGGGTTATATAGATAGGCAAGCGGTTGAGATTGCTCGGCAAGAGCATAACGAAACCTTCCCCCTGCCTGAATGGTTGGATTACACCCAAGTTATCGGTTTATCTAAAGAGGTGCAACAAAAGCTGAACTTGCACAAACCTGCCACCTTGGGTCAGGCCGGTCGAATCTCTGGTGTGACCCCAGCGGCACTATCTTTGCTCTTGGTGCACCTTAAAAAGGGTTTGGGCCGAACCCAAGAAGAAACTCATGAGTAATGAGTTGGTCTCTTTGGGAATTGAAGATTTAGGATTAAATCTAAGTCCGGAAAATATCGCTAATTTAGAGCTATTTTTACAGGAAATGGGTCGCTGGAATCGGGTGCATAATTTGACTGCAATTGAGGGTGAGCAAAACTCAGTTCGACTGCATCTCATTGATTCTATTACAGTTTTACCAATTATGCGTCAATTTTTGTCAGGCACTAGCCCAAGCATTGCTGACCTCGGTTCAGGCGGCGGCTTACCAGCCATCCCTATGGCGATTTTGCAGCCAGCCTGGAATTTAACGTTGATTGAGGCTATTCGCAAAAAGACAGCATTTTTACAGCACGTTCGCGGAAAGCTGGGTTTAAAGAATATTCAGGTGCTAAGTGAGCGCGTAGAGACAGTTGCAAAAACTCAGCCAGGGCAGTTTGATGCGGTGATTTCTAGAGCGTTTACTAATCTTGCTCATTTTCTGGAGCTTTCTCTCCCGCTTCTAAAGCCCGATGGCTTGGTATTTGCGATGAAGGCTAGGCGTGCAGATGAAGAGTTACAGGATGTTTGTATGGATGATTGGCGATTAGTGGCCGATGAGCCTTTGCGGATACCAAATTTAGCGGTGGAGCGCCGCCTGTTGGTCTTATCCCCCGTGAGAAAATTACCCCTTTAAAGCACGACCTTTTTAAGAAAAACTATGGCCAAAATATTTTGTATTGCTAATCAAAAAGGTGGGGTGGGTAAAACAACTACAGCAGTCAACTTGGCCGCGGGTTTGGCTGGACATCAACAGCGTGTTTTATTGGTCGATTTAGACCCGCAGGGTAACGCGACTATGGGATCTGGAATTGAGAAGTCCGATCTGAATAACACGGTGTATCAAGTCTTAATTGGTCTTGCATCGGTGAAAGAATCTGCGGTTCGTTGCGAGAGCTCTTCTTATGATGTGCTCCCGGCAAATCGCGATTTAGCGGGCGCAGAAATTGAATTGGTAGATTTGGATTCACGAGAGCAAAGGTTGAAGGATGCGCTTGCGATTGTTGCCAATGACTATGATTTTATTTTGATTGACTGCCCTCCTGCGCTATCTCTGCTGACGCTCAACGGATTGTGTGCAGCCAATGGCGTGATCGTTCCAATGCAGTGTGAGTACTTTGCATTGGAAGGTTTGTCGGATTTAGTAAACACCATTAAGCAGGTGCATGCCAACTTAAATCCAGACCTAGTGATCATTGGTTTGTTGCGCGTAATGTTTGACCCGCGCATGACATTGCAACAACAAGTCTCAGATCAATTGCTTGAGCACTTTGGCGATAAAGTATTTAAGAGCATCATTCCCCGCAATGTCCGTCTGGCAGAAGCCCCGTCCTATGGGCTTCCTGGGGTGGCTTTCGATAGATCGTCGCGTGGCGCTAAAGCTTATTTGGAGTTTGGCGCTGAAATGATTGAACGTATTGCGCAAATGTAAAACCTAGGAATAAAAAATATTATGGTTGCAATAAAGAAAAAAGGTTTAGGTCGCGGGCTAGAAGCGTTGCTTGGTGACAAGGCACAAAAAGAATCCACCGCTGATATCAATCGTCTGCCGTTATCTGCATTGCAGGCCGGAAAATACCAGCCACGCCAAAAAATGGAAGCGGGTGCACTACAAGAGTTGGCTGAAAGTATTCGCGAGCAAGGTGTGATGCAGCCACTACTAGTGCGCTTGGTTAGCCCCGGCAAGTACGAAATTATTGCGGGCGAACGACGCTTTCGTGCGGCAACCTTGGCCGGGTTAAAAGAGGTGCCCGTTTTAGTTTCTGGTGCCGATGATCAAGCTGCTGCAGCAATGGCCTTGGTTGAGAATATGCAGCGTGAGGACTTGAATCCGCTGGAAGAATCACAAGGCTTGGCAAGGTTGATTGAGGAGTTTGGTTTTACTCATGAGCAGGCCGCCAAAGCGGTTGGCAAATCACGTAGCGCCATTAGTAATTTACTGCGCTTAGGCCAGCTGGCAAAACCAGTACAAGCCATGCTATTGGCTGGTGATATAGATATGGGTCATGCGCGAGCGCTGCTCCCTCTGCCTGGGGCAAGTCAGGTAGCTTTAGCGCAAAGAATTGCCGCTCAAGGCCTCTCGGTTAGAGAGGCTGAAAGAATGTCAACTGCCTTGGCGCGTGCTGGAGGGCAAATTGGCGATAAAAAAGCCAAGACCAATGCAGAGGTGGGGGCTCCAAGCCGCGATCCCGATATGCGCCGTTTAACCCAAGAAATCGCCGATTTGATTGGCTTAAGCTCGGAATTTAAGTTCAAAGGCAAGGGTGGCGAGCTTAGAATCCGCTTTAGCCAATTTGACGAGCTGGATTCTCTGTTGAAAAAACTGGGTGTCGAGGCTTAAAACATTGCTAAAAATGACCCCAAAACATTTGACCTATTGCGGTGCACACATTAAACTCACGGGGCTAAATTGATTCCTCAAAAAAATCGATTTTCAGAGGTGAATGACTGGGATGACCCTGAAGAAGAGGTTTACCGGGTTCTCAGCAAGGTGGAAATGGCAGCACTGCAAAAAAGCAATGCGCTAAATCATGCCCCGTTATCACCCTGGAAGATTTTGGCTGCACAAGTGGTGGTTACCGTGCTTAGCATGGTGATTTGGGCGGTTTTTGGGGAGCTGGCACGGGTAAGGCTTTATACTCAGTCGGCCTTTTTAGGTGGTTTAATTAGCGTCTTGCCATCAGCTGTGTTTTTATTCAGGCTGGAATTGGCAAAAAAAACGCAAATATTGAACCCAGGAAATTATTTAGCGGCATTGATTTCAGGCGAGTTTATCAAAATTGCTGTGACTTTGATGCTATTTGTTGGGATTGCGTATTTAGTCCCAGGCGTGCTTTGGGTCCCATTACTGGTGACTTATGTGCTTGCCTTAAAGTGTGTGTGGCTGGCGTGGATGTGGCGCTAAGAGTAATAAATGAGATTGAACCAAAGGACTAGTTAAGAGATGTCTAGCGAAGTAAACCAAGCCCACGCGGCAGCCGAGCAAATGACGCCAACAGCGTACATTTCCGAGCACTTGCAAAACCTCACCAGCACTGGTGAGCATCAAGCTTCTATTATCGATTTCAGCATCATCAATTTAGATACTATTTTTTGGGCCTCTCTAATGGGCCTGCTTACTGTATTTATTCTGTTAATCGCAGCGCGTCGCGCAACTCCAGGTGTTCCAGGCCGTTTTCAGTGCTTTGTGGAAATGATTGTGGAAATGGCGGATACACAAGCTAAGAGCATTGTTCACGGTGATCGTAGCTATATTGCCCCACTCGCCCTGTTTGTATTCTTTTGGATCATCCTTCTCAATACTTTGGATTTAGTCCCTGTGGATTGGGTCTTAGGCGTAAATCATTTCATCGAGAGTTTTGGTGTTCACGTGCCACATCACAAGCTGGTGCCGACAACCGACCTGAATGCCACTATGGGCATGTCAATGTCTGTGTTGGTGTTAGTTTTCTTTTACAGCTTCAAAGTTAAAGGTTTCGGCGGCTTCTTGCACGAACTCATTTCTGCACCATTTGGCGCAAAATGGTATCTGGCCCCATTTAACCTCGCTTTGAACATCATTGAATATCTTGCCAAAGGTGTTTCATTGGGAATGCGACTTTTCGGCAATATGTATGCCGGTGAGCTGGTTTTCTT
>CANBPJ010000001.1 GCA_947371415.1 Burkholderiaceae bacterium | reverse complement strand
ATCAAGTCCATGAAAGACTTAAAAGGCAAGCGTATTAGTACTGGTGCCCCAGGCAGCGCTACTGAAGTGATGGCATTTCGTTTGCTTGAAGCTGCAGGTCTTGATAAGGACAAAGATGTTAAACGTGAGCGCTTGAGCGTAGCAGAGTCCGTCAATGCCGTTAAAGACCGCAAAATCGATGCGTTCTTCTGGGTTGGCGGCTTACCAACTGCAGCGGTAACCGATCTGGCCAATAGCCCAGGCATGAAAATTGTGATGGTGGACAACGCTGCAGAAGTGGTTGCTATGAATAAGAAGTATGGCAACTTATATTTTGCTGCCAATATCCCAAAAGAAACCTACAGTGGCATGGGCAAAGACAACAAAGTTTCTGGCGTAGCCAACATCTTAGTAGTGAACGCCAATATGCCTGACGATGAAGCCTACAAAATTGTCAAAGCAGTATTTGACAATAAATTGGAATTGGTTCGTACTCATAAGGAATACATCAACGTAACCCTTGAGAATCAAAAGCAAAGCTCCACGCCAATTCAGTATCACTCAGGCGCAGCAAAGTATTTCAAAGAAAAAAATATTAAATTGAATTAATTACTACATCAGGGGTGCCCATAAAGCACTCCTGAGTTTTTGATAGTTCTGAATTAGCGGTACCAAAAAAGCTGTATATAAAATATAGGTAGAGACATGACGCAATCCGTGATTGACAACGAAACACAAGAAAAACTAGACGCCTTCATCAAGCAAGAGGAAGGTGATTCCAATGACTACAAGGGTCTCTTGGCCAAGTTCATCACCCTAGTGGCTGTTGGCATGTCACTCTTTCATTTGTATGCCGCCTACTCCATCGTGCCTACACAGCAGCTTCGCGTAATCCACGTAGCTTTAGTACTGTTCTTAGTTTTCCTAAGCTTCCCGATTGCGGCCCGCTTTAAAAACCGCTTGATGTGGTGGGATATCTTATTTGCTATTGGCTCAGTTTTTGTCGCTTATTACATTTTGAATGGCGGCGATGATCTCTTTGATCGCAATACTGCTCCGAACTCAACCGATGTCATGGTTGGCGTCTTTCTCATTGCCTTGATCCTCGAAAGCGTGAGAAGAACCAACGGCATGGTCTTAGTGGTGGTTACCTCTTTATTCTTGCTATACGCTTTATTTGGCAACTACTTGCCAGCGCCATGGACACATAAAGGCTACGATCTTGATCGTCTAGTCGGCTACATGTACATGACCCTTGAGGGCATTTATGGCACGGCAGTGGATGTATCAGCAACATTGATCATTCTCTTTACTATTTTTGGCGCTTTCTTGCAGTTCACTGGCGCAGGTAAATTCTTTATCGACTTCTCTTTTGCGGCTATGGGCGGCAAATCCTCAGGTGTTGGCAGAACAATCGTGCTTTCCTCATTTCTATTGGGCGGTCCTTCAGGTTCTGGTGTTGCCACTACCGTGACTGTAGGTTCTGTAGCTGCTCCCATGCTCGATAAAGTCGGTTACGAGAAAAATGCTGCCGGTGGATTATTGGCGGCTGGCGGTTTAGGTGCCATCATCTCCCCTCCAGTTCTTGGTGCGGCGGCATTCTTGATTGCTGACTTCCTGAAGATCTCCTACTTAGATGTGTTGCTGATGGCAACCATCCCAACCATTCTGTTTTACCTTGGCCTGTTGGTCATGGTAGAGATTGATGTTCGTAAATATGGCATGAAGAATATCCATTTCCAAGCAGCCGAAAGCGCTTGGCAATTGACCAAAAAATATTGGTTCCACTTCTTCTCATTGATTTCTATTGTGGTCTTCATGATGTTTGGTTTCTCGCCAGTCATGTCAGTGTTCTGGGCGACTGTTGTTTCAGCCCTTTCCAGCATGCTCCGTCGTGATACCGCCATCATTCCTTGGGATTGGTTCCAAGGTAAGGAGAAGGTATTCTCAGGTCTTTATAACTCCAACCTCACTAAAGCACTTGCATCTGGCTCTACTGGTGTACTCGCCATTGCAGTGACTTGTGCCGGCGCAGGCTTGATTGTGGGTACAGTGACTTTGACTGGCTTAGGCCTGAAGTTCAGCTCCATTGTGATTCAATATGCAGGCGGCTCACTCTTGCTTACCGCCATCTTTACTGGTCTCGTAGTGTGGGTTGTTGGCCTTGCAGTTCCAGTAACCGCTTCCTACATCATCTGCGCTGTAATCGCAGCACCCGCTTTGATCAACCTTGGCGTGCCAGAGTTTGCAGCGCACATGTTTATCTTTTACTATGCCGTGCTTTCTGAGGTATCCCCTCCAACAGCGCTCTCGCCCTTTGCTGCAGCGGCGATTTGTAAAGGCAACCCCTATAAGACGACATTGCAAACCTGGAAGTATGTTGCACCAGCCATTTTGGTGCCCTTCATGTTTGTGCTCGACAAGTCCGGTGTGAGCTTATTGTTAATGGGCTCAACAGCAGCACTAGAGCAAGCTGATTGGATGCAAATTGCTTGGGTGTCATTTACAGCTGTGGTTGGTATCATCTGTTTGGCTGGCGGTCTCCAAGGTTGGTTTATTGAAAAGACCAAAACCTTTGAGCGCATCATCATGGTAATCGCTGGCGTTGCACTTGCTTACCCATCTACCGAGGCAGATCTGATTGGATTTGTAGGCTTTGGTTTGGTGTTGGTTACCCAATCCATGAGGCACCTCAAGTTGAACCCACGTTCAAGTTAAGCACCCCGAAGCATGGCTTCGGATCTGTCAAAAAATAATCCCGCTCATGAGGCGGGATTATTTTTTACTACTCAGCAATACGATGAATCATCTAAACAATTTTTGTCCAGGCTGTCTTACCCGCGTATTTCTTGACCGCTGCCTCATCAAACTCAAAACCTAAGCCTGGCGTTTTATGCAAAATCAAATCACCATTCTTGAAGGTGAGTTGCTTATTGATTAATCTACGGAAATTCAAGACCTGATCATCCAAGAAAAATTCCACAAAGCGGGCATTTGGCGTTGCAGCAACCAAAGGCGCGTGTAAATCATGCATCCAATGCGGGCAAACAATCACGCCTTTTAAGTCAGCATAAGCAGAAATACGGCGCCACTCCGTAATACCGCCACAGACTGCTGCATCCGATTGCAAAATTGCAGCGCCGCCCGCATCGATTAACTCCCTAAAACGCCAGCGTCCAGACTCCATTTCACCGGTGGCGACGTTAATTTTGGTTTGACGGGCCAAAGCCGCGTGCAAATCAATAGCATCGGGAGAAAAAGGCTCCTCAATCCAGTAAGGGTTGTAGGCTTCAAAGCGGCGAATATATTCCAATGCTGTGGGTAGATCGCGCCAGGCATTGTTTGCATCCAAGGTGAGCAAAACATCCTCACCTACGGCCTTACGAGCGGCCTTAACACGCGCCTCTTCTTCTCTTGGGGAAAGACGTCCTACTTTCATTTTGACAGCCTTAAAGCCCTGCTGAACGTAAGACTCCATCTCTTTGCCCAATTTGGCAGGCGTTTTTCCTTCTAAGTAGTAGCCGCCGCTGGCGTAGGCCGGAACACGGTCATCCACAACTGATCCCAAATAGTGGTGAAGTGGTAATTTAGCGGCGCGAGCGTTTAAATCCCACAGCGCTGTATCCAGAATAGAGATGCCGCGCATGACTGCACCAGAACGTCCCTGCAGAATGGATTCGTTATACATATCCATCCACAAACCTTCGCTACGATGGCTGTTTTGACCAATTAACTTTGGAGCTAGCAATTGCTCTACGGCAAGCTTGGCGATATCGCCACCCGCACTACCAACATAACAAAAGCCAATACCCTCATTGCCGTCCTTGCCGCGGACCTTCACTAAACAATAGTGCCGCTCTGAAACCGTCCGAGTGGAAAAAGAGGTGACTTTATCCAAAGGCACCGCAACTGATGCAACTGATACCGACTCAATAATGGGCATGTAAGCTCCTATATTCAAAAAATTATTGTATCGGCAACTTTTGTTACTTTCCTTGACCCACTTCAATAGAAAATTGTTGCACTACAACATAAAGATCTAGAAGCTAGGCAACAATATTGGATAATTGGTCGGTGAAGAAAAAAGCAAACCATCTGTCATACCGATTAAATAACGCCATCCAGATTATTGGGCTCTCTCTCATCATCCTGATTTCATTACCAGCGCTCAATGCCATCTCTAGTGCGCAAGCGCAATCCGCAAGTCAAACCAATAAAACAAGCAAAACTCCCCAGGTAAAACAAAAGGCTGCCATACCAAGCAGCAAGCAGTCTGGTATCAAATTCAAAGACAGCTCACTCAATCAGTCCTCGAAAAGCATGAGCTTAAACCCCGAATTATTTAAACGGATCGAGGGTGAGCACACCTATGATGGTGGAGCAAACCTCGACTACCGCGTACAACGGGGTTGTCTACGCCGCAGCTTTAATGAGGACAATCTGCCGGCCAATATCGGACTGGAGGATCGCAAGCTCAATGATTTTTTTAAGGCGCAAACTAAAGGATTTTTTGATCGAATGCGTGGTAGCTGTATTCCCTATGCTCTAGCCCTTGGTAGTCGCAATCGATTTGAATCTCTCAGCATCATGAATGGCCCCCTGCAAGATGCCAAGACGGAGATTTGGACCTTTACCCCTTCGGCAGCTGGCAGCTTCTTGATTCAGCAAGACTACTTAAAAGATGAGTCGAAGCGCTTTACTGAAGTGCAATTTCGACTCAGCGATGTGCTGTATGACCCTAAAAAGGTCGGTGATAAATTACCAGTGGAGTTAATTTGGGAACTGAACTCTGTTATTAAACAAATTTATCCCGAAGAAAGTAATACCTTAGAAAATACTAACAGCATTGTTCGTCTGATCGTGGACTTTGGCGACAAAGAACACTGGGCGCAAATTTGGGCGGTAGAAATTATTGACCCCTCTTCCAAAGAAGTATTTGCAAGTGCATTTTGGGTTGATCGCAACGACATTCCCGGCGGCTTTTATACCGCAACTGGAGAATCGATCGAGCGCACCTTCTGGACCAACCCTCTGAGCTATCGACGCATCTCACGTGGCGTTGGGAGTGTGCGCGCCTCCAGTAAAAAGCCTGCCCCCGTAAAGAGTGGTGCTGCGCCAGTAGCCTCATCTAAGCAACGTTATCGCGCGCATATGGGCATTGATTACGCCGCACCCATCGGAACGCCTATTTTTAGCGTAGCCACGGGGAAGGTAGCGCATCTCGGATTTAGCGGCGCTTTTGGCAATCTCATCATTCTGGAACACCCCGGAAATTACCGCACCTACTATGCCCATTTAAGTAACTACAACGTAGAACTAGAGATAGGTAATGAGGTACGCCGCGGCTTGGAGATTGGCTATGTTGGCTCCACTGGCCGCTCTACAGGCCCTCACCTGCATTTTGAATTAAGAAAAGATGGGGTCTACGTGGATCCCTATAGTTCAAAAACCCAATTAGATTTGTGGAACATGCGCGATGGCGACAGTGGATTGCTGACCAGAGAGATTTTATTGCTGGGCACGCCCACCAATAACTAAAGATTAGCAAATACAAACATTAAAAATTAAAGTGAAGAATAAAAAAGGGGTCCATTGGACCCCTTCATTTTTTGATGCCTTGAGTATTACCCTAGAACCAATACTGGCAACTTCGAATGCACAATCACCTCGTGCGTTTCGCTACCTAGCAAGACGCTCTTGATGCCAGTGCGCTTATGTGAAGCCATCACGATCACATCTGCCTTCGCTTTCTTGGCAGCATCCAAAATACCCTCGGATAAATTTCCATTGGCAATATGAAGGGCGCTAGATTTAATGCCCGCACCCAATGCAACTGTAGCCTTTTTAAAGACATCGGCAGCATAAGCCTCGCAAACCTTCTTATGATCTTTTTGGGAGATGCCATAGCCCATAGTGCTATCTGAGTAGACCATCGGCGGCATAGGATCTGAGACATAGACCAATGTCACAGCAGCCTTATCGGCTTTAGCAAGTTCTGCCACCTTTTTTAAAGACTTTTTACTTACGTCTGAACCATCAACCGGTACTAATAAGTTCTTGAACATATTGACTCCTGTTAAATTAAACCCTAACGTGCTTCATTCCATCATAATCCATATTATTCACCTGTAAAAGCATAAAAAGGAAACTTAATTGCTAAAGTACTTGGCGGTGTATTTTTCATTTCTCCTGTCATTAGTCGTGATTGATTTAATTTGGCTGCTCGGTGTTGCCAAAAACATCTATCGCGACGATATGGGCTCACTCATGGCGAGTGAACCCAAATTACTGGCAGGGCTGGGTTTCTATCTTTTGTACGCACTGGGCACATCGATTTTTGTGATTCTTCCAGCAATCTCCAAACAGTCCTGGATTTATGCGATGCAATATGGCGCCCTATTTGGATTCTTCTGCTATATGACTTACGACTTGACCAATTTAGCAGTCATTCGGGACTTTCCAGTTCGGCTCGCATTTATTGATATTGCTTGGGGTTCTGCTTTAACGGCACTCTCCGCCACGCTTGCCTATTGGGTTGGTACTCGAGTAGGCTAAACAGCCGTCTCCTAATGAAATTCTTTCAACCAAAACTGTTCGACTCTTTTAAGGGTTATAACGGATCCCTCTTTGGTAAAGATGTCATGGCTGGTATTACGGTTGGCGTCGTAGCGCTCCCACTAGCCATGGCATTTGCCATTGCCAGTGGACTCAAGCCAGAAGCAGGTATCTTTACCGCCATCATTGCAGGGGGGCTGATATCGATCTTAGGCGGAAGTCGCGTACAAATTGGTGGGCCAGCCGGCGCCTTCATTGTGATTGTGTATGGCATTGTTGATCATTACGGCATTGCTAATTTATTGCTAGCGACTGCCATGTCTGGGATATTTTTATTCTTGATGGGCCTCTTCCGTCTCGGGACTTTGGTTCGGTTTATTCCAGTGGCCGTCATTATTGGATTTACCAATGGGATTGCCGTACTAATTGGCATCTCTCAAGTAAAAGAATTTTTTGGCCTGCAAATTAGCAAGATGCCTGCTGAATTTTTTCAAGCAGTCCAAGCCTTATATGCAGCTGCCGATACCTTTAATCCTGCTGCTTTGATGCTATCGATTGCTAGTCTCGCTCTCTTAATTATTTGGAGGGCCTTTCAAAAAAACCTAGGCTACCTTAGCCATATCCCAGGAACAGTGATTGCGATGGCTGCTGCCACCATACTCACTAGCGCACTAAATCTTCCCGTAGATACGATTGGCAGTCGCTTTGGCGGCATTCCATCGGGCTTACCTAGTTTTGAATGGATTCCAATTAACTGGGGCACGGCACAGTTTGTGATTGCTCCTGCTATTACTCTGGCCTTACTAGGCGCTATTGAATCACTGCTATGCGCAAGGGTTGCTGATGGATTAATCCATGATCGCCATAATTCAAATCAAGAACTCATGGCTCAAGGTGTTGCAAATCTCGTGACACCATTTTTTGGTGGCATGCCGGCTACTGGCACCATTGCAAGAACGGTCACTAATATACAAAGTGGTGCGGGGACACCCATTGCCGGAATGGTTCACTCCGTCACTTTGCTCGTGATTATTCTATTTGGCGCACCACTGGCCAAAAATATTCCCTTAGCTAGCCTCGCCGCCATCCTCATGTTTGTTGCTTGGAATATGGGTGAATGGAAAAAATTTATTGATCTCAAGCAATTTCGTCTACCCTATCGGATCACGATGTTGAGTGTATTTTTTCTCACGATCATTCTTGATTTGACCGTTGCGATACAAGTTGGTCTACTGCTCGCATTTATCACCTTTATCTATCGCATCTCTAGCCTGTCGCGTTACGAGCCAGCAAATGCAGCCGACTTCCCGGACCTACTTCAGCACCAAGGCGAGATTGCTGCCTTCAGAATGTATGGCGCCATCTTTTTTGGCGCAGTCAGAATGTTGGAGAGCATTGAAAATAAACTGCCCTCCCACACCTTATTGCTGGACTTGAAAAATGTCATCTACATTGATGTATCCGGTATGGACGCCATCCTCGAACTCGAAGAGGTCTGCAAAGCAAAAGGTATCAAACTCATTATTTGCGGGCTGGCTCATCAGCCGCATGAGATGGCTATTCGTGGAGGACTGCTCGAGAGATTGCCAAAGGATTGTGTTTACCCAGACCTTCAGCACGGTATTGCATCTGCAGTCAATGAACACCGCTTAGGTAATGCAGAATCCGCCTTTTAGCAAAGCTTCGGGCAAATACCAGGCGCGATAGAGTCCAAATACGCCAGCCGAGATCAACAGACCAGCCGCAATATAGCGCACCCATGCATATTGACCAAACTGAGTCAGGGCCGCTGAAAATTTAGAGATCAATAATAGATTGGGCAATGTACCCAATCCAAATGCCAGCATCAGCGCTGCACCTGTAAAGACGTCTCCTGACAAAAAAGCTAGGGGCAAAATGCTGTACACCAGACCACAGGGAACTAAACCCCACAACATGCCACTGAACCAACGAGATGACCGGCCAGCAAAGCGTCCTAAATACTTGGCCCAGTAGCCAGCCATGCGAGCACCAAGCCACTTACCCACCAATAGAGAGCTTTTTGAGTTCTGACGAAGTAATCGCAGCCCCATGTAGATCAAAATAAAAGAGGTAAAGGCAAACAATGGGCGCTGAACAGGAATCAGATTTTGCTGCCATACAACTACGCCAGCCCAAGCGGCAATCACCCCAAGCAACACGTAGGTCGTCAAGCGTCCTAAGTGCATGATTAATTGAAGATAAAACAGCTGGGATTTACTCTGCAATGGGGTGTAAGTCGCTCTATGACCCTCACCCTGGCGCTCAATCGCTGCAGCAATGCCGCCACACATTAAGGCGCAATGCCACCCACTCACCAAGGCACCCAAAAACACGGCCAGCAAAAGGGTAGTGGTTAGCATCTAGGTATCAGCCACTATGGGAGAAATATTAAAATCGCACATTATGCTAGTAGAATAAACTGGTCTGATAACTAGATCCAATATGAATTACACCAGCTCGGATGCCCCTGGTAGTAAATGCTCAGTATGTGTGCTGGGTCAGTTTTGCTTGCCAGTTGGTATCAGCCCAAGCGATATTGCTAAGATCGATACACTTGTTAAGGAGCGTGTACACCTCCAAAAAGGCGAAAGCCTCTACCGCCATGGCGAACCCCTCAATGCGGTTTACAGCATCCGCTTTGGAACCCTCAAAACTGAATACTGCCTAGAAGATGGGCGTCAGCAGGTCATTGGCTTTCATTTACCTGGTGAGATTTTGGGTCTCGATGGCATTGGTGATGGCAACTATCAATCTGAAGCGATTGCCCTCGAAGAGAGCGAAGTCTGCATTATTCGATATGAAGCCTTTGAGGATTTGGCGCGCCAGATCCCGGTATTGCAGAAACAATTTCATCGAATTCTGAGTCGCGAGCTTACTCAGGACCAACGTCATCTACTCTCTCTGGGAAGTTTGCGCGCAGAAGAGCGCTTAGCAACCTTCTTGCTCAATCTTTCTCAACGTCTTGCCGCTCGCGGTTACCTCAATAATGAATTTGATCTACGCATGAGTCGCGTCGAGATTGGCAGCTATCTCGGCATTCAAATTGAGACAGTGAGCCGTATGCTGTCGCGCTTTGCAGAATCTGGGCTAATTCAAATTAAGCAGCGTCACATCAAGCTGATTGATATGAATGGTCTCTATGAATTAGCTAGCATCCCCAACCCCGAGCGCACTACCCAAATCAAGCCCGGCTGCGCCTAAGCCATCAAACCAGCTCCAACTTAAATCAGGCTGCGGTCAGAACCCTTATCTCCATCAGCATCAATTCCCGGCAGAATGTATGCAGTTAAAGCGCTGGAGAACGAGCAAAAGATCCAGATAATAAAGAATCCGATGGTGTAGATACCTTCATCGGAAATGTTGGGGTGACAGCCAAAAAATAAGAGCTCTGCTGGATGCACGATGCTAAATAGCAGGCCCTCTGCCAGAATAGAAACCAAAAAAGATGGCCACATAATCCAGATGAATAAGCGGTACTTCATTTTCGAACCTGCTCTACTTTATTAATCTGCTCAACTTTTAAACCGCGCTTGATAACACCATCACGTACTGGCTTATCAGCATATAAATTAACAGCAAGGTAGATGGTAATCATGCAGCCGATTGCGGCGACAGCAGGCCCACTAATCAGCAGCCACGGCCACATTTGTTTATACCAAGGCTTGTTTGTTTGTAGTTCTGACATAGTCATCCTCTTTATCTCTTGCTATACAGCTTAGCGGGGAATGATAAAACTAGATTTTTCTTCGCGAGTTCTGGTAATCACCTTATCCCCAGATAACTCTTGGGCAATCACATCAAAATGAATTGGGTAATTACCTGACTCATTTGCACCGATTGCAGTACTCACCTTAATCGGCAACAGCAAATTACTGGCTGGCCCAACCTTAATCTCAGTTACTAACTGGCCTTGAGAATTCAGGATTTTTAGATCCGGCAAGCCTGTAGCCCTTACTTGCACATTCATATTATTTTCAGAGGCATTCATAATCTGAATGCGGTAGATATTTTCGATACGTACACCATCGACTTCTCGAGCTAAAGCACCACGATCACGCATCACATCTACCCGCAAAGGATTACGAGTTGCTAGCGACACCAGGAATGCAGTGGCAAGAACAGTGATGAAAGCGGTATATATCAAAACGCGAGGACGCAAGATATGGCGTATCGCACTTTGATTACTCTCCTGATCTTCTATCGCCCGTTCTGTTGTATACCGAATCAATCCTTTGGGATAATCAACCTTCTCCATTACTTGATCGCAGGCATCAATACAGGCGCCACAACCAATACACATATATTGGAGGCCCTCACGAATATCTATGCCAGTTGGACATACTTGAACACAGATGCTGCAATCAACACAATCACCCAAACCCAAAGTTTCCTGGTCGGCCGACTTACTCCGACTACCCCTTGGCTCACCACGAACTTTGTCGTAAGTAACCAAGAAGGTATCTTTGTCGACCATCACGCTCTGAAAGCGTGCGTATGGACACATATATTTACAAACCTGTTCACGCATAAATCCTGCATTACCCCAGGTTGCAAAGCTATAGAAGCACAGCCAAAAAGTTTGCCATGGGCCTAGCGATAAATGTAGGATGGCAGCGCTGAGAGTTTCAATCGGGGTGAAGTAGCCAATGAACGTGAAGCCCGTCCAAAATGCAACCGAGAGCCATAAAAAATGTTTTGTGATCTTCAGGCGCCATTTACGGAAACCCCAAGGCCACTCTTCTCCATCCAATCTAATACGCGCAAATCGGTCACCCTCGACCTTGCGTTCAATCCACATAAAGATTTCGGTATAAACCGTTTGTGGACAAGCGTAACCACAAAATAGACGGCCCGCAACTGCAGTAAAAAGGAAAAGTGCTAACGCGGAAAGAATCAATAGCAGTGTTAAGTAGATCACATCCTGTGGCCACAACACCAGGCCGAAGATATAAAACTTACGCTGAATTAAATCAAAGAGAACTGCTTGCCGGCCATTCCAACTAATCCAAGGAAGACCATAGAACAGTAATTGCGTGGCGAAAACTAGAATAAAACGCCAACGGGCAAAAAGCCCACTGACTGAGCGTGGGTAAATCTTGCGCCGGACCTCATAAAGAGATTCCTCGATAACATCTATAGGAATAGGCTTCCCAACCGGCGATGAATTTGACACTAATTACTTAGCCGCAGATTGATTATTTGATAAACCCCAAACATAGGCAGTCAAGAGGTGAATCTTCTCAGGACTAAGCACTTTGTCTTGAGCAGGCATCATCGCCATGCGACCCTTAGTAAGCGTCTCAACAATGCTTGCCTCTGAGCCACCGTATAACCAAGTCTTGTCAGTCAAATTTGGTGCGCCCAACACAATATTGCCCTTGCCATCTGCGCCGTGGCAAGCTACACAGTTAGCTTTGAATACCTCTGCGCCGCGAGCAGCTTTCAAATCATCTACTGGCAAGCCAGAGAGGCTGCGAACATAATTCGCAACATCCACAATTTGCTTGCCATCTAACTGTGGGAACGGAGGCATCACACCACCGCGACCATTCACAATGCTGGTCTTAATATTTTCCGGGGAGCCACCATAAAGCCAGTCGCCGTCAGTCAAATTCGGGAAGCCTTTAGAGCCACCAGCATCTGATCCATGACACTGAGCGCAGGAGTTTAAGAACAAGCGTTGACCCATTTCACGCGCCTTTGGATCTGCGGCGGCCTGCTCAACGTCCATCTTGACGTACTTGGCATAAACAGGCTTCAACTCATCATTAGCGTTAGTCATCGAACTCATGAGCGCACCATCAGTGCTGTAGCCCAAGATACCAGGGTATGAGCCCAAGCCTGGGTAGAGAGCAAGGTAAACCAAAGCAAAAATGCATGACAACAAGAACATCCACATCCACCAACGTGGCAATGGATTGTTGAGCTCACGCAAATCGCCGTCCCAAACATGGCCCGTATCGGCAACCGCACCGTCGGCTGTATGGATTACCTTAGCCTTGCGCTGCGAAAACAGCAGCCAGATACACCAAACAATACCGACCAATGAAACGAGTGCGATGTAATTACTCCAACCGCTACTGAAAAAGTCACTCATGATTTGTCCTTACTAAATTCATCTGGAAGATCAAATGGAAGCTCGGCTGACTCCTCGTTAGCCAGCTGCCTACTCGGAGACCATGCCCACCAAACAATCCCAACAAAAAAGAGGAGGCCTATTACTGTTGAAAATGCAGAGAGATAAGGTGTGATCAGTTCCATTTGATTTATATAGTTTTAATTAATAACCTTGGTAATTACTTCGCCACTACTTCGTCAACAGTGATGTATCGACGCGAAATACCTAAACCTTGCAGATATGCAACCAATGCATCCATCTCAGTCTTGCCTTCTAACTCCTTAGGCGCATTAGCAATATCTTCATCGGTATAAGGCACTCCCAGTCGACGCATTGCAACCATGTGCGACTGAATCGAGGAAGTATCGGCAGCATTCTTCTGCAGCCAAGGATATCCTGGCATATTGGACTCAGGCACCACATCACGTGGATTATTGAGGTGAATCTGGTGCCAGGCATCAGAGTAGCGACCGCCAACACGAGCTAAATCAGGACCAGTACGCTTACTGCCCCACAAGAATGGATGGTCATATACAGACTCACCAGCGAGGGAATAAGGGCCATAACGTTCGACTTCTGAGCGCAAGGTACGAATCTGCTGAGAATGGCAACCAACACAACCTTCGCGCTGATATACATCTCGGCCAGCCAAACGTAACGCCGTATATGGCACTACCCCAGGACTTGGCTCAGTTGTGGTGTGCTGAAAGAACAGCGGAACAATTTGAACTAATCCAGCAATGGAAACCACTACGATCGTGGCAATAATTAACCAGCCAACGTTCTTCTCAAGTGTTCCATGGGAAAAGAATTTATTTTCACTAGACATTTTCTTCTCCTCTTAGTAATTGTTATTTGCCAATGGAATTGGCGCATTAATAAAGGTTTTGCCTTGCACTGTCTTAAAGACGTTGTAAGTCATCACGAACATACCGCTTAAGTAGCAGAGGCCGCCTAACAAACGAATCACATAGAAGGGATAAGTTGCTTTAACTGATTCCACAAAGCTATAAGTCAAGGTGCCGTCTGGCTCGAAAGCCCTCCACATCAAACCTTGCATCACTCCGGCAATCCACATTGCGGCGATATAAATCACCACACCAATCGTTGCGATCCAGAAATGCACTTCGATTAAACGCGTGCTGTACATATCTTTCTGACCAACTAAGCGCGGGATGAGATAGTACAAAGACCCAATGGTAATCATGGCAACCCAGCCCAGAGCACCTGAGTGCACGTGGCCGATCGTCCAGTCCGTGTAATGAGACAAGCTATTTACAGTCTTAATGGACATCATGGAACCTTCGAATGTAGACATGCCGTAGAAGGACAATGCCACTACTAAGAATTTCAAGATTGGATCACGACGTAATTTATGCCATGCGCCAGATAAAGTCATGATGCCGTTGATCATGCCGCCCCATGATGGAGCCAACAAAATCAAGGAGAACACCATACCCAATGATTGAGTCCAATCAGGCAATGAAGTGTGTTGTAGATGATGAGGACCCGCCCACATATACGTGAAGTTCAAAGCCCAAAAGTGGACGATGGACAAACGATAAGAGTAGATTGGACGCTCAGCTTGCTTAGGAATGAAGTAGTACATCATGCCCAAGAAACTGGTAGTCAAGAAGAAGCCTACCGCATTGTGACCATACCACCACTGCACCATCGCATCTTGCACGCCTGCATAAGCAGAATAAGACTTCCACAAGCTTGCTGGCATTTCTAAGTTATTAAAGATATGCAGAATAGCAATGGTGAGGATATAGGCACCAAAAAACCAATTCGAAACATAAATATGTTTAGTTTTGCGCTTCATGATGGTACCGAAGAACACCACTGCATAAGCAACCCAAACTAAGGTTATTAAGATATCAATTGGCCACTCTAACTCTGCATACTCTTTAGAGGTGCTGATACCCAGCGGCAATGTCACGGCAGCCAAAACGATGACAGCCTGCCAACCCCAGAAAGTGAATGCAGCCAACTTGTCGCAAAAGAGTCTCGCCTGACAGGTGCGCTGCACGATGTAGTAAGACGTAGCAAATAGCGCCGAACCACCAAAGGCAAAAATCACAGCATTAGTATGCAAAGGACGCAAGCGACCATAACTTAACCAAGGAATGTTGAAAGTGATTTCAGGCCAAATGAGCTGCGCAGCGAGGATCACTCCCACCAGCATGCCCACAATTCCCCAAAGCACCGTAACAATGGCAAATTGGCTGACTACCTTGTAGTTGAAGGTATCTTGATTGTTCCCCACGGTAAGTCCCATGGTTTCTCCTTTTTTGGTGACCAAACAGCGACATAATCCGAATAGACTGAAGCCATTATCAAAGTAAGCCCAATGGGTCGTTTTGATCTATATCAAAAAGGATGCGTGCATTTACGCTTATTTACCATTCTTTTAAGCGCGGGATATCGCCATCTTAATGAGATATAAGGTCATTTTTGAGAGTGTTCACTAACATTTATAGGTTTTGGCGTATCATCGTCCATCAAAATCGCCTCGCCTGGACCTTCCAAATCATCAAACTGACCCGCCTTTACGGACCAGTAGAAAATCCACGCCAACAGGCCGATTAAGGCTAGAGAAATAGGGATTAAGAGAAAAAGGCTTTCCATGCCTCTAGTCTAGGCCTTTCTGAGACGCCAAGCATTTAACGTGACCGCAAGGGATGACAAAGACATCCCGATCCCTGCAACCCAAGGATTGACCCAGCCCATCATTGCCGCTGGGATAGCTAGGAGGTTGTAGACCAGCGCCCAAATCAAATTTTCTTTAATGATTAGTTGAGTCTTGTCGGCCAAAACTAATGTTCTTGCCAAAGGCGCCAACGAATTCGCGGTCAAAATCGCATCCGCACCTGCTGTTGCGAGAGGTGCGCCAGCTCCAACGGCAATCGAGACATCCGCTCTAGCCAACAAAGGCGCATCGTTAATGCCATCTCCAATAGCCCAGACGAAATGATCTGCTTTTTGTAAGCGCTCAATGTAGTGGAATTTATCTTCCGGAGAGCAGCCCCCTTGAAAAAGGCCAATACCAAACTCTTGAGCCCACCAAGCAACCGTAGCGGGATCATCTCCAGATACTAAGTGCACGGTGATCTTTCTAGACCGTGCGGCCGCTAATAATTGTTTCAGCCCTGCCCTTGGCGTATCTAAGAAGATAAAACTCGCAATCAAGCCTTTGTCATCCGCCAAATGGACTTGCCCATATTGACCTTCTTGAGCAATTGCTTGAGCGCCCACCCAAGCGGCACTACCTAGCCGATATACCCCAGAGCTAAGACCCTTACCTAGTTGATTGCCAATAGGCTCCGGTAAGGTGGAGGGTGAGAGATTGTCAGCTGCAGCAGCGCGTAATAAAGACAATGCCAAGGGGTGTTTCTGCCCCGCCTCCATTGACGCCGCAAGAATAAGTACATCTGATCGAGAAAATTCAGGGCGAGCAATGAATATCTCTTTCAACTCTGGCTGACCCATCGTCAGAGTCCCTGTTTTATCGAGCACCAAGTCGGTGGCTTTGACTAAAGCCTCCAAGACATGGCCACGCACAATGAGCAAACCTAATTTTGTTACTGCACCTTGAGCCGCAGCCATCGCCGTCGGCACGGCAAGAGATAAGGCACAAGGACAACTCGCAACCAATACCGAAACAAGCACTGTCCATGCTTTACTGGAATCAACATACAGCCAAATAGCCGACGAAATAAAAGCACTCAACAATAAAAATCCGACAAAATATCCGGCCCACTTTTCTGCGAGACTTACCATCAGCG
Source organism: Burkholderiaceae bacterium (assembly GCA_947371415.1). Taxonomy (GTDB): domain Bacteria; phylum Pseudomonadota; class Gammaproteobacteria; order Burkholderiales; family Burkholderiaceae; genus Polynucleobacter. The sequence continues at coordinate 24,143 of CANBPJ010000001.1, read as the reverse complement.
GTTTGGCTTGCAATGCTTGATCCAGTAAAGAGGCAATCCCAGCGATGCGCGTAGATTGCCCAACCGCATCGACTCTCATCAGCAAAGGGTTCAGAATATTATGCGTGCCCGCATAAACTCGATCGCCGATTTTCTTATCAATCGGCTTTGATTCACCGGTCAACAACGATTCATCGAGAGCACTCTCGCATTCGATCAAGATGCCGTCAGCTGGCACTATATCGCCAGGCGATACACGCAAAACCTCACCTGGATTGCAATTGACTACCGGAACAATTTCCACCTGTTGTGACGATGGATAGTTTGGCATGCGCTCGCAAGTTGCGGGCAATTGCTTTGCTAAAGCTTCAGCACCGCCCTGAGCATCTTGTCGAGCGAGTAACTCTACATAGCGCGCTGCCAAAATAAATGCAATAAACATGGTGATGGAATCGAAGTAACCCTGCCCCGACCCTGTCGCTAGATTTACCGTACCCGCAAAAAATGCCAGCGCCAATGCCAAAGCGATTGGAACATCCATCCCCAACATCTGCGTCTGACGAAATGTGGCAACACTTCGCCATGCCGATTGAAATATCGGCCCAGCCGAGTACACCATTACAGGGACGGTTAAAACCCAACTAGCCCAACCCAAAAGCAAGTCATACTCAGCGGTAATATCGCTTTCGCCAACGTACGATGGCCATGCGTACATCATGACCTGCATCATGCCCAGCATAGCAACGCCAAGCCTTGTCAGCAATTGACGGCGTTCTTTTTTTGATCTCTCAATAGACAAAGAAGGTTCGAAAGGCCAGGCCTCGTAACCAATTCTCTCGACTTCAAATAACAGGCGTGCCAAACTAGTTTGCTGAGGTGAAAACTCAGCCTTTAATTTTTGGCTTACGTAATTAATTTGCACATCTTTAACGCCAGGTATACGACGTAAGTGTTGCTCACATAACCACACACAAGCTGCACAGCGAATCTTTTCAAGTCGTAAAGTAGTTTCTAAGTTTCCCTCTACACCGCTAGGGCGGGTGTAGCGCCCCAATAGAGAAGGGTCATCATAGGGTGCAAGATTTTCCGGGATGTCATTCGAAGCAAGATAAGCAGCAGGCTTATCACTTGACTGTGCACGACGTGCATAAAACACCTCAAGACCTTCACCATGAATGGTTTGTGCGATTGCCATGCAACCCGCACAACAAAATTTTCTCGGAAGACCACTCAACTCTGCGTCATAGGAGTCACCAGGCAGAATAAAACTCCCGCAGTGATAGCAACTATTGTTGGGGAGGCTGGAGTTCATCGAAAGTTATTGATTGCGCACTAGAGACTTGCTCACCCAACCATTGCGGCGCTCGTAGCCCACAAATAAGACCCCCCAGATCACTACAGCTGCATAAGCCCAAACCCAAGAACCTTGAGAGGTACGCGAACCCGTCAAATCAAGGACAAACCCAAAGATAGCAGGGCCTAGCAGACCCCCTCCAAAACCCATTAAAGAATGCAGACCCATCGCAGCACCCTTGATATTTTCTTGAGCGCTCACCACCAAGCCAGCAGTAAGGGTGGCTGAGTCAGCCATGATGAACATCGCATGCCCAACCGCTAAAGCAACAATTAACCACCAAGACTGCCCTGTCGATAAAGCCAGCGTAACCCCAAGCACCGCGCTTGAGAGCATGACAAAACAAATCCATTTTTGACGGCCAATTTTTAAAGCAATTTCATTTCCGAGAATGGATGAGGGAACACCAAAGAAATTAATCACACCCGCAAGCGTAGTAGCGGTCAATAAAAATGGTTCGCCCGAAGCAATCGCGCAAAAACCAAAAAAAGCCACGATCCAACTGCGGGATGCAAACAACTCAATAGAGTGGGCGGTATAACCAAAAATAAATCCGGAGGCAGTTTTATCTTGCAGAACCAAACGCCATTTATCGACAGGAAAAATATCGCGCAATCGGATCTGAATAGGCCCATGCCATTTCTCATGAGCGAGTGCGGGAATAAACAACAGCACAATCAAGAAGGCGCTGAAGGGGCCCAAGGCAATGAGTCCGAAAACATATCGCCAACCTAGCGCATGCAATATCCACCCCGAGCATAAATACGAAAAGCCAGTACCAATTCCAAAAAAAGCGGTATAGAAAGCAATATGCCGTGTAAGTTCGCCCGTCTTGATTCGGTCAGAAAGGATCTTCAGACCTGGCATATAGGTACCCGCTAATCCCGCACCATTGAGGGCCATAAATATTAAGGCAGTCCAGAAGTTATAGGCAAAGAGACCCATTCCTAGCAAGCCGCAAGTAGCTAAGAGTCCACCGACAAGATAGACTTTTTTTGCATCAAGACGATCCGTCAATGCAGTCGCCAGAGGAACCATCAGCATATAGCCGAAGAAAAATGCGCTGGCGATTAAGCCTGACTGCAAATTACTCAGATGCCATTCATCTTGCAAGGTCGTTAACACTACGGCATAACAAGCAAAACCTAGCAGTGCGCAAGTTTGCGCCATGAGCATGAGGGGTGTGTAACCAGTGGGCTTAAAACGCATAGGAACTTACCAAAAGATTAGCCATTCTACTCGCCCATTGGCACGAATAAGGCTCACTGCTGACTGTGATTTGGCGAATCCTGAAAGCCATTAGAGCGAAAAGTAAGTACTAGGGTATCCCTGTAGCCGTGAGGCCCTAATGGCTGTATTGGGGTCGATTCATGAATCATTCTTTCGTCATTCATGAGCAACAAAGACCAAGGTTGAGTTAACGTAAACCTCAAGCCTGCCGAGCCGCCAGCTTTAAATATGCGAGTCTCGCCACCTTTAATGCCGACTCGATTGAGCAAAAAGACGGCTACAAAATTTACACCGTCACGGTGCGCACCCTCAGGCGTTGGTCTCCCAATGCCATCGGTTGTATCAATCCGGAATTGATGTGCCTCAACAAACCAAGTAGTTGCAGGTTTGACGCCATTTAACGCACGAGCCAATCCCAATAAAAGGGACTGCCAAGCAGACTTAGCAGTCAACTGGGCCTGCGCAGGCTCAAACCATCGCTCAATGCCACCATGCAAGGCGTTGTAATCGACTGATTGCCAATGGGCACGATGAGGAACCATCGTCAGTGCGTCACCCTTAATCTCATAACTTGCATGACGTCGGAAGCGGTAGCGGCCACCATCCTTTAAATAAGGATCTCTTGGCAAGTCATCCCAGAACTGATTGAGCTCTAACAACTGGTTGAGGGGCGCCCCAGCAATTTGCGCTACATCCTCAGCAGAAATAATGGCAAAACCATTGCCCTGCAGAGAGTGAACCAATTCCTTAAGAGGAGTTAAAGGAGGCGACAGATTCGTAAAAGTCATCTTTGTTTTTCTAGCACTGAAATGGATCAGAATCTAATCTAGTTGCGCACCAGACGCCTTAACAATTTTTGCCCATTTCACTATTTCGTCCTTAAGCAAAGCGCCAAGCTTTGCGGGTGCAACAGGACTGAGATCTAAGCCTTGTGCACTCAGTTTCTCACGCACGTCTGGACGAGCAAGCACTTTTCCCATCGCTAGCTGTATTTTTTTTGCAGCTTCTGAATTCACATCACTCGGGGCAAAAAGAGCAACCCACACTTCGCCAACACAGTCTGGATAAGTTTCAGCAATTGTCGGAATCTCAGGCGCGGCACTGGAACGCTTAGCCGAACTAATGGCAATTGCCTGTAACTTACCAGCCTTAATGTAATTTAATGCAGAGGGCAGGCTTGCAAAAGCTAGGGGTACCTGACCACCCAAGACATCATTGATAGCCGGTGCAACACCCTTGTATGGAATGTGCTGCATCTCAATGCCAGCGCTAGTGTTCAGCATTGCGCCAAGTAGATGGCTAATCGTTCCATTACCAGCAGAAGCATAAGATAGCTCACCGGGACGCTTCTTGGCTGCGGCTACAACATCAGCCAGAGTTTTGTACGGAGATCCTGGTGGTGATACCAAAACATAGGGTGTCGCACCAACATAATATAGGGGCACAAAATCATGGATCGGGTCAAATCCAGGATTCTTATATAAAGAGGGATTAATGGCTTGAGCGCTATTAATGGTGAGCAATAGGGTGTAACCATCCTTAGCGGCACGCGCAACGCTTTGCGTCCCAATATTGCCGCCAGCACCCGGTCTATTTTCAACCACGATGGAGGTCCCAAGAGCCTCACCGAGCGCAGGCGCAATTAAGCGCGCAACAATATCGTTGGTTCCACCCGCGGCTTGAGGAACAACCACGGCGACAGATTTAGAGGGGTAAGACTGCGCTAGCACGCCCACAGAGAAAAGCCATGCGCTTACCAGCGCACTTATTACAACGATGCTCTTATGCTTCATCTTTTCTCCTGAGATGGGAGGCTCAATCTTCCGCGAACTTCCCCTACATGCCCTTTTAAATCATACAACTCTTTCGCATCGAGCATGGAGACTTTGATGTTGCCAACCCGTTGCTCAATACTTTCAAGATCTTTGTAATTCTTTTCTCTTAATTCAGGATTTAAAGCGTTTCTCTCGATTACCTTGAGTTCCTCATATACCTGAGATAGTTTGAGTCGCAAAAATAAATTCTTAATAGCCGGAATGTAGGTAAACAGTGGAATCAAAATTACGAGTAATGGAATCACAATCTTTGCAAAACGCCCAATCCAGACTGCCGTCCAAAATGGCAAGTGGCGATGCAAAAATGATGGGCCATCCTTCAAGTAAATCTCTGCGTCAACATGAATAGGAAAATCTAAGCCTGAACTAGAAGGAAATTCTCCTGGTTTTTGCAAATAAGAATATGACTTTAGTACATCGTAGGTCTCACCAAGCAATAGCGTCACCAATGCAGGGCTGACATCATCCCTGCCCACTAAGGTAGCCGTCGCTGCCAATACCTGTATATCTTGCCTAGGAAGATCGTAGGCAATACTCACTACGCCTCGGGGTACCGTAACCTTAGACAAAAATGGAAAAAGGTGCACGTAAGCATCGGCCTGCTCAAAATTCATTAGGCGAATATCAGCAGTTTCATAAAAACTTTTTACGAGCGGGGCCTCAGCAGCACTCACCAGAAATACGGCATCTAACTCACCTTTTTTGAACTTCTCCAAGGCCTCTAGAGGCTTTAGTTTTTCAGCATGGAAATCCTTTGCTCTCAGGCCACTCGCCTCTAGCAACTGAGAGGCCAAGATTAATGTGCCACTACCCTCATTGCCGATCGAAACGCGTTTACCCTTTAATTGGCTCAGCAAGCTCAGTCGACCACCTTCACCCTTAAAGGCACCCTCGCGATACCAGACCCAAACTGGCTCATAAAACAGTCCAGCAATTGATACCAAATTAGGATGTTTTGATATATCAGCCACCCCACCTTGGACCATTGCAAAATCAACCCCGGAATGAGGGTCATTGATTAAGGCTAAGTTATCACTTGTGCCACCCGTAGTCCGCAGCTTGAGTGAAACGCCCTCTTGAGCAAGCTCACTTTGCAGTTTTTCCCCAAACTGCTGGTATAGGCCAGACGGAAAACCTGTTGCCAATTCAATAGAGCGAGGGGGTGGTGGAACCAAAATCCAAAGCGTCGAAAAGAGGATGCCCACTAAGACCAAAAAGGCAACGCCAAGCGATAAAGGGTTATAGATATTTTTGCGTATGAAGTCCATAAGAATTCTTCTTGTTTTTGCCATTATGCCCCGAGCCCAAGAATCGGTAACAGAATGAATTCATTCGAATATTTCGAGATAAGATGATGGTTTCAGAGAACCATTAGGACATTCATGAATTCAAGCCTAAATAAGGTGGCCCTAGTCACGGGGGCGGGAACAGGTATTGGTAAAGCCGCAGCTAAGGCACTATTGCATGGTGGCTTTAGGGTAGCTCTTACAGGTAGAAATCTAGAAAAATTGAATCTCGCCATTCAAGCCATTGGTGGTAGCGCTCAAAACTGTCTTGCTGTTGCTTGTGATGTGGGTAAGCCGGAAGAAGTAAAACACTTGTTTTCAGAAATTAAACACCATTTTGGTCGCATTGATGTGCTCTTTAACAATGCCGGTATGGGGGCTCCAGCAATTCCCATGGAAGAATTAAGTTATGAGCAGTGGATGAATGTCGTCAACGCCAATCTCTGCGGAGCTTTTTTGTGCTCGCAAGAGGCTATCCGCATGATGAAAGCACAATCACCCCAAGGCGGGCGCATCATTAATAATGGCTCTATTTCTGCGCATGCCCCCCGCCCGATGTCTGCGCCCTATACAGCCACTAAACACGCCATTACGGGGCTAACTAAATCCATTGCTCTAGATGGTCGCCCATTTAATATCACCTGCGGTCAAATCGATATTGGTAATGCGGGTACCGAGATGACCATCCCAATGGCTGCGGGCATTCTGCAGCCAGATGGGTCAAAAAAGGTTGAGCCGCTCATGGATGTAGATCATGTTGGGCAAGCCGTCCTTCACATGGCCCAACTACCCTTAGAGAGCAATATTCTCTCCATGACTATCATGGCAAGCAATATGCCCTTTGTTGGGCGAGGGTAATTAAGGTCTAACTTGATCGATCATTAAGTGGGCATTGGTCGTGCCCACTTTGATCGCTTGAGGTTTAGAGATCAAGTCGCCAGCCTCTGGCATAGCCATTCCGGTTTTGGAGACGCGCACCTCCAGCAACACCTCCGGCAATTGAGAAATCAATGCATTGGGACTCATTGCCAAAGCATCGTTTAAAACAAAACTCATTGGGAATGTCGTTACAGCGGTTTTGAGGACTGCCACTGGCATACGCTCACCAGGCTTACGTGCAATTACCATCAAGATATCGCCTGACTTTATCTTAGACTTCAACTCAGGACTCATGTCCACTTGCCCACTCACTCCCTGATTGCTAATCACTGGTGCACTAGCTGGAGGGAGCCCTCCTTTACTACGGGCCTCGGCAATTGAGGACGCAATCGCACGCGCTTCATCTGACTCTACAGGCAATTGCTTGGCTAGCCTTTCCCATGACTGTACTGCTGCTTTGTAGTTCTGCGCATTAAAGGCTGCAGTGCCAGAAAGCCATAAAGCCAGTAAATTATTTGGATCTAGTGCCAATGCTTTATTAATCAGCTGTAGTGGCTTGCCAGAAAAATTACCATTCGCGTTTGCCGCCAATACATCAGCATAGTCCGCCAATAATTGTGGGTCAGCATCCACAAAAGATCCTGCTCGAGCATAGGCTTTTTCAGCCTCGGCATTACGACCCAAAATCCGATAGGAGCGCGCCAACATCGCCCAGCCCTTAAGGTTATCTGGCTCTTTTTCCATCTTGGCAGCAAACTCAGCAACCATCTTTTCTACGGATGCTTGTGTCATTGGATTTTCAGCATTCTTTTCGGCAATCCGAGAGGCATCGCCCAAGAAAAAGTAAAAGCCTGATGAAAGCAGCACTATGAAGATGCAAATTCCAATGATGGTTTTCTTGGGGGAGCCCAAAACCGCAAGATCATCTGCCTCATCAGTATCCTGAAAAAGACGCTGACGCATTTCTGCGTGAGTCTGCTCATAGCTTGTACTGTCAACCGCGCCTGATAGGCGATCCGCCTCGAGCTTATCGAGCTCTTCTCGATAAATAGCCGCATTCATCTGACGACGCGAGGTGGCCGACTCCTTTGCGGGAAAAAAGAATGGGCGTAGCAGCAGCACCAAGACCAAGATCAATAAGAGGAGAGCGGGTATTAAAAAACTAGTCATGTGCATTTTCTGTTGAGCCGGATTTTGCGTCCTTCAGCAGCGCATCAATACGGCGATTATCTTCTTCCGATAGCGTAGTACTGGGCACACTCCGATTTCTGCGACGCAGATAGACCATCAAACCAATAATGCCAGCAAGCAAAATTACAAAAGGGCCTATCCACAATAGCCAAGTAATGGGCTTAACGGGTGGGCGGTATAAGACAAAATCACCGTAACGCTCAACCATAAAACTCCGAATTTGCTCGTCCGTCTTACCCTCTTTAATCAAGATACGAATCTCTCGACGCAAGTCATTCGCCAAATCAGAGCGAGAGCCCGCAAGGGATTCATTCTGACAAACCAAGCAACGCATTTCTTCTGAGATCACAATCAGGCGCTGCTCAGTAACAGGATCATCAGCTAGCGGCACTGCGTCTTTAGCGAAAGTAGTGTTGAATAAGCCCGTAGTTAGCAAAGCAAAAGCAAAAGACTGAAAAATTCGCTTAGTCATTATTGAAGCTCGCCCAATAAAGGAATGATTTTCTGATTCAGTAATTCCTGAGTGATCGGGCCAATGTGTTTAAACCGAATCACACCAGCCTTATCAATCACGTACGTCTCTGGAACCCCATAGACGCCATAATCAATACCTACCCGGCCGTTGGCATCAAATGCAGATAGGGAATACGGATTCCCTTGGCGAGCGAGCATAGCCATGGCATCTTCACGCTTGTCTTTGTAATCCAACCCAATAATCGGTGCCACCTGCAACTTGCCTAATTCAACCAGAACGGGATGCTCTTCACGACAAGCAACACACCAAGAGGCCCATACATTCAAAATCCAGGGCTTTCCTTTCATGCTCTCAGGGGAAAAAGTTTTTTGGGGATCGGCTAATTGAGGCAATTCAAAAGCAGGTGCCTGCTTACCGATCAACGGAGAAGGTACTTCGTGTGGATCTCGATTTAAGCCTACCGCCAAGAATCCAACCAGAATGACAAACAAGAGGAGTGGAATTAAAAACTTGGCTTTCATGCTGAAGCCTTCCGCAACTTCATGCGATAACGCTTATCGGACATTGCTAGTACCCCGCCCAAAGCCATCAATAAACATCCAAACCAAATCCAATCCACAAAAGGCTTGTAATAGACCCTCACGGCCCATGCCTTATCGTCCAACTCCTCACCCAGAGAAACATAAATATCTCGAGTTAGGCCAACGTCAATTGCCGCCTCGGTCATTGGCATCGTAGAAGAAAAGTAGCTACGTTTTTCTGGATACATGGTTGCTTCCAACTTCCCATTGCGGGTCAGCAAAAAAGTACCTTGCATCGCTTTGTAGTTGGGACCGGGAACGGCGGTCACACCTTGTAGCTGAATTTGATAGCCACCAACACTCACACTCTCGCCGGCGAGCATGCGCACATCTTTCTCTTCTTGATACGCGCCCACCATCGTAACGCCAATGACAAATACTGCTATTCCAAGATGCGCTACCTGCATACCAATAAACGAACGAGTTGGTTTGCCTGCTTTTGCTTGGCGAATGATTTGCATCACTCCCGAAGCAATCACCCAAAATGCCAATAAGAAACCAAGACTACTAAGCCAAGTGAATTCACCCATCACAAACGGAATCGAAGCAGCTGCAATGACTGCTACCAATGCTGCAATCCATAAACGTTGAATGACAGCCAATAGATTAGAGTTTTTCCAACTAGTCCAAGGCCCAACTCCCATTAATACCAATAATGGAATCATGATTGGGACAAAGACGCTATTAAAGTAAGGAGGGCCTACTGAGATTTTTCCTAAATGCAGAGCATCAATCAGCAAGGGATAGAGCGTACCTAGAAGCACTGACGCTGCTGACACCACTAAAAACACATTGCCAAGCAGAATAAATGTTTCACGCGAAGTTAAGCTGAACTTACCACCAAGCGTGCTTTTGGGTGCGCGCCAAGCGTAGAGCGTTAGTGAGGAACCTACTACCAGCACCAGGAAAATCAAAATAAAAATGCCGCGCTTAGGGTCAGTGGCAAAAGCATGAACCGAAGTCAGAACGCCAGAGCGCACCAAGAATGTACCCAAGAGTGACAGTGAGAAAGCGGTAATTGCCAACAACACGGTCCAACTCTTGAACCCGCCGCGCTTCTCGGTAACAGCCAAGGAATGTAGCAAAGCAGTGCCAACCAACCAAGGAATGAATGAGGCATTCTCAACAGGGTCCCAAAACCACCAACCGCCCCAACCTAATTCGTAATAAGCCCACCAAGATCCTAGGGCAATCCCCAGAGTCAGAAATACCCATGCCGCTGTTGTCCAGGGACGCGACCAGCGCGCCCATGCCGCATCTAAGCGACCAGAAAGCAAAGACGCAATCGCAAACGCAAACGCTACTGAGAAGCCAACGTAACCCATATATAGCATTGGTGGATGAAACACCAAACCCGGATCCTGCAAGAGCGGATTTAAAGAACGGCCATCCTGTGCAGCGGGTAAGAGTCTCTCAAAAGGGTTTGATGTAGTCAGGACAAATAAGATTAGTCCCGTAGTTACCAAACCCAACACACCAATCACTCGAGCAACCATGAATTCATCGAGCGACTTGGAAAGTTGTGCCACTAAAAAAGTCCAAGTAGATAACAAGAAAATCCAGAGTAATAAAGAGCCCTCATGACCGCCCCATACTGCGCCTAAGCGATAAATGACTGGGAGCTGTGAATTCGAATGCTCTGCCACATACAAAACAGAAAAATCATTGGTATAAAAACTCCAGGCCAGAATCGTAAATGCAATTGCGAGCAATAAGAAAACAGTTTGGGCAGCAGGTCTAGCCAATAGGATCCACTCACGCCGGCTGTAATGAGCCCCGAGCAATGGAAGAATGCCTTGAATGATCGCAACACATAAAGCCAGAATTAATGCGTAGTGCCCAAACTCAGGGATCATTATTTACTTCCATTTTTTTGAGCTTGCTCTAAAGCATGCTTAGCTTCTGGGGGCATATAGTTCTCATCATGCTTAGCCAGTACTTCGCTAGCAATAAATTGACCGCTTGGATCAAGGCGACCTTGAATCACCGCGCCCTTACCTTCTTTAAATAAATCCGGAAGAATGCCAGTGTAAGCAACAGGAATGTCTTTTACCAAATCGGTAATCACAAAGTGCGCTGTTAAACCATCCCGCTTGAGTGAGCCATCCTTAACCATGCCGCCAATTCGAAAGACTTGGCCTGTAGGCGACTTGCCAGCAGCCACTTCACTAGGAGTGACATACAAAGCAATATTGCTATTCAGTGCATTCAAAATCAATATTGCCGCTACACCAATGGCAATGAGTGCGCCAACAATCATGGCTGCTCGCTTATGTCTTGGCTTCACTTTCCACCCTTTTGATCAAACTGCTCTGCCAGGACTTCACGTTGAAGTCTACGCACAATGGCCTGATGGCGTGCTCGAACAGCCAAAGGCTCAATCACAAACACCAGGGCGCATACCCCAAAGCTGCACCAGACATAAAGGGCGTAACCTCCCATCGCAAAAAATTCTGCAGGACTATTCCACATCAACACTTAACCTCATTTAGTTGCTTAACCCAGTCAGTATGTGCTTCGCGCTCCAAAATAATGGCGCGCACTCGCATTAACCCTACTGCGACTGAGTACATCCATAAGCATAAAGCCATCAAGAGCATTCCCCAGAGCATAGTCTGAGCCATAGCTGGGGCCTTGGTTAAAGAAACGGAAGCTCCTTGATGCAAGGTATTCCACCATTTCACTGAAAAATAAATAATGGGGACATTTACAACGCCAACTAAGGCCAAGATGGCTCCTGCCTTATCCGCCCTACGTGTATTGTCGATGGATGCCTGCAGAGCAATAAAGCCTAAATATAAGAAAAGTAAGATTAATTCTGAAGTTAAGCGGGCATCCCAAACCCACCAAGCACCCCACATTGGCTTACCCCAAAAGGCGCCGGTCCATAAAGACAGAAATGCCATCCAAGCGCCAATCGGCGCAAGTGCCTGCGCCATCATGGCTGACAAGCGCGTATTGAATACCAAACCCAAGCCCGCCCAAGCAGCCATCACTAAATAGATGAACATAGACATCCAAGATGCGGGCACATGGATAAAAATAATTCGATAACCCTGACCTTGCACTGCATCTACTGGAGCAACAAAGAAGCTGACCCACAAGCCGGCTACTCCAAAAATAATGCACAGCGCCCAAAACCAAGGAATCATTTTTCCAGCCAAAGGATAAAAAGTACTTGGGCTCGAGAATTTGAACCAGTTCATTACGCGACCAGAAGATAAATTATTTATATGACTCATTCGATAGCAATCTTGACAGCAGAAGCACTAACCCAAGGCACAAATGCTAATGCCAAAATGAATAAAGCGCCCAATAGAGAAAAATGGCCTGTGATATCAAGTCCTACGCTGCTGGCGTACACAGCGCCAGCACCGAAAATCAATACCGGAATATAGAGTGGCAATATCAAGAGACTCATCAATACGCTACCGCCCCTCACCCCTAAAGTTAAAGCTGCTCCAATCGAGCCTAGCAATGATAGAACGGGTGTTCCCAGTAGCAGCGCCGCCATTAGCACCCTGAGTGACTCGACATCCAAATCAAATTGAATACCAATCACCGGCGCCAATAAAACCAAGGGAAGCCCCGAGACCAACCAATGGGCAATGATCTTGCCAAATACCAACGATGTAAAGGAATTGGGAGATAAAACCAATTGCTCTAGAGTGCCATCAGCATAATCTGACGCAAACATCCGCTGCAGACCAAGCAAAGTTGAGAGCAAAGCGGCCACCCAAATGACACCGGGGGCAATCTTTCTAAGCAAGGCGGTGTCGGCACCGATTCCCAATGGGAATAGGCTGGTCACAATCACAAAGAAGAATAGTGCCGTCAAGACCTCACTCTTACGGCGCATGACTAGTAAGAGATCACGCTGAATAATAGTAATGAAGGCGTTCATAAGTCCAGCACCCTCAAATTTGAAATGGTTAACGGCTGGTGACTCGTCAACACCGCCAAACCATTAGCCTTGAGATGTTGAGTTATTAAGCCTTGCAGTTCATGTACGGCCTGTGCATCTAGCGCATTAAAGGGCTCATCTAGGATCCAAACTTGCGCACGTCGCGTCAGCATACGCGCCATCAGTACGCGTTTTTTCTGCCCGGCAGACAAGCAGCTGACTGGAAGATCTTCTCGCCCCTTCAAGCCGCATCGCCACAGAGTTGAAAAAGCTTCTACATCAGTCAGATCCACTCCATCGATAGCCGCATACATCCGAAGATTTTCAAGAGCAGTCAAATCCTCCTTCAGGGCATCACGATGACCCAAAAATAATAGCTTGCTGTGATATTCGAATGCCTCTTTTTTAATGGAGGCACCATCCCAAAGAACTTCACCAGACTCAGGTGAGGCCAGGCCGGTCAATAGGCGCAAAAGGCTTGTTTTTCCGGCGCCGTTCTCACCTCGAATATGCAGACATTCACCGGGAGACACCTGCAAATCAAGCCCGGAAAATAACTCTCGCTCACCTCGTACGCAAGTAATTGCACGAGCCTCAAGCATGGGCGCAGTGGACTGAGGGATGGAGGAGTTAATGGCTGTCATCAGAAGAAATGGTTTGAATCAAACCACCCCAGGCATTGTCCAAGAGCCTCAGAGGACTGTCAAACCACCCAAAACAGTATTTAAAGAATAAATTTCTTTTAATTCAATCGCTTAGCTGATTATAAGCCGAGTTAAGAGCAAAAGCCTTGCCCTGATTAAAGCCTTATTCTGGCTTGATACCCGCGCTTTTAATAATCTTGCCCCAGCGAACTGACTCTTTCTTCTGAAAAGCACCAAAAGCCTCGGGCGTCATAGCGTAATACTTAGCCCCCTCAGACTCGAGCTTTTTTTGCACTGCCGGCTGCATCATGATCTTGTTTACTTCAGCATGCAACTTCTTCACGATAGCCGGAGGAGTGCCTGCAGGCGCAAATAAGCCAATCCAGTTTTTGACATCAAATCCAGGTAGCGTCTCGCTGATGCTAGGTAAATCTGGCATGGATGGATCCCTTGTTGCACCTGTTACTGCAAGGCCGCGCAATTTATCACTCTTCACATAAGGCAGAATCGTCGGCATAGTAGCAAACATGACCTGCGTTTGTCCGCCAATCAAATCCGTGATTGCCAAAGCATTTCCTTTGTAAGGAATATGAGTCATGTCTATTTTTGCGGTCAAGTTAAAGAGCTCTCCCGCCAAATTACTGGCAGTACCAATGCCGCCCGACCCATAAGATACTTTTCCTGGGTTGGCTTTTACGTAGGCTATGAGCTCACTCACACTTTTAACAGGCAGGCCTGGATTGACCGCTAACAAGCCTTCGGCATCAAGCACAAAAGCCACTGGTACAAAGTCCTTGAGTGGGTCATAAGGCATATTTTTCACAAGATAGGGATTAACAGCGTGCGTACCAATACTTCCCATGATTAATGTATAGCCGTCTGCCGGTGATTTGGCCACAAAATCAGCGCCGATATTGCCTCCACCACCAGTCTTGTTTTCAACAATGACGGGCTGACTATAGGCCTCGCTTAAGCCCTGAGCAATGATCCGCGAAAAACCATCGGCAATCCCGCCAGTAGCAAATGGAGAAATGATTTTAATTTGACGATTGGGATAGCTGGCAACCTGAGCAGACGCGCCCTGAAGACTCAAAAGACTAAACCCCAAAATAAAAGTAGATACAATTTTTTTCATATTCGATTTCTTAAGAATGCGTCAATACCGGTGCAGCAGAGAGGCCCTGCACCCGATACTTCTGAATTAATGCCGTTACTAAACCTGTACTAATTAATTCTTGAACGCAAGCACTCAAGAATTCAATAGATTCGTGATTTGAATTTTTAGTGGCAATAGCTTGCTGAATACCAGTGAACTGACCATCCAGAATTCGTGATCCCGGAATATTCTGAGAAGCAGTTACCAGACCAGTTTTTAAGCCGGCCAATGCATCCAAGTTTTCTCGAGCAAACAACTCATTACTTGCCGCCACGCTATCAGCATGAACCAAGGTGGCGTGCTTGAGGTTGCGCTGCAACCAAAGATCATATGCACTCTTGAAAAAAGAAGCGATGCGAACTCCAGGTTGATCGACCTGCGCAATACTCACGATGGGTGAATTAGCGGGAACTAGGTAAGTTGCCTCAAGCTCTACATAGGCAGGCGTAAATGTCACGAGCTGAGCACGAGCCGGATCGGAACCAACCAATGCAATCCCGCATTGACCAGTGGCCGCTGAATCCACAACCTCTTCCTGAGTTTTACAGCCCCTGAGATTGAGCTCTACGCCTAGAAGCTCAGCAATTGCACGGCAAATATCAGGCGCGATTCCGGTAGGCTCACCAGAAGCTGATTGACCAGTCACCAATAGAAAATTACCCAAATAAACCGAGGCAGATAGAACGCCATGAGGGGCAAGCTGCGCCCTCACTGTAGATGAAGCATCAATCACAAAAGATTACCTTTACGAATACGAATAATTAAAACTGAACAGTCTGACCTTCGGTCATTGGAATAATTTTGATTGGGCTGCCCTTCATAGCATCCTGAAATTCTGCCAAAGTACCTTTTGTGAGCGGGTTAGAGTTGTAGTGCATTGGGATGACCATCTTTGGCTTTACCCATGTACGCAAAGCAAAAGCAGCATCATCCGGAGCCATCGTGAAATTTCCACCAATCGGAATCAGTACCAGGTCTGGCTTGTAGTGCTCAGCAATAAACTTCATATCACTAAAGAGCCCTGTATCACCCATATGCCAGATTTTGAAACCATTCTCTAGCTCAATGATGTAGCCCATTGGCTCGCCAGCAGGATGAGACTCCATTTTCTCAGTTACAGGGTTTTTCCAAACCAACAAAGAAGAATGCTCTGCCTGAACGGCCGTCACCTTAATACCAGGCAAAGGTGTGACTCGACCTGTTTTATTAAATCGATAACCAAGGTCGGCAGGCAATATTCCCAAGGTAATGAGTGGCGTCACCATATCTGCTGGACCATACAATTTGGTATTGTTCATTTTGGCAAGCGCTGGGGCATCGCCAATGTGGTCCACGTGAGCATGCGTTACCAACAATAAATCGATAGGTCCAATAGCGGCCAAATCATTTTTATACATCGGTGGCGTTTTTGGTCCACCAGTAATCCAAGGATCAATCAGAATCATCTTGCCATTAGGACTCTTGATCCGAAATCCAGCCTGGCCCAACCATAAGAGCTCGGCACCACCTTGAGCATTCGCTTTACTGGTCGCTTGAGTTTGCGCAGAAGCCATAGGGCTCAGTAGCATTGCAGAAATCATCCCCGCCACCAAAGAACCAGCAAAAATATGAGTACGCATGATTTTCTCCAGGTTTTTATTATTAATCTTGTCAAACTATAGCGGAGAAAAGGCAAGCCCGTTTATATGGCACTGCATCAATTTATAGGCATTTCATTTTTCAGAAAGGCAGCCTAAGGCCCAGTGATTCCAATAAAAAACCCCGCTAAAGCGGGGCTCCCATCAAACAGTTTTATTGTTTAGGGCGTAATCACAATGGCGCCAGAAACTTTTCTTCCTTCTGCCGCTTTGTGCGCTTCAGCAGCTTGCTCGAGTGTAAATTTAGCGCCAATCTTCACCTTGACTCTACCCTGGGCAATAGCATCAAATACAGCGCGAGCATTTTCCTGGAGCAGTTCAGGGGTGGCATTGTGCGGAAACACGGAAGGCCTGGTTAAGAACAAGCAACCCTTCTTATTCAAAATCTCTGGCTGAATTTCAGGGGCTGGGCCTGAGGCTGCACCAAACAAAGCTACTGTGCCAAATGGAGCGGCGCATTCAAGCGATCCTAAGAATGTCGTTTTAGCCACTGAGTCATAAACCACATTTGCCTTACGACCACCGGTTGCCTTCAGCACCTCCTCAACCCAGTTCGGATTAGAGTAATCCACTACGGCATCACATCCCGCCTCCTTTGCCACGGCAAATTTGGCTTCAGAGCCTACAGTGCCAACGACAAAAGCACCCAAAGACTTTGCCCAACCAGCCAGGATTTGGCCAACACCACCAGCGGCAGCATGAACCAAAACTACATCACCAGATTTCACTTTGTACGTTTTTTGAACCAAGTATTGCGCTGTCATTGCTTTAAAAAATACTGCGGCGGCAACCTCGTCAGAGACGGCATCTGGAACAGCCACCAACTTATCAACGGCAACATTACGAGCGCTTGCATAAGCCCCAATACCAGCATTCATATACATCACACGATCGCCCACCTTAAAGCGAGTAACGCCTTCGCCTAGAACCTCAACTACGCCAACTGCTTCATGACCAAGGCCTGTAGGCAATTCCAAGGGATAGACGCCTGACCTTTGATATACGTCGATGAAGTTAAAGCCAATCGCTGTTTGACGAAGTTGCACCTCACCTTTGGCTGGTGCAGGTAATTCTTTATTGATCAATTTGATTACGTCGGCATTGCCGAGTTCGGAAAGACTAACAATTCGTGCAGTTGTCACAAGTCACCTTATTATTTTTATATAAAAAATTATCTTACCGCAAGCGAGGAAGATGCATTCTCTTCCTCCTCAATTACAGCCCAAGTACTATCACCTAGCTTTTTCACCGCCATAGAGTATGTCCACGCATCAGGAATGCCACAACTCCACTGATGGGGGCCATTCTGAATCAAGACATTTACCGCATTGCGACTATCAAAATAGAGGTGATATATCTTCCCATGAATAGGGTTGAAGCTAAATTTAGCGCTATGTACCATTTCAGTAGCATCTAGTCGGGCCTGGAGTGCGCGTGCCTGCTTCATCAATACTTCCGCTTGCTCCATGATGCGATCGTATTCCAGCTTCGCATTTTGGCGAGCCACATTGACGGCCTTATCCTTCTCTTCTACGACTTTGATAGGTGCAAATACGGGCGCACCTACCTCCATAGGGTATTCAATGCCAGCATGCCTTGCTGGATCAGTATCTTCTATTCTCATTGCGATTTTGGGCCCGCTGATTGGTGTAGCGAAAGTGTGACACAGATTTACAGAGAGTGCAGATCCCCCAGTAGCCCTTTGGCATGAACCTGAATAGACTGCTGATCCGCCTCACTAATTCGGGATAAGTTGGCGGTCATCAATCTAGTCCGCGGGCTAGCCTCAAATTGAGTGCGGTGCTTAATCAAAAAGTTCCAATATAGATTAGTGACGGGGCAAGCACCCTCCCCGAAGCGAATATCGGGCTTATATTGGCATGTGTCGCAATAGTTACTCATGCGCTTAATGTAGGCACCGCTAGCAATGTAGGGTTTACTAGTAAAGCGTCCGCCACTTGCAAACAGGGCCATCCCAGCAGTATTAGGCAACTCCACCCATTCAATCGCATCAATATAAATCGCTAAGTACCAATCACATACTTCTTTTGGCAAGACCTCAGCTAACAGCGCAAAGTTACCCGTCACCATTAATCGCTGAATATGGTGTGCGTAGCCGAACTGCAGCGTTTGCCCAATCGCCTCTTGCATGCACCTCATATTAGTTTTGCCAGTCCAATACCAGGCAGGTAGGGCATTCTGATGTTCGTAAAAATTATCCAGTGCCATTTGTGGCATGTCGAGGTAATACATCCCACGCACAAATTCTCGCCAACCCAAAATTTGACGGATAAATCCCTCTACAGTTGCAAGCTCTAAGTCATCTTTTTTCCAGGCAACCAATACCGCATCGATCACCTCTCTTGGATTCAGTAGTTTGAGGTTTAGCGAACTAGAAAGCAATGAGTGCCACCCGAAGGGAGTATCAGTCCACATCGCATCCTCATGGATGCCGAAAGTTGCCAAGCGATGCTCTACAAATCCCTCGAGCACCTCAAGCGCTTGGGCGCGAGTAACTGGCCACCGAAAGTGTGCCAGCGATCCAGGGTGATCTGAATACCTTTGCTCAACTTCAGCCAATACCGCTTTACTAATATCGTCTGGCTCAAATAAGGCTGGAGGGGGAATTAATCCAGGGCCTTTCTTCGGAAAAGGCTTACGATTATCCCGGTCAAAGTTCCATTGCCCACCCTCTGGGTTTCCATCCTGATCGACCAAGATGTTATGGGTCTTGCGCATGAGTCTGTAAAAGTACTCCAGTCGCAACTCTTTTTTATTGGCAACCCAGTCTTTAAACTCGTGATGTGAGCAGTAGAAATGCGGATCTTCATGCATCTCTAAAGTGATATGTAACTCAGAGGCTAAGTCTTCAATAGCCCCCTTCAGCCGCCACTCTCCAGGCTCGGTGCAAATGAGATGGGTAAATTGTCCATCAATAACTTTGCTTCTCAGTTCCTCGACAATCGTTTTGGGTGAATGTTGAATATACGCCAGAGGCAGGCCAAGACTTTTGAGGTGCTCAGCAAAGTGCCGCATTGCCGACAAAAATAAGGCGATCTTGGCTTTATGGGACCAAACATGCTGAGCTTCATTCGCTGACTCAATCATGATCACTTGATCTATCTTCGAGTCGATCTTTTTTAGCACTGGGCTATGGATATCTAGCTGATCACCCAGGATGAGTACAAGCTTTTTCAATATTGACTTTCTGTATATGGGCGATATCAGCGCTTGTAAAAACTCAGGGTCACTTCGCCAAGATTAATCCCAAACTTACTCATCTTCGCTTTATTGATCATGACCTTGGGTGTCACCAAGTACATCCAATCATCAAACTGCACATGGTAAATGGATTGATCCACCGGTAATGCAAGCGTATAAGTCCAATTTAAAGCATTACCCGAGGACGCACCAATAGCTTCGCCAATCACATCATCGGCAGTGCCAATGAATTTGCCGGGGGAAGTCTCCACCAAAGTCCAAATGCGTTTTTGTTTTGTGCCGTCTGAATATTCGAAGCTTTCATCTAGGACACCTGTTTTCTTGCCATCCACTATTGACCACTTGGCTAGCATCAGCACCGTGAATCTTTTTTGAACATTGCCACTGCGATCAGTAAAGATCCCATATGCATCAATCGTGCCGTTGAAATACTCGCTGAGATCCAACTGAGGCTTCTCTTGTGCATATTGCGTCACTGTTGGCGAGGAACAAGCAAGCACGCTGACGACCAGCAATGAACTGGCGAGGAACTTAGATACCATGATGATCATTCGCATTTAACAAGCTCCAGAAATCAAGGTGGGTGGGCAGCCATTGCCAAGTAATTCCGCTCTTAACTTGGGTGCGCTGGTTTTAGGATCGAGCCAAATTCCAAAAAAAGCTTTTGAAAATTCAGTGTCGGGAATTTGGGCAATTTTTTTGCCCTCATAAAATAAGGTAGTGCCAACTTTGGGGGAGTAGACACCCGTAAGAGTTTGCCCCGGCTCAACATTGGGTAAAACTGCCGCTAATTCTTTCCCCCAAATCACTGCCTGCGTCTCTGATACACCTATCTTCTTCATCTCATCTGCTGTTTTGTTGGCAAGCGCGCCTCCTGAGAACGATTTTTGATATTGGATATCCAACGCGAAATCCGGTGTACTCGAATTGCTGGCGCGATATAGCGCTGCATCGTAAATATGAAAGCCCCAAAAGTTCAATCTGCCAGAGCCTTGCAACTGAGATTGATTCATGGCGAGTTCGATGTGAGATGTATCCCTAGCACTACTTAAGCTAGCCATAAGGGAAAGCACAATAAACAGGGTGGCGCTACTTTTTAAAAATTGCTTCCTCATCGCTCACTCCTTCTGTCGGGATGTTGCCCTGACTAAGCGCAATGCGCTAGGGCCGAATATGCTCGAAATAGCATGGCGGTTTTTGGCAAAAAATCGATATCCTCGTGTCAATATCGGTCGCAAGCTGGGTCGCGAAAACAACCAAGCCAATTTGGGCAGGCCCGCCCTCTCATATGCCGCAGTGAAAACATCTACACCATTAATAAGCTGGCCGTCATCATATTGGGCATACATAGAATCTAAAGCTTGCTGACAAGATATGCCCACAACATCTGCCGCATATTGCGTAGAGTTGACATCCACAAAACTTAATAAATCAGCCTGATTGCGCCCTGACAAAAATAGAATTTCGGCTTGGCATAAAGGGCACAGTCCGTCGTAATACATCGTTAGCTTTTTCATCGTCATGACTTTTGTTTATATTGTGTAGCGCAATAGGCGCGCGTTACCAACTTACTTCTAAGTGCAAGATGTTTTGTCGCTCTGCCCGTCACTCTTTTACGCCACAAATTAAATGAAGAGCGCTTGAGTTCCGAACGCATGATGGCAATGACTTGTGGCTCTGATAGACCAAAGTTTTGCTCAATAGCATCAAATGGAGTGCGGTCCTCCCAAGCCATTTCAATTAAACGGGAGAGGTCAGCCTCGGAAAGGGATTTAGGAGCCTGAAAAGTCATCAAGCAAGTTTAAGACTTATTCAATAAACTAGCTGAGCCCCATTTAAAGAAGCTCTTACCATTGCCGCCCTTATGCCTTTAGTTCCGCAGCCCTTTCGCGCATTAGTCATTGGATCCTCCGGAACCATTGGATCAGCATTTATGGAATTGCTGGGGAGCAACCCTTCTTGCAGTACTGTTTACGGCATTCATCGAAACTCACCCATTCCAATTAATTACCAGGATTTCAGCTCAATTGAATCGGCTGCCACTGCCTTGACCGATGCAGGCCCTTTTCAGCTCATCATCAACACAATTGGGGTGCTGCACTCCGAGCACTGGATGCCCGAGAAGAAATTAGATGACCTTAATGCCGAGCAACTTCAGGCGCTAATGCAGGTCAATACAATTGGTCCCGGCCTCACGATCAAATCCTTTTCTAAACTACTAGATCCTGCGGGTGCGGTCATGGCGACCTTATCTGCCAAGGTAGGGAGCATCGAGGACAATCGACTGGGTGGCTGGTACAGCTACCGCGCCTCTAAGGCAGCCTTAAATATGCTGATCAAAACGGCCGCGATTGAATTTGGCAGAACTAGACCCAATACGGCTTTAGTGGCCCTGCACCCTGGAACAGTGAATTCCAGACTATCCAAACCATTCAAGGGTGAGCAAATCGGTAGGCTGCCCACAGATGCCGCAAGCGATATGCTCAAAGTCTTACTATCATTAAATAAAGAGGATTCAGGAGCCTTTATTAGCTATTCGGGAGAGCGTCTACCTTGGTAGGCCATATATCTCGATTAAATTCCGTCTATCTTTTTTCTTATTGATCGTTACCCTACTGTGCGCTCAGAGCAAATTAGCGATAGCGCAAAGCGAATTAGCCAGCCACTTACAGGATGGGCAACATGTCCTATTAATGAGACATGCTGATGCGCCTGGTTATGGTGATCCTCAAAACTATCAAATTGGCCAATGCTCCACTCAACGCAATCTTGGCGACTTGGGGCGAAAACAAGCCAAGGGTATTGGTGACTGGCTATCTAAGCAAGGAATTGATCAAGCCAAAGTCTACAGCAGCGCTTGGTGTCGCTGCATCGATACGGCCACATTGCTAAACAAGGGTGCAGTAAAAAAAGAAGCCTCATTAGGTTCGTTTTTTGACGATATGAGCCAAGCAAAAAAACAAACGGACGATTTAACAAAACTCATCGCAACGGAACGCAAGCAATACCCAAATATGCCCATCATTATGGTGACCCACCATGTGAATATTCAATCCTATATTGGTATGGTTGTTAACTCCGGTGACATGGTCTTGGTCAAAGTAGACCCCGCCGGAAAACCTCTATCTTTCAAGTTGTACCCAAGCCCATAAAGCTAGTCTATTTTTCTTTTTACACCCCCTATTTTTTTAATACAAAGAGCACTTATGCAAGCAGAATCATCCTTCAATGTTTTAGGTCAGCCACTGGTTCCCTGCTCCTTTGATCCTTTAACAGGTTTCTTTAGAGATGGTTGCTGCAAGACAAATGAGGAAGATGCGGGAAGTCATCTCGTCTGCGCAGTACTCACGAATGATTTTCTGCAATTTAGTTTGGAGCGCGGAAATGACCTCATCACCCCAAGAGCTGAGTATCAATTCCCCGGCTTGGTTGCGGGAGATCAATGGTGTCTATGTCTAAATCGCTGGATCGAAGCCCTAGAGGCAAACTGTGCACCCATGATTAAACTCGAGAGCACCAATGCGAAGGCTTTAGAAAAAATCTCCCTAGAAACATTGCTGCAATACGCCGCCCTAGAAGAACTCTAATTTATCTATTGCGCTCAAGCCATAAGCGACGATAAATTGCCTGAGGGTCATGATCTTGAGTTTGTTTGGCGATGTTAAAGGGTCTGCCGCCTCTTGGGTCTGTTCCTCGACCAGCTATGTAAAGCCAATTACCTTGATTGCTATAGACGTCGTAATCAATGAGCTGGGACTCAAACCAGGCCGCTCCGGCACGCCAATCTCCCTGCATGTCATAAATCCAGTAGCTTGCCACGATCTGGCGCATGCGATTTGATAGGTAGCCACTCGCCTTTAACTCACGCATCCCCGCATCAATTAATGGCTCGCCTGTATTTCCAGAGCGCCATTGCTCAAACTTCACGGCATCGAACGGCGTTACAGTTTCAGCTAGTTTACTAAGCCCGCGTGTTTGATATAAGCGCCTTCCAAACTTAAAGTGAAGGAACCGAAAGTAATCACGCCATAACAACTCAAACCAGAGCCAGTAAGTCCCATCATTGGCGCCATAGCGCTTTTCATATGCAGCCAACTCTCCAGCAAGAACTCTGGCAGAAATACAACCCAAAGCGAGCCATGGGGAAAATTTACTGGAATAATCTTGACCGATCAGTTGATTGCGAGTTTCCTTATAGGTATCTGGCAGGCGACGCTCAAGATATTGCTTTAGATGAGCTCGGGCATGACCCTCCCCGCCCAAATAGCCGACTTGAATCTGCTCATGAGCTAGCGATGCTTCAGTCGACAGCTCACCAAGACCATCCATTGATGGCAGTGAAGGAAAGATTTCAGAAGTGCTTACAGGATTGGTAAACCTGAGTCCCGCAGCCTCTACTGCCCGACGAAATTGCGTAAAGATGTCAGGCATCTCTTGAACCCCAAAAGGAAAATATTGGGGATCTAACATGCTCGATTGCCAAAAATCCTGTACATCCAGATCCATCTCTCGCAGTGAGGCGACTTGCTCTAATTCCTCAGGAGCCTCAATTTGCTCACAATAGATTGCCTTAGCACCCAAGGTCTTTACCAAACGTGGAAGCACTTCATTGGGCTGGGCATTGAATTCAAATAAGTTTGAATTCAATTCTTGCAATTGGCTCTTGAGATCATCTAAGGATTGCCTCAGAAATTGTTTTCGATGCGCGCCTGCCCTCTCAACATCATAGGCATTTAATTCGCGAGCCTCTTGATGGATATAAACAGGTAA